>JAYUGA010000066.1:0-16857 GCA_043738565.1 Rhodobacterales bacterium
TCTCGGCTTCGGCCAGAAGTGCGGCGCGTTCGGTATCCGCCGCCAGCACGGTATCGATCAGCGAGGTTTCGGACGAGGGGACTTCCTGGGCGACGCCGCCGATGCGGGCGCGGCTGGGGAGAGAGATCTCGCCGCCTTCCAGCGCCAGTTCGCCGCGGATCAGGCGGAAGAGGGTGGTCTTGCCGGAGCCGTTGCGGCCGACAAGACCGACCTTGTGGCCGGTCGGGATGGTGGCCGAGGCACCCTCCAGCAGCGGGCGGCCTTCGACGGAATAGGTGATGTCGGTTATTTTGAGCATGATGGCGGGGGAGTGCCCTATGGGGGCGGCGAGGTCAACCGGGGGCGGTGATTTGGCGGGCGGCTGGAGGGTTTCACACCCTCCAGACCTCCCGTGGGATATTTATGAGCAAATGAATGTCAGGTGGCGCGGCCGTCAGGGTATTCGGCGGGGCCTTTGACCTCGAGCTTGTTGCCGAACGGGTCGCGGAAATAGAAGCTGTGGCCCATGCCGCGGGCGCCGCCGTGGGTGGCTTCGCGTTCGATGGCTACGGCATGGGCGGCGAGGTGCCGGCGCATGGCTTGCGGTGCGAAGGGGGTGGTGGTGATGCAGACGTGATCGACGTTGCGGCCGCCCTTGACCGGCGGGATGGCAGAGGCGGCCCCAGGGTGGGTGGTATCCCACAGCACGATCAGGGCCGAGCCGCACCAGAGCTGTTCCATCCCGAGGGCCGGGTAGGTATAGCCGGGAACGCAGCCGAGGACATCGGTGTAGAAGGTCACCGCGCGTTGCAGGTCGTCGACCAGGAAGACGACATGGTCGAGGCCGACGAGGGCGAAGGGGGCTTTGGACATTCGGGGGCTCCTTGCGGGGGCAGAAAACACGGGTGCATTGTGCTTTTCAAGGGGCAAGCTGCGTGATAGCAGGCGGCGCAACATTCCGGCGCGGGGCACTGGCCCTGCGCCTTGTCATCTGGAGAGTATCATGGCCACCGAACGCACCCTGTCGATCATCAAGCCCGACGCCACCAAGCGCAACCTGACCGGAAAGATCACTGCCAAATTCGAGGATGCCGGGCTGCGGGTTATCGCATCGCGGCGCATTCATCTGTCGCTGGCACAGGCGGGCGCGTTTTATGCCGAGCATAAGGAGCGCGGGTTCTATGGCGAACTGTGCGCGTTCATGGCGTCGGAGCCGGTCGTGGTGCAGGTTCTGGAGGGCGAGAATGCCATTCTGAAAAATCGCGAAGTAATGGGGGCGACCAATCCCGCGAACGCCGCAGAAGGCACGATCCGCAAGGATTTCGCGCTGTCGGTTGGCGAGAATTCGGTGCATGGCTCGGACAGTGCGGCGGCGGCGGCGCGGGAGATCGCGTTCTACTTCTCGGGCCTTGAACTGGTCGGCTGAGGTTGCGATTGGCCTTGGCGGCGGGGATTGCCAAGGCGGTTTGATTCTGGTCCGTTGGTGTGGCGCTTTGACCGCAGGCCGCAGGCCGCGGGCCGGTCGAGCCGATCGCCGGGTGCAGAGGACTTTTTGTGCCCCCACGCCAGTTCCGGCACCACCAGAGCAGCCGCCCGCTGCGACGGCGCCGAGCGATGCGGCACCGGAATCGTGAGGCGCAGCATGGCCTTGCGACGGTTCGGGAACCCCCGCGCCTGCCGCACCCGCCACCGCGTCAATCATACCAATGCGAACCCGGGAATCGCTTGATTCCAAGGGGGTCCAAAAACCGTCCGGAACCGGACGCCGCGTTACGGGATGATCCGGCTGTACTTGACGCCCGACAGGGTCGCGCCGGCAATCAGCCCCTGCTGGCCAAAGACCAGCGCTACCACCGGGTCGAGTTCGGTGGTGTCCTTGCCGATCGAACCGCCCTGCTCCGGTGTTGCGTAACGCAGGTCAGCCCCCGCCACCCAGCCCGAACCGCGCCGGAAATCGCCCAGTGCATTCTCGGTCATGAAGAACAAGGCATGGGCATATTGCTGGGCCCCGATCTGGATGCCGAACGTCGCGCGGGTGGCGGAATAGTAATCCACCGTCACGTCATTGATCCTGAGCGCCCCGCGACCATAGCTGCCGCCTATGCCGAAACCGACCTCGGTGATCAGCGGCATGATCAGGATGCCCTTGGCGCTGGCCGCCAGATCGCGGGTGCCGGGATAGTTCGAGAACAGATACTCGCGCGTCGCATCCACCCGCGCATCAATCTGTGCCGATCCGTTCGAACCCACACCATTGCCAAGCAGGGAGTTGTCGCAAGCCGCCAACAAGGCCGCCGCCCCAAACCCCATGAAACTCCGCCGGGATACCGCCATGATCTTCGCCTCCTGCCTCATACCGGGCTCTAGGGGCCCTTTGGCGGCACTATAGCCTACCAAAGCGAGCCTGTCATGCCTTGCCGCAACCTTGGGCAATCAGCCGCCGAACTCAATACCGCCCCGCCCGGATCGCCCGCGCTGCAGCCGGTGCGAAATAGGTCAGCACCCCGTCACAGCCCGCCCGCCGGAACGCCATCAGGCTTTCCAGCATCGCGCCGTCGCCGTCGATCCAGCCCCGTTCCGCAGCACCCTTGAGCATCGCATACTCGCCCGACACCTGATAGGCATAGGTCGGCGCGCCGAACATGTCCTTGGCCCGCCGGATGATGTCGAGATAGGGCAGCCCCGGTTTGACCATCACCATATCGGCACCCTCGCGCAGGTCACGCTCGATCAGCCGCATGGCCTCGTCGCTGTTGGCGGGGTTCATCTGATAGGTCTTCTTGTCGCCCCTCAGCGCGCTGGAAGCCCCCACCGCATCGCGGAACGGCCCATAGAACGCGCTCGCATATTTCGCCGCATAGGACATGATCGCCACGCCGTGATGGCCCGCACCTTCCAGAGCCTGGCGGATCGCGCCAATCCGGCCATCCATCATATCCGACGGTCCGATGATATCCGCCCCCGCCTCGGCCTGCACCAACGCCTGCTTGACCAGCGCCGCCAAAGTCTCGTCGTTCCGGATCACGCCATCGCGGACCAATCCGTCATGGCCGTCGATGTTATAGGGGTCGAGCGCCACATCCGTCATCACCGCGATCCCCGGCACCTGGCGCTTGATCGCCCGGATCGCCCGGTTGGTCAGGTTTTCGGGGTTCCACGCCTCTTCACATCCCGCCGTCTTCAAAGCCGGATCGGTATAGGGAAACAGACAGATCGCCGGTATCCCCAGCCCTGCCGCCTCACTGGCCGCCTCGACCACCAGATCGACCGACAGCCGCGCCACTCCGGGCATCGAGGCCACCGGTTCCCGCACGCCGGTCCCGTCGCGAACAAAGACCGGCCAGATCAGATCGCCCGTCGACAGCGTGTTTTCCTGCGACAGCGCCCGCAGGGCCGGGCTTTGGCGCAGTCTGCGAAAACGGGCGGCGGGGAAGGGCGCGGATATCGGGCGCATGGGCGGGCTTCCTTGAGCATGGAGGGCTTGCAGCTTTGGCTTCTGCCTGTCATGGAAACGCGCGCGGCTCAAGATGCCGCGCCTCGTTTGCAGGGTTCAAGATACGGAGACGACGGGTGAATTGGTATCAGACGCTGTTCGATCTGATCGACATGCGGTCGTTTTCGAATCTGTGGTACTGGATCGCGCTTGGCGTGATCTGGTCCTCGGCCAGCCATTGGGTGCTGGGGGTGCCCTATGACATGGTCTACCGCGCCCGCCGCGAACAGGGTCAGGCGCTGGCGGATCTGGAAACGTTGGTGCGCATCAATGTCGCGCGCATGCTGGGTGCCTCGCGCAATTACGGGCTCTGGTTGATCGGCGTGTTGTGTTTCACGGTGACGGTGCTGGGTCTGCTGGCCTTTCTGTATGATGTGGAATTCGCGCAGGCCGTGCTGTTCCTGTTCGTGCCTTTGTGTATCCTGGGGTATCTGTCCCTGCGCAGCTCGGTCATGATCGAGGCGGGCGAGGGGCATGGCGACGCCCTGTTCCGCCGCCTGTTCCGCCACCGCCTGTCGGTGCAGGTGCTGGGGATGTTTTCGATCTTCTTCACCTCGCTGTATGGCATGTATGTGAACCTTCAGATCAGCCTGCCGGGGTGATCTATGGCCGACCGCATTCTTCTGGGCGGCGCACCCGAGGGCTATGACGCCAGGCTTCTGGCTCGCGAATGGGCACGTGGCCAATCGGTGATCCACGTCGCCCGCGACGACCGGCGGATGGAGGCGATGCGGGCCGCCCTGGCGGTTCTGGCCCCCGAACTGCCGGTGCTGGAACTGCCGGCCTGGGATTGTCTGCCCTATGACCGCGTCTCGCCCAACCCCGATATTCTGGCGCGGCGCATGTCCACTTTGGCCGCCTTGGCCGCCGGTCTGGCCAAGCCGATCATCTTGCTGACCACGCTCAATTCAGCCACCCAACGCCTGCCCGCGCGCGACGTCATGCAGGGCGCGTCCTTTGTCGCCAAAGTCGGTGATAGGGTCGACGACCACCGCCTGAAACGCTTCCTGACCGGCATGGGCTTTTCGCCGGTCTCGACCGTGGCCGAGCCGGGGGATTATGCCCTGCGCGGCGGCATCGTCGACATTTTTCCGCCCGGTCGCGGTGGCCCGGTGCGGCTTGATTTCTTTGGCGATGTGCTGGACGGTGCCCGCCGCTTTGATCCCGTCACCCAACGCACCACGCAAAAGCTGTCAGCCGTTGAATTCGCGCCGATGTCCGAGGTCATTCTGGACGAAGCCGCCATCACCCGCTTCCGCCAGAACTACCGCGCCGAATTTGGCACCGCCGGTTCCGACGACCCGCTCTACGAAGCCGTCAGCGCGGGCCGCAGGCATCAGGGTATGGAACACTGGCTGCCGTTCTTCCATGCCCGACTGGAAACCCTGTTCGATTACCTGCCTGCCGCATCGGTCCTGCTCGATGATCAGGTAACCGCCTCGCGGCTGTCCCGTTGGGACGGTATCGCCGATCAATACGACGCGCGGCGCGAGGCGATGACGGCGAGGGGGCGGCTCGACTCGGTCTACAAACCGAGCGCCCCCGACCTGCTGTATCTGGATGACGCCGCTTGGGAAGCGGCCCTGTCCGACCACCGCGTGGTGCAACTGTCGCCGCTGCCGCAATCGCCGGGGCCGGGGGTTCTGGATGCGCAGGGTCGCGTCGGTCGCAATTTCCTGCCCGAACGCCAGCAGGAACAAGTAAGCCTTTTCGGGATCTTGTCCAACCATCTTCATGTGATGCTGCAAGATCGCCAGGTCGTCATCGCCTCGTGGTCCGCAGGTGCCCGCGAACGGCTGGACGGATTGTTGCAGGATCAGGGCCTGAAAGGTGCCAGGCCGGTCAAGGATTTCCGCGAGGTGCCCGAAGGTCGCGGCGGGTTGTTCCTGATGATCTGGGCACTGGAGGCTGGCTTTACCGCGCCGGGGCTTGCGGTTCTGTCGGAACAGGACATCCTCGGTGACCGTCTGGTGTCAAAGCCGCGCAAGAAACGCAAGGCCGACAACTTTTTGCGCGAGGTCGATACCCTGACCCCCGGCGATCTGGTGGTGCATGTCGAACATGGCGTCGGGCGCTATCTGGGGCTGGAAACCATCACGGCACTGGGGGCGCCGCATGACTGCGTGGCGCTGGAATATGCCGAGAATTCCAAACTGTATCTGCCGGTCGAGAATATCGAACTGCTCAGCCGTTACGGCCACGAAGACGGCCTTCTGGACCGCTTGGGCGGCGGCGCGTGGCAGGCCAAGAAGGCCAAACTCAAGCAACGCATCCGCGAGATAGCCGACAAACTGATGCGCATCGCCGCCGAACGCGCCCTGCGCCACGCGCCGATTCTGGAGGCTCCGCACAGCATATGGGAGGCGTTTGCGGCGCGCTTCCCCTATACCGAAACCGACGACCAGCTTTCCGCCATCGCCGACGTTGTCGCCGACCTTGAAAAAGGCTCGCCGATGGACCGCCTGATCGTCGGTGATGTCGGCTTTGGCAAGACCGAAGTGGCGATGCGCGCCGCCTTTGTCGCGGCGCTGTCGGGGATGCAGGTGGCGCTGATCTGCCCGACCACGCTGCTCGCCCGTCAGCATTACCGCAGCTTTGCCGAGCGCTTTCGCGGCTTTCCGATCTCGGTGCGCCCGCTGTCCCGCTTTGTCAGCCAGAAAGATGCCACTGCCACCCGTGAGGCCATGTCAAACGGCACCGTCGATATCGTGGTCGGCACCCATGCGCTGCTTGCCAAATCGGTGCGTTTCAAGAACCTCGGACTGATGGTGATCGACGAGGAACAGCATTTCGGCGTCTCCCACAAAGAACGCCTGAAAGAGATGAAGTCAGAGGTCCATGTCCTGACCCTGACCGCCACGCCAATTCCGCGCACCCTGCAACTGTCGCTGACCGGGGTGCGCGATCTGTCGATCATCGCGACGCCGCCGGTGGACCGTCTGGCGATCCGCACCTATGTCAGCGAGTTCGACACCATCACCCTGCGCGAGGCCCTGCTGCGCGAACACTATCGCGGCGGCCAGAGTTTTTATGTTGTGCCCCGCATCAGCGACCTGCATGAAATCGAGGATTTCCTGAAAACCCACGTCCCCGAAGTCAGCTATGTCATCGCTCACGGCCAGTTGGCGGCGGGCGATCTCGATGACCGGATGAACCAGTTCTACGACGGCAAACATGACGTGCTGCTGGCGACCTCGATCGTCGAAAGCGGTCTGGATATCCCGACCGCCAACACCATGATCATCCACCGCGCCGACATGTTCGGCCTGTCGCAACTGTATCAGATCCGGGGCCGCGTGGGCCGCGCCAAGACCCGCGCCTATTGCTACCTGACCACCAAACCCCGCGCCCCCCTGACGCCGCAAGCCAGCAAACGCCTGCGCCTTCTGGGGTCGCTCGACAACCTCGGCGCCGGCTTCAACCTCGCCAGCCATGACCTTGACCAGCGCGGTGCGGGGAACTTGCTGGGCGAGGAACAGTCGGGCCATATCAGGGAAGTCGGCTACGAACTCTACCAGCAGATGCTGGAAGACACGATTGCCCGCATCAAATCCGGCGAGTTGCAGGGGCTGTCCGCGGTCGATGACCAATGGGCGCCGACGATCAACCTTGGCGTTCCGGTGATGATCCCCGAGGCGTTCATCCCCGATCTCGACATCCGCCTTGGCCTGTATCGCCGCCTGTCCAGCCTTGGCAGCAAGGTCGAACTGGAGGGATTCGCCGCCGAACTGATCGACCGCTTCGGGCCGTTGCCCAAGGAAGTGAACACGCTGATGGTCATCGTCCGCATCAAGGCCCTGTGCAAAAAGGCCGGGATTTCGCGGCTGGATGTCGGGCCGAAGGGGGCGACCGTGCAATTTCACAACGACAAATTCGCCAATCCGGCGGGTCTGGTGGAATTCGTCAAGGCGCAGGGGCAGGCGGCGCGGATTGTCGGCAACAAGATCGTGCTGGTGGGCGAGATGAAGCTTGAGGCCGACCGGATCAAGGGGGCGTTCAACATCGCCAAGGATCTGGCGGAAAAGATCGTGAAAATGGCAAAGGCAGGCTGAACCGTCGCTGAACGCTGTGGAAGAAATCAGCCATTTGCTTGCAACCCTAGGCACCAAACCCTTCCAGCAGGTGCCGGATCGCAAAATCGAACCGCGCCATCCCGCCACCGGACCTAGCCATGATCATTGACCCTTCCAGCGATCCGTTCAGATATTGCGCCGCCTCGTGCGCTGAGCCCCGGAAATGCAGACTGCCAGTGGCGCGGCCCTCTTCCAGCACCTTCTCCAGCCAGCTCTCGGTCATGACAAAAAAGCCCTCAAGCGCTACCTGCATGGTTTTCGGCAGGGTTTCGAACTCTGCCGCCAGCATACCGCACATGCAGGAACGGTCGTCTGCCAGAACATCCGCAAAAGCTGCGGCGTAGCGCTGCAATTTCTGGTCCGCCCTGCCACCGCCAAGCGCGGTCTCGGCGTCGATTCTGCCAAGGATGTCGGAAAAATCCCGCGTATACCGCTCGATCAGATTGACGCCGAGCGAGGCTTTGGAGGCGAAATGATAGTGCAGGCTTGCCGTGGTGATCTTCAGCGCCTCGGCGATATCGGCATAGCTGAAGGCGTTGAAGCCACGGGTCTGCACCAGCCTCTGGGCAATGTCCAGAATCTGCTGCGAGGTGTGGGGGGCGGCGGTTCTCTGATCCATGACATCCCTTCGGGCCTGACGCGCCCTGACGGCACGTATCTGGCGCAGCATAGCAGGTTGCCGGGCATTTATCTACTAGTTGACAATCTACTAACTAATAGGTAAAGATATTTCCAGAGACCGCCGAAACCCTTTCGAGTCTCTGCACCGATCCGGTAGCCGCAGGTTGCCGCAAATCCACAATATTCAGCAGCAAAGGAGGTCCAGCATGGGCCAGATTTCGTCTACGATTGACGCACTGCGCAAAGCCGTCGAAGCCCGAGATTCCGGGGGCATGAAAGCGCTTTACGCTGCCGATGCCACGCTGACCGTCATCGACAAGGACAACCCGCCCAGCCGTCCGCGCACCCTCGTTGGGGCCACGGCGATTGGCGGCTATTACGATGACGTCTGCGGCCGCGACATGACGCACAAGATCGAATACGGCCTGCACGAGGGCAATCAGCTCGCCTATCTGCAGGGCTGCCGTTACCCGGATGGAACCCGGGTCATGGCCTCCTCGACGGCGGAACTGGGCCCCAAGGGCATTGTCCGGCAGACCACGGTTCAGGCGTGGGACATCTGAGGCAACAACTCAAAGGAGTGAAATCATGACGAAACTTGTAACAATAGCCGCAGGCGCGCTGTCGGTTGCGTTTGGGTCAATGGCCTCGGCCGATGACGCCGCCCTGATCAAGAACGCCGAAATGGCCGCACCGGCTTCGGTTGGCTCCGGGGCGACGATCTATGCCGCGGGCGACAATGGCGCGATGCGGACCCTGCGCGAGGGCAAGAACGGCTGGTGGTGCATGCCCGATACGCCGACCACCCCCGGTAACGATCCGATGTGCGGCGATGCCAATGCCTTTGCCTGGGCCGGGGCCTGGATGGGCCATAAAGATCCCCCGGCGGGCAAGATCGGCTTCATCTACATGCTGGAGGGCGGGCCGGCTGGCAGCAATTCCGATCCCTATGCGATGACGCCGCCCGCTGGCGAAACCTGGGTGGACACCGCCTCGCATGTCATGGTGGTGAACATCAAGGGTCTGGTGACCGGCTATCCCGGTGGCAAGGCCCCGGACACCACCATGCCCTATGTCATGTGGGAAGGCACGCCGTACGAACATCTTATGATGCCGCTCAAGTGAGCCCGCTGCCAGCACCTTGCCCCGGGTGCTGGCAGCATCGACGCGCTTGCGGTCCGGCGGGCCCGAGACCGCTCAGGCCAGCGTCGGCTTTTTCACAAACTGCATCAGCCCCAGCGCCAGCACCGCAAACAGCGTGCCGCCCACCAAGAGCGGGATCTGGGTGCCGTTGAACGCCAGCCCGACCGGCACCGCCAGCAGCACCGCCAGCACCGTCGAAGCCGCAGTGATCACCGACGAGGCAAAGCCCGCGATATGGCCCAGGTCCTCCATCGCGAGGGCGTTCAGATTGCCCATCGTCAGGCCCATCATGGCGAACACCCCCATCGACCACAGGATATGCGACGGGAACACCAGCACCTCTGGCAAGAGGCCGCTGAGGTTTGCCAGCAACACCACCCCGGTCAGCGCGATCTGGGCGCCGTAGGTCATTTTCAGCACCCGCTGCATCCCGGCCCGCATGACGATCCGCGAATTGACCACGCTGCCGCTCATCGCGCCAATCGCGATCACCGCGAACCACAGCGGAAAGGTCGATGCCCGGTCAAAGCGCTGCTCGAAGATCTGCTGCTGCGACGACAGCGTCGCCACCAGAAATGCCTGGGTCAGGCTTTGGCACAGCGTTGCGATCAGCGCGATGCGGTGCCGGGTCAGCTCTTTGGCGGCCTGCCACAGCAGTGACAGGTGCAGGGGCCGCCGGGCGCTGACCGCCAGGGTTTCGGGCAGGCGCAGCGTCACCCAGAGGTTGACCACCAGCGAGAACACCATGAAGGCGGCAAAGATCGTCCGCCAGGTGCCGACCAGCAAGATGGCCTGGCCCATAAGGGGCGCGATGGCCGGCACCAGGGTAAAGATCATCATCACGAAGGACACGATCCGCGCCATGTCGCGGCCCTTGTAGAGATCGCGGATCATCGCCGTGCCCACCGCCCGCGGGCCAGAGGCGCCGATGCCCTGCAACACCCGGGCGAACAGCAGAAACTCCAGACTGGGGGCGGCATAGGACAGCGCCGCACCGATCAGGAACACCACGGCACAACCCAGGATCACCACTTTGCGTCCGATGGCATCCGACACCGGGCCGGTGATCAGGGTGCCTATCCCGATGCCCAGAAAAAAGCTCGACACCACCAGTTGCGCCCGGTTGGCATCGCCCGGCGTCAGTTCCGCCGCGATCACCGGCAGCGCGGGCAGCATGGCGTCAATCGACAGCGCCATCGTGGCGAACAGCATCGCCATCATTGCCACGAATTCATTCTGGGAGGGGCGTGCAATGGCCATCACGCGGCCCCGGATCCGGCCTTGCCCGTCATTTCCGCAATCGCGCGGCCCCACATCGTGGGCGGCTGCGCCCCCGAGACGACATATTTGTTGTCGATCAGGAATGTCGGGACCGCATTGACGCCCCGCTCGCGGGCATGGGCCTCACGCGCCTTGATCACGTCCAGATCGGCATCCGAAGCCAGCAGCCGCACCACCACCGCCCGGTCCATTCCGGCCTCAGCCGCAACCTCGGCCAGCACCGCCAGATCGCCGATATCGCGGCCCTCGACCCAATAGGCCAGCATCAGGGCCGACACCGTCAGCGTCTGCCGCCCCTCCAGCCCGGCCCAGTGGATCAGGCGGTGGGCATTCAGCGTATTGGGGATGCGTTGGGGCGTATCGGGGTCCATCGTGACGCCATTCTCTGCCGCAATGTCGCGGAAACGTTGATGAATCTGCTCCAGCCCGGCTGCACCCCCGAACCGCGCCAGCAGATATTCGCGCTTGTCCACGCCTGCCGCCGCCATATCGGGGTTCAACTGGAACGGATGCCATTCGATGGCAAACGGATGATCCGGATGCGCCTCCAAAGCGCGGTCCAGATTGGCCTTGCCCAGATAGCACCACGGGCACACCGGGTCAGAGAAGATGTCAAGTCGGATCATCACGAAGCCTCTAGTTTGCCACCGCCCTGGGCCGCACCCACAGCCACAGCAAGGCACCGCCCGCCAGGATCAGGAACGGCAGCATCGCCAGATTGACCGCCTGCCAGCCGCCCTGCACCGAGCCGCCCGAACAATTCATCAGCCCGCCGGAGGAAAAGCTGGCCAAAGTCACGCCACCGAACACCAGAAAATCGTTCATCCCCTGCATCCGGCCGCGCTCCTCGGGCGCGTGCGAGGCGGTCAGCATCGTCGTGGCTCCGATGAAGCCGAAGTTCCAGCCGATCCCCAACAGGATCAGCGCCCCGAAGAAATTCTCCAGCATCACCCCCGCCATCGCCACCACGCCCGCCCCGGCCAGGATCACCAGTCCGATGGCCATGATCCGCTCCACCCCGAACCGGGCGATCAGTTGGCCGGTGAAGAACGACGGCACGAACATCGCCAGCACATGCGCCGTCACCACATTGGCGGCATCCGAGGTCTGATAGCCGCTGCCCACCACCGCCAGCGGCGAGGAGGTCATCACCAGATTCATCAAGGCATAGCTGACCGTCGCCACGATCACCGCCACCGCGATGCGCGGCGTGCGGAGCAACTGCATCCGGGTCCGGCCCTGGGGGGCTCCGGCCTCGGCGGCTATGGGTTTGGGGATGTTCAAGAGCGCGAACAGGAACACCCCCGCCAGATTCAACCCGATCACCGTCAGATAGGTCGCAAGGAACGGCACCGCCAGCGCGCCAGAGGTCAGCTTGACCAGCTCCGGCCCGACGACCGCCGACAACAGCCCGCCCGCCATCACATAGGAAATCGCCTTGGGCTTGAACGCATCCGACGCGGTATCGGCAGCGGCAAAGCGGTAAAACCCCTGTGCCGACTGATAAATCCCGGTGATGAACGCGCCGGAGACAAAGATCACGAACGAATGGCGCGATAACCCGAATGCCGCAATCGCCGCGCCAAGCGCCCCGGCAAACGCCCCCAGCACAAACCCGGCCCGCCGCCCGTACCGCGCCATGAATGCCGAAATCGGGTTGGCGGTCAGCATCGAGCCGATCACCATCAGCGAAATCGGCAAGGTGGCCAGACAGACGTTCGGCGCCAGTGACTTGCCCGCCAGCCCCGCCACCACGAAAATCATCGGCATCTGTGCGCCAAGGATGGCCTGCGAGGCCACAAGGACATAGACATTGCGGCGGGCGAGGGCGTCAGCGTTTTCCAACATGATCGCCAATCGGTATTGGTCGGGGCAGGCGGGTTCAAGGGACAATCGCCACGCCGCCCGCAGATGATTCATGGGCAAGGGGAAAACATGGTCGGTCGCATCATCGAAACCCCGGATTGCGTGGCCGAAGGTGCTGCCTGGCTTGGCCTGCACCACCCGCCCTTTGCCCGCGCCCTGGCCCTGACCGGCCCGCTGCCCTTGCGCCGCCATGCCGACGGCTTCACCGCCCTCTTGGATGCCATCGTCGGCCAGCAAGTCTCGGTCGCCTCCGCCAGCGCCATCTGGGCGCGGCTGGCAGCCGCAGGCCTGACCGAACAGGCGCAGATGGCCACGGCCAGCGATGACGCCCTCCGCGCCGCCGGCCTCAGCCGACAGAAGGCCCGCTATGGCCGCGCGCTGGCCCAAGCCGGAATCGACTTTGCCGTTCTGCGCAGCCGCCCCGATGCTGAGGTGATTGCCACCCTCACCGCCGTCCCCGGCATCGGCTTCTGGACTGCCGAAATCTACGCCATGTTTGCCCTGGGCCGCGCCGATGTCTTCGCGCCCGGCGATCTGGCCCTGCAAGAGGCGGCGCGCCTGTTGTTCGACCTGCCCAGCCGTCCCACCGAACGCGCCTTCCGCGGGATGGCAGAGGCGTGGAGCCCGTGGCGCGCCGTTGCGGCCCGCGCGCTTTGGGCCTACTACCGCCTGGCCAAAACACGGGAAGGTGTCCGATGAGCCGCGTTCTGAAATTCGGTCGCAAACCAGCGGCTTCGGGTAAGGCCAAAAGCCTGGTGGTGTTCCTGCATGGCTATGGTGCCGATGGGGCAGACCTGCTGGGCCTCGCCGATGTGCTGGCCCCGCATCTGCCCGACACCGCCTTTGCAGCCCCTGACGCCGCCGACCGCATCCCCGGTGCCCCCACAGGCCATCAGTGGTTCTCGATACCGCGCTTTGACGGCTCGACCGCAGCACAAGCGGAAGCGGGTCTGCAACTGGCCACCGACGATGTGAACGCCTTTATCGATCAGCGCCTGGCATACGAGGGGCTGGGGCCGCAAGCCCTTGCCTTGGTCGGATTTTCGCAAGGCGCCATGATGAGCCTTCAGGTCGCCCCCCGCCGCGCTGTGGCGATGGCGGCGGTCGTGGCAATCTCGGGCCGCCTGATCCACCCCGAGCGGCTGGTCGCTGAAACCAGGGCCAGGCCGCCGATCCTGATCCTGCATGGCGATCAGGACCAGGTTGTCGATTTCGCGGAAATGGGCCGCGCCGCCGATGCACTGACAGCGGCAGGCTTCGACACCTACGGTCACGTCATGGCAGGTTCCGGCCACGGCATCGCCCAAGATGGTCTGGCCACAGCGCTGGCGTTCCTCCGGCATCACCTGCCCAACTGACCGGCCTCTCCTCTGCGCCTTTCATTTTGGCGCAAATATCCCACCGGGGCCCGGGGGTGTGAAACCCCCGGCGCTGTCAGCCTTGCCCGCCATTGGCAAGATAGGCCGCACAGCCTGTCAGCGCCGCAAAGTCATCCTCGACGATCCACACCGGGAACGCCCGCAGAAACTCGGCAAAGCGGCCCTTGTCGCAGATCGCATCGGCCAGACCCATCGGGGCGAGGTAGGGCGTCATCGCCCGGCTCATGCCGCCGATCAGGAAAATCCCGCCATAGGGCAGGTGGGTCAGCGCCAGATTGCCCAGGTTCGACCCCAGAATCCGGGTGTAAAGCCGCGCGGTTGCCACCGCATGCGCCTCGCCCGCCGTCAGCGCCGCCATGATCTCGGCAGAGGTCTTGGGGTGGATCCCGCCGGCTTCCTGGGTGACAAAGGCATAGAGATGCTCGATCCCGCGCCCGGCCAGCACCTCCTCGACCCCGGCAAAGCCGTGGGCATGTTCGCCGTAGGTCTCGATGAAATGCGCCAGCCGCATATCGGCATCATTGCGGATCGGCATCGAGATATGGCCGCATTCCGACGGTGGCACCACCCGCCCCCACGGCGTGTTGTGCACCGGGGCGGCGTTGACCCCGGTGCCCAGCCCGACCACCAGCATCGAGGCATTGGGGACGGCAGGGGCCTCGACCACGGGTCGCAGAAACTCGGGTGCGATATGTCCCAAAGCCTGACCCTGGGCTTGCAGATCGTTCAGGATCGCCACATGCGTAGCCCCGGTGGCACGGGTCAGCAGCGGATGGTCGATGATCCACGACAGGTTGGTCATCTCTGCCACGCCATGCCGCACCGGCCCCGCCGCCGCCACACAAGCACCCTCGACCGAGGCAATCCCCGCCTCTTTCAGATAGCGGATCAGGATCGGCTCCAGACTTTCAAACTCGGCATTGGGGAATTTGGCGATCGAGTTCGGGCGCACCTGTTTGCCATCGGCCAAAGCAACGCGGGTGTTGGTGCCGCCGATATCGGCGAGGATGGCGGTCATGCTGTCACCTCAATCGTTGCGCGCAAGGGCGCGGGCAAGGGCGTGGCAGGACGATTTCGGGACACGCTCAAGCGAGTTGAAATCGACATGCACCAGACCGAAGCGTTTCTCATAACCCTCGGCCCATTCGTAATTGTCCAGCAGCGACCAGTAGAAAAAGCCCTTCACATTTGCCCCGCTGGCGATCGCGCGGCGCGTGGCATCCAGATGTGCGAACAGATAATCCTCCCGAATTCCATCGCTTACAACGCCATCTTCCACCAGATCGGCATTGGCCATGCCATTCTCGGTCTCATAGATCGGCAGATCGCCGACATAGGCGCGCTGTATCCGGGTCAGGAACCCCTCCAGCCCCGCCGGATAAATCTCCCAGCCCATTTGCGTCTTGGGCAATGCCCCCGGCACGTCGCGGATTGCAGGCCACGGCGCACCCGGATGGGCCGCGATGGTGTGGCGGGCGGTGTAGTTGACGCCCAGCCAATCCAGCTGTTGCCCGATCAGCGCCATGTCGTCCTGCCAGCCCTCCGGTATGTGTGAAGAAAGCCCCGCAAGCACCTCTGCCGGATAGGTTTTCTGCGTGATCGCTTCCATGAACCAGCGGTTGAAAATTCCATCCCAAACCGCCGCCACCTGGTCCGCCGGGGCCTCGCTCGCCGCATCGGTATGGCCAAAATTCAGGACGATCCCCAGGTGCTTCTGGCCCATGCCGCGCAACCGCTGCACCGCCGCGCCATGCGCCAGCAGCACAGGATGCATCGCTCGCGCCGCCGCGCGAATGTCGCGGTGGCCCGGCGCGTGAGCCCCCATGAAATGCGACAGCCAGGCCACGCACCATGGCTCGTTGATCGTGGCGATGCTGGCAACCCGGTAGCCATCCAGATTGGCGGCCTTGAGCAGGTCCAGATCGGCAGGCCAGCGGTGATAGTGGTCACAAGCGACGGAGCCGTCCTCCGCCCGCACCACATTGCCGGGCGGCGCGGCAAACGTGTCCCAATGGCAGGGCCCGCAGCCGCCAAACCTGGATCCTTCGATCTGATAGGCCGCCGTCGCGGCACCAAACAGGAAACCTTCGGGAAAATCGAAACGGCTCGGGCGCATCATGGCTCCGGGATCATAGAACGGGGGCAGGGCCGGTTGACTGGCCCAGGATAAGCTCTGCCTCCAGCAGCTTGTGCTGCGGTGGCAAGCCCGGTTGGCTGATCACCCCGAGCAGCATTTCCGCCGACAACCGCCCTGCTTCCCGCACGC
The DNA here is from genome assembly GCA_043738565.1 of Rhodobacterales bacterium. Lineage (GTDB taxonomy): Bacteria > Pseudomonadota > Alphaproteobacteria > Rhodobacterales > Rhodobacteraceae > Stagnihabitans. The sequence continues at coordinate 16,102 of JAYUGA010000066.1, forward strand.
TCGACCGGGTGGCGGTGAAAATCGGCAGATCCTCGCCATTGCGCAGATAGCTGAGATCGTCGTCAAAGATGATCACCGACACATCCCGGCCCATCCGCAAGCTGCGCCCCTGAATGGCCCGCCGCACCCCCATGCCTTGCAACATCGAGGCGCAAAGGAACGCCGTCGCCGGTTCCGCCAGCGCCAACGCCTTTTCGGCGGACCTGAACCCGTTGATCTCTGTCATCTCGGCACTCGACAGCAGCGCCACATCCACCGGAATCCCCCGCGCGGCCATTGCATCGGCATATCCGGTGCGACGGCGAATCGCGAAATCCATATGCTCGAGCCCGTTGGCCAAAGCGATCCGCTTGTGGCCAAGGTCCAGCAGAAACTCGGTCGCGCGTTGAAAGGCCCGGCGGTTGTTCACATCGACCCAGTTGTAATCCAGCTCTGCCCCAGTCGCCCGGCCATGTACCACAAACGGCAAGCCCATATCCTTCAGCACTTTGATCCGCGGATCATTGGTCTTGGGCGCGTGGACGATCACGCCATCGACGGTGCCGCGCGCCATCAGGTCACGATAGGTCGCCTCTTCCGCCTCGTCCGGCACCACCGACAGGATCATGTCATAGCCGTTGCGCGCATAGATCTCGCCCGCTCCGGCAATGAAATCCGCGAATATCGGGTTCATGATCTCGGTCCGGGTGTTCAGCGGAATGACATGGCCGACCGCCAGCGCCCGCCCGGTGGCCAGCCGGATCGCGCGGGCATTGG
>JAYUGA010000067.1:0-16771 GCA_043738565.1 Rhodobacterales bacterium
ACCTTGGGATCGGTCGACTTCGCCGCCTGCATGGCCAGCATGATCAGCGCCGCTGCGTCATAGCTTTCCATCGTATAGGGAGAGGTGGCGTCATAGGCCGGCGTGTTGGCCTTGCCCATGTCAGCCAGAATCTTGGCACCGGGCGAGTCTGATTGCGCGACCTGACCATAGGAGCCGTCAAGCGCGGGACCAATGGCCTTGGGCAGGCTGTCGCCGACCATGCCGCCCGGCAGTTCGAACTTGGTGAAGGCACCCGAGTCCAGAGATGCCTGGATGATGCCCTTGCCGCCCTGGTCAAGATAGCCTGCGACCACAAGAATGTCGCCACCCGCCGCCGCCAGTGCCGCGACTTCGGCGGAATAGTCGGCCTTGCCGTCTTCGTGGGCAGCGTCAATCGTCACTATGCCGCCCAGTTTCTTGAATGAGGACGAAATCGCCTCTGCCAGACCCTTGCCGTAGTCAGAGTTGGAATAGCTGAGCGCGATGGATTTCACACCGTGCTCCTGCAGAATTTGCGCGGCAATTACGCCTTCGCGGGCGTCAGACGGTGCGGTGCGGAAGAACAGGCCGTCATCTTCGGCAGTCGAAAGCGCAGGCGAAGTCGCGGACGGCGACACCATCACCATGCCATTCGGACGCGCCACGTTTTGCAGCACAGCGCCGGTCACCCCGGAACAGTCGCCGCCAATAATGCCCTTGACGCCATCGGCCGTGACCATCTTTTCGGCGGCAGTCGTAGCAGCGGCCGAATCGATGCAGGTGCTGTCGCCGCGGTCGGATACAAAGGTCCAGCCGTTCAACGCCTTGCCGCTGTCGTTGACTTCTTTCATCGCAGCTTCGGCCGCGTTGGCCATGTGGCCGGTCAGGGATTCGAGAGGTCCTGTGAAGCCGATCAGGATACCGATTTTGACATCTTCAGCCGCGGCAACGCCGCCCAGAAGTGCGGTGGCAGCCGAGGCAAGTAGCAGCTTTTTCATTGTTATCTCCCATGTTGGATCGCAATCCTGCCGTCGAACCTAGAGTGCCCCGAAAAAAAAGGAAAGCGTCTTGGAACCCCGGTTTGGCAGGACTGCGCCACCCGCGTTTGCTGCGGGCAAGCCCCTTCTACCCATGCGGGAATAGTATTTCAAGGTTAAAATAAATGGCGGTCATTCCGGCAGTTCTGCTGCACCGCGGCAAAATTCACACATGGGCCTTGACGAAAATGCCGATCATCGCCAACTTTGGGCAGAAGCAATGGCTTTCAAGGAACCAAGATGATCAACCGACCCACTGTCTTTTTGCTGTGCGCATTGGCTCTGACCGCCGGTACTGCCCCGGCTATGGCAGAGAACCTTTTTGGGGCCATCGCGTTCTCATCTGCTAGCGGCAAGATCGGCTTCGGCAAGAATTATGCCGCAAAGGGTGACGCGGCTACCGAAGCTGTCAGCCAATGTGGCGCGGGCGATTGCGCCACCGTGGTGGTTTTCCCGGCTTGCGGCGCGGTTGCGGTGGGTGACGGCTATGGCTATGGTTTCTCCGCCGACAAATCCATCGCCAAGGCAGAAGAAACGGCGCTGAGCAATTGCAACGGCTATACCGCCAATTGCCTGATCACCATGTCGGTCTGCAACGACGGCACCTGACCTAAATCGACAACCGGCCCGCGACACCCGGGGTCGGCGTGCCTTGGGTGCCGCGCTCGCGGTACGGCGTGGTGTTGTAATGGCTGCGGTAGCATTTGGAAAAATGCGACGGGCTGGCAAAACCGCAGGCCAGCGCCACGTTGATCACCGACATATCGGTCTGCATCAACAGGTTGCGGGCCTTTTGCAGCCGCAACTCCATGTAATAGCGTTTGGGACTGCGGTTGAGGTAGCGGCGGAACAGCCGCTCCAACTGGCGCGTTGACATGCCGACTTCTTCGGCGAGGTCGGCGGGCGACATCGGATCTTCGATATTGCCCTCCATCATCTGGATGACCTGAGACAGCTTCGGATGCCGCACGCCGATCCGGGTCGGGATCGACAGGCGCTGGGTGTCCTGATCGGTGCGGGGGGTCGAATAGATCAGCTGATCGGCCACGGTGTTCGCCACATCCTCGCCCTGATCGGCGGCAATCACCTTGAGCATGAGGTCCAGCGACGCGGTGCCGCCCGCGGTGGACCAGCGGTTGCCGTCCATCACGAAGACCGATTTGGTCAGGTTCACATCCTCGAATTCCTCCAGGAAGCCGTCCTGATTTTCCCAGTGGATCGTCGCTTTCTTGCCATCCAGCAGCCCGGCTTTGGCCAGCGCATAGGAACCCGTGCAAAGCCCGGCAATCGTCACCCCGCGCCGCGCCTCGCGCCGCAGCCAGTTCAGCACCGGCTTGGTCGCCGATTTCTGCACGTCGATGCCGCCGCAGACCAGCAAGGTATCGTCGCGGTCAATCTCGTCCAGCCCCATGTCCAGCTTGAAGCTGGCGCCGTTGGAACAGGTCGCCGACTGGCCGTTTTCGCCGGCCAGGGCCCAGCAATAGATCGGCTCGCCGACCACGCGGTTGGCAATGCGCAGCGGTTCGATGGCGCTGGCGAAGGACAGCATGGTGAACCGGTCCAAGAGCAGAAAGACAAAGCGGCGCGGTGCCTCTGCCTTGAGGGTTTGCGTGGCTTTGCGCGGCTGGATCGGCATGATGCGACCTTCGATGTCGGTAATGGCGCATGGATATGGCGAATGGCCGCCAGCCGCAAGGCCATTCGGCGGCTTTCGCCCTTTGCATTCCGGCGCTTATTCCGTATAGGGCAGGGCCATATGCAGACGGAGGGCAAATCCCATGATACCGGGTTGGACAAAATCGGACTGGCGCGCCAAGCCACGGGTGCAGATGCCGGATTATCCTGATCTGGCGGTGCTCAAGGCGACTGAAGCGCAGCTTGCCAAGTATCCGCCGCTGGTCTTTGCCGGCGAGGCCCGCAAGCTGAAAAAGCAGTTGGCGATGGCCGCCGAGGGCCGCGCGTTCCTGCTGCAAGGTGGTGATTGCGCTGAATCTTTTGCCGAATTCTCTGCCGACAACATCCGCGACACCTTTCGCGTCATGCTGCAAATGGCGGTGGTGCTGACCTATGGTGCCAAGGTTCCGGTGATCAAGGTTGGTCGCATGGCGGGCCAGTTCGCCAAGCCGCGTTCGGCCGGGACCGAGGTGATCGGCGGCGTCGAACTGCCGAGCTACCGGGGCGACATCATCAACGGTTTCGACTTTGATGCGGCCTCGCGCATTCCCGATCCGGCGCGGATGTTGCAGGCCTATACCCAGTCGGCGGCATCCTTGAACCTGCTGCGGGCATTCTCGACCGGCGGGTTTGCCGACATTCACCGGGTGCATTCGTGGACGCTGGGCTTTGCCGAGCATGACAAGGCCGAACGCTACCGCGAACTGTCGAACCGCATCGCCGATGCCTTGGACTTCATGACGGCGGCAGGGGTCAACGCCGATACCGCGCACACCCTGTCGACGGTGGAATTCTACACCAGCCACGAAGCGCTGCTCTTGGAATACGAAGAGGCGCTGTGCCGGATCGACTCGCTGACCGGGCAGCCGGTGGCGGGGTCGGGGCATATGATCTGGATCGGCGACCGCACCCGGCAGCCGGACGGGGCGCATGTCGAATTCTGCAAGGGCGTCTTGAACCCGATCGGGTTGAAATGCGGGCCTTCGACCACGGCGGAGGATCTGAAGGTGCTGATGGCCAAGTTGAACCCGCAAAACGAGCCGGGCCGTCTGACCCTGATCGCGCGGTTTGGTGCGGGCAAGGTCGGCGACCATCTGCCGCGCCTGATCAAGACGGTGCAGGCCGAGGGGGCCAATGTCGTGTGGTCTTGCGACAGCATGCACGGCAACACGATCAAGGCGGCGTCCGGCTACAAGACCCGGCCCTTCGAGTCAGTTCTGCGCGAGGTGCGGGAATTCTTTGAAATCCACAAGGCCGAGGGCACGATCCCCGGCGGCGTGCATTTCGAGATGACCGGCAAGGACGTGACCGAATGCACCGGCGGCTTGCGGGCGGTCACGGACGAGGATCTGTCCGACCGTTACCACACCGCCTGCGACCCGCGTCTGAACGCCTCGCAATCGCTGGAACTGGCGTTTTTGGTGGCCGAAGAACTGACCTCACGCCGCCAAGACAATCGGCGGATCGCGCTGTAACCCTATCTGAAACTGCCCGGAATCCGCCGACAGCCCAAAATTTTTCGACGAAAAATTTTGGGCTGTTCAGGTCGGATGATGGCAATTTGTCAATCCTGCGACGACACCAGCCGCAGATTGGGTTTGCCACGCGGCGGGCGCGGCAAGGCCGGGGCGAAATCTGCGCCTGCCTCGGCCAGACTGCGCAGGTCGTGCTGGACCGCGGCCGGTGCATCAAACCGCCGTCCGATCCCCTCGCTCAACAGCCCGGCAATCGCAAAGCGGCGCGGGGCGCGGCCCAACCCGCCGTCCAGCGCCAGACAGCCCAGTGCCAGATCACTGACCCCGCGCGACGACAGCAGCGGCAGCAGCAGCATCCGCCCCTCCAGCATCGGGCGGCCGATGCCGCGCTCGGCTTCCAGCCACAGTTCCATGATCCCCGGTGCGGCAAACACCGGCTCCAGCCCCTCGGTCAGCCGGTTGCGGCCCGCAGGCTCGATCAGCGCAGTCAGCGGCATGCCGCGCACATCCATGCCCATCAGGTCGTGGATCTGCATGCCCGCCAGCCGGAACCGCGCAATCCCCGGTGCAACCCGTTCCAGCAGAAAGGTATTCTCCAAAGCCCCGGCAATGCCGCGCGGGTCGATCTGGTCGCGCCGGGGCAGCGCAGCGCCGGTGCGCAGACCTTCCCAATAGGCCCGCACCTCGGCCAGCATGGCAAACCGCGCCATCCCGTCCCTTGCCGCACCATCCCGTCCGCCCTTGCCCAAGAATGACATTCCCATCGTGCCCGCTCCGCCATGATGCCGTTGTCGCCTGCTGCGGCCTCTGCTAAGCCTTTGACCAAGGCTAGGTTAATTCTGCCGTAACACAGGTTACTGATTTCCTAACCTAACGCATTTGGCTGGGATTTGGCGGAGAATCTCGACAAATGGTAAATACCCGCACCGCTGGGTTGTGCGGGTCTGGGGGCTGAGCATGACGATTTCCATGACCGGATTTGCCGCAGGCAAGGGCCAGGGCGCGGGCTATGGCTGGGCCTGGGATCTGCGGTCGGTCAATGGCAAGGGGCTGGATCTGCGGCTCAGGGTGCCGGACTGGATCGACGGGCTGGAGCAGGCGCTGCGCGGTGAACTTGGCAAGGCCTTGCACCGCGGTTCGGTGTCTTTGACGCTGAAAGTGGCGCGGGACGGCATGGCCGACGGTGGTGAGGGGCTGCGGGTCAACCCACCCCTTCTGAATGCGGTTCTGGCGGCGCTGTCTGCGGTGGAAGATGCGGCGATGGCGCAGGGCGTCACCTTGGCGCAGGCCACGGCGGCGGATGTTCTGGCGGTGCGCGGCGTGCTGGATACCGCGGTCAGCGATGCGGATACCGGGCCGCTCAGGGCCGCGATCCTGGCCGATTTGCCGGCGCTGCTGGCCGAGTTTCAGGCGATGCGGGCCAGTGAGGGACTGGCGCTGAACCGGGTGATTGCGGCCCAGATTGACCGCATTGATGCCCTGGTTTCGCAGGCCGGCATTGCAGCCGCCGCCCGCCGCGATGCCGCCTCGGGCTCGCTGCGCGAGGCTTTGGCGCGGGTGCTGGCCAATGCCGAAGGGGTGGACGAAACCCGGCTGGCGCAGGAACTGGCGCTGATCGCGGTCAAGACCGACGTGACCGAGGAGTTGGACCGTCTGGTTGCCCATGTCGCCGCCGCGCGGGCGCTTTTGGCCGATGGCGGGCAGGTCGGGCGCAAGTTCGATTTTCTGATGCAGGAATTCATGCGCGAGGCGAATACCTTGTGTTCCAAAGCGCAGTCCTTGGCGCTGACGCAGGTGGGGCTTGACCTGAAAACCACCATAGATCAGATGCGCGAACAGGTTCAGAACGTGGAATGACCATGATGCGCCGGGGCTTGCTCTTGATCCTGTCCTCGCCCTCCGGTGCGGGCAAAACCACGCTGACCCGGAAGTTGATGGCATGGGATCCGGCGATCCGGTTTTCGATTTCCGCCACCACCCGCGCAGCCCGACCCGGCGAGGTCGATGGGCGAGAGTATTATTTCCGAAACCGCCAAACCTTTGAAACAATGGTGAAAACCGGCGAGATGCTGGAACATGCCGAAGTGTTCGGCAACTTTTACGGCTCGCCCAAAGCCCCGGTCGAGGCGGCGATGGCCGAAGGCCGCGATACCGTGTTCGACATCGACTGGCAGGGCGGCCAGCAAATCCGCAACTCTGCCCTTGGCCGCGACGTGGTGTCGATTTTCGTCCTGCCGCCGTCGATTGCAGAATTGGAAAGCCGCCTGCGGGGCCGGGGCCAGGATTCGGATAGCGTCATCGCCGACCGCATGGCAAAAAGCCGCAATGAGATCAGCCATTGGGCCGAATATGACTATGTGATCGTCAACAGTGATTTAGACAATTCTTTCAGGGACTTGGTGACGATCCTTAACGCGGAACGCCTGCGGCGTGACCGCCAGCCGCAGTTGAACGACTTCGTGCGCGGCCTCAACCAGGAGTTTGCTGCGCGATGATTTATGCACTGGACGGGCTGTCCCCCGAGATTGGCGCGGACGTCTGGATTGCCCCCACCGCTGCCGTGATTGGCCGCGTCGTGCTGGCGGTGGCGGCGAACATCTGGTTCGGTGCAGTCCTGCGCGGTGATCAGGAAGAAATATGGGTTGGGGCGGGGTCCAATGTGCAGGAAAATTCCGTCCTGCACACTGATACCGGTTATCCGCTGCGGATCGGGGCGAATTGCACCGTGGGTCACAAGGCGATGCTGCACGGCTGCACGATCGGCGATGGCACGCTGATCGGCATGGGGGCGACGGTGCTGAACGGCGCGAAGATCGGCAGGGGCTGCCTGATCGGTGCCTGTGCGCTGATCACCGAGGGCAAGGAAATTCCCGATGGGTCCCTGGTGATGGGGGCGCCGGGCCGGGTGATCCGCCTGCTGGACGCAGAGGCGCGGGACCGGTTGCTGGCCTCCGCCGAACACTACCGCACCAATGCACGGCGCTTTGCCAAGGGGTTGATCCCAAAATAAAAAGGGGGCCGATTGGCCCCCTTTGCATCACGGATTGTCAAGCCTCAGCCCCAGACAGCCTCACGGGCGATGCGCGTCGCATCCTCGGGGTAGATGCCCAGTTCAAGGGCTTCCCGGCGCGGCATGCCGGCAATCTCATCGCGGGCCCTGCGGAACAGCGCGCGCTTGGCGGCATTTTCGCGGTAGGTGGTGAACAGGTTCTTCATGGTCTTTCCTTTCGTCTTCGGCCGGGGGCGATCAGCCCTGCGGCCTGTTTTGGGCGATCAGCCCCAGACAGCCTTGCGCGCGATCAGCGCGGCATCTTCGGGGAATATCCCCAAGTCAATCGCCACGCTGCGCGGCAGGCTGGCGATCTCGTCACGGGTCCGGCGGAACATCGCACGTTGCGCGGCATTGGCACGGAGTGTTTCGATCAAGTTTTTCATCTCATCCTCATCATCTGCGCTGGTCTGCCCGAATGGCTTTCCCGTTTCGCATGGGATGAATATGGACCTTCCGTTAGCGCAAACAACGACCAATCCGGGCGCTACGCTATGCGTTCAGCGCATAGGTGCGACAAAAACGTAGAGGTAGCCGAAGCTGCCCCTGAGGGTTGCCTGTCGCGGCATTGCGCAGGTTTTACAGGAACTTGCCCATCGCCACCGCGGTATCTGCCATCCGGTTCGAAAATCCCCATTCGTTATCATACCACGACAGGATGCGGACAAAATTACTCGGCAGAACCTTGGTCTGGTCCGCCGCGAAGATCGAGGAATGCGGATTGCCGTTGTAATCGGAGCTGACGAGGGGGGCGGTTTCATAGCCCAGAATGCCCTTCAGCTTGCCCTGAGAGGCCGCCAGCATCGCGGCGTTGATCTCTGCCACCGTGCAGGTCTTGGCCAAAACCACCCCCAGATCGACGCAAGACACGTTCGGCGTCGGCACCCGGATCGACGAGCCATCCAGCTTGCCCGCCAGTTCCGGCAGCACCAGACCCAGCGCCTTGGCGGCCCCGGTGGTGGTCGGGATCATCGACAAAGCCGCAGCGCGGGCGCGATACAGATCCTTGTGCATCGTGTCCAAGGTCGGCTGGTCGCCGGTGTAGCTGTGGATCGTCGTCATAAAGCCCGAAACGATGCCAAACTCTGCCGACAGCACCATCGCCACCGGGGCCAGACAGTTGGTCGTGCAGGAACCGTTCGAAACGATCAGGTCATCCTTGGTCAGTGTCTTGTCGTTGACGCCCATCACGATGGTCCGGTCAGCGCCCACCGAGGGCGAAGACACCAGCACCCGTTTTGCGCCGTTTTCAAGGTGGACCTTGGCCTTGTCCTTGTCGGCAAAAATCCCGGTGCATTCCATGACGATGTCGATATGGCCCCAGGGCAATTCCGCCGGGTTGCGGATCGCCGTCACCTGGATCGGCCCGCGCCCGGCATCAATCGTGGTCGCCGTTGTGGTCACTGTGCCTTGGAATTTGCCATGCACCGAATCGTAGCGCAACAGATGGGCGTTGGTTTCCACCGGGCCAAGGTCGTTGATGGCAACCACCTCGATATCGGTGCGGCCGGAGGCGATGATGGCGCGCAGCACGTTGCGGCCGATGCGGCCGAAACCATTGATGGCTACTTTGACGGTCATGGAGAACTCCTGTTTTGGACGACTCATTCGGGAATGTTGGCGCTAACATCGCCAGAAATCCCGGCATTTCAACTGATCTTTCGGTGCCCTAACGCCAGAAAGACATATATTCCACCAGCCGCAGCAAATCGCGGATCAAAAACAGCACGAAGCGGCCGCGGTTCAGCACCAGATCGCCGAGGATGGCCAGGGCGATGACCCCGGCCACAACCAGATGGCCCCGCTCTTTCATCGGCACCCCGGATGTGCCGCCCGATCGCGGAAGCTGATCTGCATGGATGCCTCTTTCATGACCCGTGGCGCGGCCAAAGGACCGCAGCAGGGCCGTGAAGTCAACCGCGATGGGCTGACACTTTGCGCTTGGCCGCGGCGGCCCCTATATAGGCCCAAAGCGAGGGAGGTCGGGGCATGAGCGGGTTACTGGCGTTGCTGGATGATGTGGCGGCGATTGCCAAGGTTGCGGCAACCTCGATTGACGACCTCGTGGGGGCGGCGGCCAAATCCGGGGCCAAGGCGGCGGGCGTGGTGATCGACGACACCGCAGTGACACCGAAATACGTGACGGGTTTTGCCGCCAACCGTGAATTGCCGATCATCTGGCGGATTTCGCTGGGGTCGCTGCGCAACAAACTGCTGTTCCTGCTGCCCGCGGCGCTGATCCTGTCGCAATTCCTGCCCGGTGCGGTGACGCCGCTCTTGATGCTGGGCGGGTTGTATCTGTGCTTTGAGGGGGCGGAAAAGCTGTTCCACGCCCTTTTCCCGCATAGCGCCGCCGCGGTCGAAGGCGATTTCGACGTGAAAGACCCCTCGCATCTGGAGGAAGAAAAGGTCGCCGGCGCGATCAAGACCGACTTCGTGCTGTCCGCCGAGATCATGACCATATCACTGGCCGCCATCCCGCAATCCGCGCTGTGGATGGAGGCTGCTACCCTCGCCATCGTCGCCATCGGCATCACGGTTTTGGTCTATGGCTCGGTGGCGCTGATCGTCAAGATGGATGATATCGGCCTGTTTATGGCCCGCCGCGCCAGGCTGGCGCCGACCCGTGCGCTTGGCCGCGGGCTGGTGCTGGGCATGCCGGTGCTGATGAATTTCTTGTCCACCCTCGGCACGGCGGCCATGCTGTGGGTCGGCGGCTCGATCCTGACGCATGGCGCAGAGGTTCTGGGCTGGGGCTGGCCCGCACAAGCCATCGAAGCTGTGGCCGGGGCCGCCGCAGGCCTGATCCCGCCCGCTGCAGCCGCGCTTCACTGGACCGTCACCGCAGCACTGGACGCGGTGATTGGCGTGGCCCTGGGCATGGTGCTGATCCCACTGGCAACCCGCGTGGTCGGGCCGTTGTGGGCGCGGCGATCCGGCAAGGTGAAAGCGCACTAAACGCGGCCCGCCGCCCACCCATACACATTGGCGCAAATATTCCACAGGGGAGAGCCATCGGTGCGCCATCGGTCCGAGAGCCGATGGACGCGGGGGGTGTGAAACCCCCCGGCCTTTTTGGGTCACAGCAGCGATTTCGCCAACGCAGCCGTCGCCTCTGCGGTAATCCCGAACTCCTTGTACAGCCGGTCGATCGGGGCCGATGCCCCAAAGCCGTGCATGCCGATGAAGCCGGCCTTGGCCTCACGCCCCCGCTCGCCCAGCAGCCAGCGGTCCCAGCCACCGGCCCGCACCCCGGCCTCGACCGCGACCCGCACCGGACCGGCTGGCAGCACGCGCTTGCGGTAGGCCGCGTCCTGCGCGGCAAACAACTCCATGCAGGGCATCGAGACAACGCGGGTGCCGATGCCTTCCGCCTCCAGTGCCGCGCGGGCTTTCAGCGCGATCTCGACCTCTGACCCGGTGGCGATCAGGATGACTTTGCGGGCAGCCGTCGCCTCGGCCAGAATATAGGCGCCCTTGGCGGTCAGGTTCGCCGCCACATGGGTTTTCCGCACCGTCGGCAGGTTCTGGCGGCTCAAGGCCAGCACCGACGGCGTGGTTTTCGAGGTCAGCGCCAGTTCCCAGGCCTCGGCGACCTCCACCAGGTCAGCGGGGCGGAAGACGTGGCAATTCGGGGTGGCGCGGGAAATCGCCAGATGTTCGACCGGCTGGTGGGTCGGGCCATCCTCGCCCAGACCGATCGAATCATGCGTCATCACATAGACCACCGGCACGCCCATCAGCGCCGAGAGCCGCATCGCGGGCCGCGCGTAATCGGTGAAGCACATGAAGGTGCCGCCATAGGGCCGCACGCCGCCATGCAGCACCAGGCCGTTCATCGCCGCCGCCATGCCATGTTCACGGATGCCGTAGTTGACGTAGCGACCCTTGCGATCCTCGGGCGAAAACACCCCCAGATCCGGCGTCTTGGTGTTGTTCGAACCGGTCAAATCCGCCGAACCGCCGATGGTTTCTGGCATGACCGGATTGATCGCTGTCAGCACCTTTTCCGACGCCGAGCGGGTGGCCAGCTTGGGCGCTTCCGCCACGGCAGCTTTCTTGATTGCCAGAATAGTCCCCTTCAGCTTGGCGGGCGCATCAAGCGCAAACGTCCGGTGGAACAGGGCCTGGCGCGGGGCAGGGCTGGCGGCCAGCGCCGCATCCCACTCGGCCCGTGCGGCAGCGCCACGCTCGCCCGTCGACTCCCACCACGATTTCACCTCCGCCGGAATGGTGAAGGCCGGGTAATCCCAGCCATAGGCCGTCTTGGTATCCGCGATCAGCTTGGGGTCGGTCAAAGCACCGTGGCCCTTGTTGGTGTCCTGCGCCGCTGACCCGAGTGCGATATGGGTGGTGCAGGCAACAAAGGCCGGGCCGGGGCTGGCCTTGGCGGCGGTCAGGGCCCGGTCGATGTCGTCGGGATCGTGGCCGTCACAGGCGAACACATCCCAGCCCGAGGCGGCAAACCGGGCACTCTGGTCGGTCACGTCGGAAAGCGACACCTTGCCGTCGATCGTGATGCCATTGTGGTCCCACAGCACGATCAGATGCGACAGCTTCTGCTTGCCCGCCAGTGCCAGCGCTTCCTGGCTGACACCCTCCATCAGGCAGCCATCCCCGGCAATCACCCAGGTCCGGTGATTTTGCAGCCTGACCCCAAAGCGGGCGCGCAGATTTTCCTCGGCAATCGCAAAGCCGACCGAATTGGCCAGACCCTGTCCCAAGGGCCCGGTGGTGGTTTCAATCCCTGCCGCATGGCCATATTCCGGGTGGCCCGCGGTTTTCGACCCCCATTGGCGGAAGTTCCGGATCTGGTCCAGCGTCATGTCGACATAGCCGGTCAGGTACAGCAGCGAATACAAGAGCATCGAGCCATGCCCCGCCGACAGGATGAAGCGGTCGCGGTCGGGCCAGCGCGGCGCCTCGGGGTCAAACTTCAGATGTTTCTGGAACAGCACCGTCGCCACATCGGCCATGCCCATCGGCATGCCGGAATGGCCGGAATTGGCGGCAGCCACCGCGTCCAGGGTCAGGGTGCGGATCGCGCAGGCGCGCTTCCAGTGGTCGGGATGGCGGGCGCGCAGGGTTGCAATATCCACGTTTCAGGTTCCTGTCCGAGGCCAAAGGTCAGCACGCTGCATACCAGCCTGCCCGGCAAGATCAAGCGCGCCCCGCAACGCCTTGTCCGCAAAGGGGCGACCCGGCGTTCGGATTTGGTCTAAGATCAGCCTTGACGAATGCCGCCCGCGATTCGCAAACTGGCAGCAGGACGACGGACCACAGCAGAAAGGGCACCCGATGGGGCAGATTGCCGATCTTGAACAGCGCATTGCCAGCGCCTTCGCGCGCATCGCCGCCGGGGTCGAGGCGCTGGAGGCGGCACCCGTTGCCGCCCCGGTGCTGGAGACGGGCGAGGTTGCCAGCCTGCAAACCGCGCTCGACGAAGAACGCATGGCCCATGCCCAACTGTCCGAGCGGCTGAAGATGCTGCGCGATCAGGACGCCAAATCGCAGGCGGCCCTGACGGCAGAGGTCGCCACCCTGACCCGCCAGCTTGACGCCCAGGGGCTGGACGTGCAGCGCCTGTCCGGCACCGTAGCGCAACTGCGCGAGGAACTGCGGCGGTTGCGCGAGGCTGCCGAACAGGGCATGGCCGACCCGCAACTGATCAACCGCGCCATGTTGGCGGAACTGGAGGCGTTGCGCGCCACCCGCGCGGCCGAAACCACCGAGATGGCCGACATCATCGCGGCCCTGACCCCGATCCTGACCGCCGAGGAGGCGCGCACCCATGCCTGAACTGGAAATCACCATCGGTGGCCGCAGCTTTTTCGTGTCCTGCCGGGCGGGCGAGGAACATTTCCTGCACGCCGCCGCCAAGTTGCTGGACACCGAGGCGCAGCCGATCCTCAGCCAGATGGGCCGCCTGCCAGAGCCGCGCATGCTGTTGATGGCGGGCCTGATGCTGGCCGACCGCACCGCTGCGGTCGAGGATGAACTGCGCCAGCTCAAGGCCAAACTCGCCGAAATTGACACCAGGCCCGCTGCGGCCCGCGAACGCATCGAGGTACCGGTGGTGCCGCAGGAAGTGACGGATTCGCTGGCCGAAATCGCCGCCCGGGCCGAAGCCCTCGCCGCCAGACTTGAGGAGAAACGCGCATGAAAGCCATTTCAGCATTTTCGGCATCGGCAATGGCGACTCTCGCCGCCTGTGCCGTGCCACCAGAACCGGTCATGCCGCTGGTGGGCACGATCAACTACACCTGTTCGGGCGGCACCGTCGTGCCCGTCACCTATTCGACCGACGCGAATGGCAACACCGCGCTGGTGCTGACCGCCTATGGTGCCAATTACAACCTGATCGAAGAGCCCGGCGGCAGCGACCGCCGCTTTGCCTGGCCCTCGGACGGGACGCATTTCGTCTGGGTGGTCAAGGGCAATACCGGCACCTTGCTGACCTATAACGGTGCCACGGCCAGCGAAACGCCCAGCCTGACCGATTGCAAGGCGGGGTAAAGCCCGCCCCCGCTAATCCGCCGTGTTGGCTTCGCGGATCTTTTTGGCGGCTTCCTTGTCGAACTTGACGCCGTTCGCCTCGAACAGCGCGTCCAGTTCGCCCGACAAGGTCATCTCGGTGACGATGTCGCAGCCGCCGACAAACTCGCCCTTTACGTAAAGCTGCGGGATGGTCGGCCAGTCGGAATAGTCCTTGATGCCCTGGCGGATTTCCGCATTCGCCAGCACGTTCACATCGGCATATTCGACGCCCATGAAGTTCAGCACCCCCGCCACCCGGCTGGAAAAGCCGCATTGCGGCATCATCTTGGTGCCCTTCATGAACAGCACCACGTCGTTGTGGGTCACGGTATCCTTGATTTGATCGGTAGCGCTCATCTTTGCATTCCTTCCGCTATTCCTTCCGCTATTCCGGTGCCTTCGTCGTCAGCGCCAAAGCATGCAACTCGCCACTGGCCCCGTCCATGCGGCCCTTGAGGCTGGCATAGACCGCGCGCTGTTGCTGCACCCGGTTCATGCCCTTGAAACTGGCGTCCACCACTTCCGCCGCCCAGTGGTTGCCGTCGCCCGCTAGGTCGGTGATGGTGATTTTCGCCGCCGGAAAGCTGGCGCGGATCAGGTTTTCAATGTCCCTTGCTTCCATCGCCATGACGCTCTCCTTCGTATTCACCAAGATGTAGGCTGCGACCGTCCGGCCTGCAAGAGGCGGCCTATTCCACCGCCCGCGCAAAAGCCCCGCGATAGCTTGCCGACAGTGCCGCCATCCTGGCCTCATCCTGCCCAAACCGCACCACGGACCCGCCGAACTTGCCAACCCGCGCTGCCGGAACCCCGGCCTCTGCGGCATGGGCCAGCAGCTTGCCCGCCCGATTGGGCAGACAGGCCACCAGATACCGCGCCTGATCCTCGCCAAACAGCGTCGCGGTATCGCCCGCCGTCAGGATCAGCCCCAGACCCGCGCCCTCCGCCATCTCGAACGCCGCCAAGGCCAGCCCGCCATCCGACAGGTCCGCGCAGGCATGGATCAGCCTGCGGTTGGCACGGACAAACTCACCATGCCGCCGCTCTGCCACAAGGTCCACCGGCGGCGCATCGCCCGCCTCGATCCCGAACGCCTCTGCCAGCAATGCCGACTGGCCCAGATGGCCCGCCGTCGCCCCGATCAGCACGGCGACATCACCATCCCTGACCTGGGTGCCGATCAACTCGTCCAGCGACGCCAGTATCCCCACCGCGCCAATCGTCGGCGTCGGCAGTATCCCGGTGCCATCGGTCTCGTTGTACAAGGACACATTGCCCGACACGATCGGCATATCGAGTGCGACACAAGCCGCGCCGATCCCGCGCAAGGCCCCGACCAGTTGCCCCATGATCTCGGGCTTTTCCGGGTTGCCGAAATTCAGATTGTCGGTCGCAGCCAAAGGCTTGGCCCCCACGGCGCACAGGTTGCGCCAGGCTTCCGCCACCGCCTGCTTGCCACCCTCGAACGGGTTGGCCATGACATAGCGCGGCGTCACATCCGACGTGAAGGCCAGCGCCTTGCCCGACCCATGCACCCGCACCACGCCCGCGCTCAGCCCCGGACGACGCACGGTATCGGCACCGACCTGACTGTCATACTGCTCCCAGACCCAGGCCTTGTGGGCATAGTTGGGCGAGGTGATCAGCGCCGAAAGCGCCGCAATCGCCCCAATCGCTGGCACCGCGCCCAGTGCCGCAGCCGCCGGGGTTTCTACCCAGGGCCGGTCATATTCCGGGGCGCTGGAGGACAGTTGCGACAGCACCAGATCGGCCTTAATCTCGTTGCCGTGCAGGATCAGAAAGCGGTCCTCGGCAATCGTCTCGCCGACAATCGCGAAATCCAGATCCCATTTGACAAAGATCGCCCGCGCGCGGGCTTCCATCTCGGGCTTCAGCACCATCAGCATCCGCTCCTGCGATTCCGACAGCATCATCTCATAGGCGGTCATATGGGTCTCGCGCTGCGGCACGGCGTCGAGTTGCAGCCTGATCCCCAGGCCGCCCTTGTCGCCCATCTCGACCGCCGAACAGGTCAGCCCCGCCGCCCCCATGTCCTGAATCGAGATCACCGCGCCCGAAGCCATCAATTCCAGACAGGCCTCCAGAAGCCGCTTTTCGGTGAACGGATCGCCAACCTGCACCGTCGGGCGCTTTTCCTCGATCGTGTCATCGAACTCGGCAGATGCCATCGTTGCCCCGCCGACACCATCGCGGCCCGTCTTGGCCCCAAGGTAAACCACCGGCATGCCGACACCGGACGCCACCGAGTAGAAAATCTTGTCGGTATCCGCGATCCCGGCGGCAAAGGCGTTGACCAGACAGTTGCCGTTATAGCTGCGATGAAACCGCACCTCGCCGCCGACCGTCGGCACGCCGAACGCGTTGCCATAGCCGCCGACGCCCTCGACCACGCCCTTGACCAGATGCGCGGTCTTGGGGTGACTGACCTCGCCGAAACTCAGCGCGTTCATCGCCGCAATCGGCCGCGCGCCCATCGTGAACACGTCGCGCAGAATGCCGCCAACCCCCGTCGCCGCCCCCTGATACGGCTCGATGTAGCTGGGATGGTTGTGGCTCTCCATCTTGAAGATCACCGCCTGGCCGTCGCCGATATCCACCACCCCGGCATTCTCGCCCGGCCCGCAGATCACCTGAGGCCCGGTCGTGGGCAAGGTTCGCAGCCACTTCTTCGACGATTTGTAGGAACAATGCTCGTTCCACATCGCCGAGAATATGCCCAGTTCGGTGAACGACGGCACCCGCCCGACAATCTGCAACAACCGCTGGTATTCGTCGGGCTTCAACCCCTGCTTGGCGATGAGGTCCGGGGTGATTTCGGGCTCGGTCACGGGCAATCTCCTGAGGCGGCTTGGCCGCGTCTTAGGACAAGCGGGCGCACAGGGAAAGGGGCGGCTTGCCAGAGCCCCGCCTTGGCCCCAAGATTTTGCGGAACCCGGCAAATATTTCCGCGCCCGATGTCGAATCCACGGCAGCGCTTGCGTCCTTGGCTCACGAACCTG
>JAYUGA010000068.1:0-6456 GCA_043738565.1 Rhodobacterales bacterium
CAGCGCGATCAGGGATAGTGCCGACAGGGTGGCATAGGCCATGCGGCGGTGATCCGCGCCATCGGTCTGGGCAAAGCGGGTGGCCAGCGCCACCATTGCGGCGGCAAGCAGCATCGGGTGCAGCGCCCAAGCATAGGCTCCCATCACGCTGGCCGGGAACCAGGTCAGCTCCAGCACCGCGACGGTGACGGGGGCGACCAGAACCGCGGCGAGGCCGTGCAGCAGGGAAAGCGGTCCGCCCCGCAAGGCCCGCCATGCGAAGGCGGCGGTGGTGAGGGTGGCAAGGATGACCAGCCATGTCACCTCCTGCGGGGCGGCGGTTTCGGGGGGGCGAAGTTGGGTGGCCCGACTGGTGAAGCTCTGCGACAGCGGCCAGTATCGCGTGGCGTCAAGCATCAGGCGCAGCGGCAGGGCGAGGGCGGGCAGCAGGGCGAGATCGGCAAGGCCGGCGGCCGGTTCGGCCCAAATCAGCAGGGCGATGGCCAGCAGGGTCAGCGCGGCGCAGGCCAGAAGGCCGATCAGCGGCGTCTGGCCCGGCAAGGTCAGCATGGCCAGCGTGGCGGCATGGGTGGTGCCTGCGGCGAGGCGGACCGGGAACGGCGGCCAGCCCGCTTTGCCCCGCGCCAATGCGGCGGCCAGGACATTGGGGCCATCGTGGTCGGGGATCGCGCGCAGCACCGGCAGGCCGATCGACAGGGCCACGAGGGCGAGGGTGAAGGCCAGCCAGCCCGCTTCGCCTGCGCCGAATTGCAGCATGGCGAGCCCGCCGGCAAAGGCCAGAACCAGCGCCAGCACCGAAACCCAGGCCCAGCGGCGGATGGCATCCACCGCCAGACCCAGCGCGGCGATCAGGCCGTAAAAGCCATAGAGCAGCGGCGTCGCGGCATGGTCCGATCCAACGAGAACGGGGGCGGCGGCGGCTCCGATCAGGCCGACGGCGACCAGCAAGGGGCCGTAGAACCAGCCGAGGCCAATCGCCAGGACGGCGGTCAGCACATGCAGGGCGAAGGAAAGGTTCGGACCGATGAGTTCATAGAGCTGCCGCGCGGCGATGGTGGCGGCGAACAGGGTGACGATGCCAGCCCCGGCAAAGACGGAAGGAAGATCGGCGGTGTCGCTGTCCTCGCCAGCGCCGAGCGTGCGGCGCACAGCCTCGCCGGCCCCGATCAGGGCTGCCCCGAAGCCATAGGCGGCAACCACGCGCAGCCACGGCGGCAACAGACCGTTCTGGATGCCGTATTGCACCAGGAAAACCCCCGCCAGCGCAAGGGAAGCGGCAGAGACGACATAGACCCAGTTGCGGCTCAGCCAGCCGCCCAGCGCGGCGGCGCGGTCGCGGCGGATGACGATCGGGCGGTTCTGGCCGGCTTGCGGGATGGGTTCGGCATGGGTTTCGGCATGGGTTTCGGCATGGGTTTCGGCGGCCCCGACCAGGGTAGCGGGTTCAGCAAGTGACGTCACCTCAGGGGCCGTTGCAGGGATGGGTTGCTCCCAGGGCAGAGGCACCAAGGCTGGCGCCGCGATGGTTGGGGTGGCGGTAGCGTCGGCGGGGGTGCTGCCATAGGCGGCGAGGCGGCCTTCGAGCGACGTGACGCGGGCTTTCAGTCTGGATTGGCCGACCAGCAGTATGATGATGCAGGCCGGAATCGCCAGCGCCGCACCGATTGCCAGAATCCCCAGCAAGACTTCGTCCATGACCCACGATCCCTCTTATCCGCCTCTGCGGGCGCTGCGGCGAACCTATCCGGGTGGTGTGAATTGTCAAAGTAGGGAATTCTGGACGGTCTGACGGTGGTTTGCGGGCCTTGCTCTGGCCCGGAATTGTGGGTGAAATGGCGGGCATGACACTTCGGATCGGCATTGTCGGCGCGGGAATTGGCGGGCTGGCGGCAGCGGCACTGCTGGCGCGGCGTGGTCATGCGGTGACGATCGCCGCGCGGTTTGCGGTGCCGCGCCCGCTGGGATCGGCGCGGGCGCTGCGGCGCGCGGTTTGGCGGCAAGGATCAGCCGGATGCGGGGCCATGCCAGGAGCCGCGAGATTCTGACGGTGGAGTACCGGGCGGATGCGCCCGGTCTGGCGCTGCACCGGGCCAGCCTGTTCCAGGTGCTGTGGGATGCGGCGATTGCGGCGGGTGCCACGCTGGCGACCGGGGCCGCAGTTGTGGCGGCTCCGCAGGCGGGCACGTTGCGTTGGTTGGAGCGCGAGGGCGGCCTTCGGCTGGGGCCGTTCGATCTGGTGATCGGCGCCTCGGGCACCGGGTCGCGGTTGTCGCCTATGGTGGCGCGGGCTTTGCCGTTCGGGGCGGTCTGGGCCTCGGTGCCCTGGCCTGCGGGTGCGGACCTGCCACAGGATCAGTTGAGCCAGCGCTATTTCCGGGCGAAAAAGATGGCAGGCGTGCTGCCAATCGGCCGCCTGCCCGATGATCCGACGCCGTGCGCCGCGCTGTTCTGGTCGCTGCCGGTGGCGGGGCTGGATCGCTGGCCGGAGGTGAGGTTTGGCCAGTGGCGCGATGAGGTCGGGCGGTTCTGGCCTGAGATGGTGCCCTTTCTGGCGCAATTGCGCGGCAAGGCGGACCTGACCCCGGCGCACTATACGCATGGCAGCGTGGGCAAGGTCGATCAGCCGGGGCTGGTGTTTGTGGGCGACGCCGCCTACCGCGCCAGTCCGCAACTGGGGCAAGGCGCGAACATGGCGCTGTTGGATGCGATGGCCTTGGCACTGGCGCTGGATGCCTGCCCGCTGGCTCAGGCCCTGCCGCGCTATGCCGCGATGCGGCGCTGGCACTGCGGGTTTTATCAGGCTCTGTCGGCCAGCTTCACGCCGATGTACCAGTCGGACAGCCGCCTGCTGCCGGTCTTGCGCGATTGGGTGCTGGCCCCGGCGGGCCGGATGCCGCCGGTGGACCGGATCCTGACCACGCTGGTTTCGGGCGATTTGCTGCCACCGCTGGCCAGCCCGCGTTTTCCGTGACGGCACTTGGCCCAGCGGCCCGGCTGCGCTAGGCTGGCGGCATGAAGGAAGCATCCGTCAATGTTCTGGGCGGCGTGTTGCAGCCGTGTTCGGCCAAGCCTGTCACCGGGTTTTACCGCAATGGCTGCTGCGACACCGGCCCCGAGGATCGCGGCCAGCACACGGTTTGCGCGGTGATGACGGCGGAGTTTCTGGCGCTGTCGAAATATCTGGGCAATGACCTGTCGACCCCGCGCCCGGAGTTCGGCTTTGCCGGGCTGAAGCCGGGCGATCGCTGGTGCCTGTGCGCCAGCCGGTTCTTGCAGGCGCATGACGAGGGGGCGGCCCCCGATCTGCATCTGAACCGCACCCATCGGCGCACGCTGGACGTGGTGCCGCTGGCGGTGCTGCAAAAGTATGACCGGGGCGGTGCCTAGGGCGGTTGGGCTTTGAAAAGGCGCACTGAGCTGCCGCCGCCGCGTTCTGGCCTGACCCCCGAACCGGCATTCAGCAAGCCGGAGGCGGCTTTCTTCCTGCCCGCCCCGCGCAGAAAGCCCGCATGGGCTTGATGAGCGGCGCGGTCAGGCGACGCTGAGCGGCGGTTTTGCCAGCGGCCGCACCGCGCCGTCGTCGCGCATCAGATCGTCGATGAACAGGCTGAGCAGCTGGAAGCGGCCCGATACCCCGGCCTTTCGGTAGATCGCGTTGGTCTGGGCCTTGACAGTGCCCTCTGAAGTGCTGCGCAGGATGGCGATTTCCGCCGTGGACATGCCCTTGATGGCGAACAAGGCGACATCGCGTTCGGCGGGGGTCAGGCCCCATTCGGCGAAACGTTCCTCCAGCAGGTCCAGAAACGCGCCCGACGCGCGGCGCAGGCGTTCCTGCGCGTGGTTGCGGTCCAGCACGGCGCGGCGCATGGCAAGGCCACCCAGCACCGCGCCGATCACCAGACCGTTGGCGGCACCGATTTCCAGAAGCTCGCGCGCCTGCCAACTGAGCGGGGCGGTTTCAAAGCCAAAGATCGAGGAAAACACGTCCGAGACGAAAAGGAGGGCAGCAAGCGATTGCGCCAGAAACAGCGCCGCGATGAAGGCCTGTCTGCCCATTATCTCTGCGCCCCGGAACAGCGCGGTTTCCGCAATGCCATCAGTCCTTGCCCTCGCCGCCGCCGTCATCGCCACCGCCACCGCCGCCACTGTCGCCGCCGCCATCATTGCCTGAACCGCTGCCCGACCCATCGCTGCCAGAGCTGCTGTCGCCACCGTTCTCATTGCCGCCGGAGGAGCCGATGTCATCGACGATGGGCATTTGCCCGGTTTTGCCGTCTTTCGGGGTCCAGATGTCGCGCAGGATCTCGCCGGTGCGCGGGTTCAGCACGATTTGCCGCGTCCCGCCATTCCGTTCCGCAGTGATCAGGATCCGGCCGAGCCAGGTGGATTCCGTGGTGATGGCGACAAAGCCCTGCCGGGTGAGCTGGGCTATGACATCCTCGGCGAATGTGGCGGCGTGTCCCGGGCCGGCAAGGCTCAGGCTGACGGCGATCATACACAGGAAGTGGCGGCGCTTCATGGAACTCCCCGGATTGGCCCGGTGCTGCGGGCCCCAGTATCTTGCATCGCCGGGTCATCGGCAAGGCCGCGCCCAGGCTGGGGCGCACAGGGATCACCCGGTGCGCCGCGCTGTTTTCCGGGACTAGTCATTCCCGCCGCTGTCGCCGCCGCCAGAGCTGTCGCCGCCGCCAGAGCTGTCATCCGGCCCGTCGCTTTGATCGCCTTCGTTGTCCTGGCTGTCGCCCTGATCGTCGGTGGCGTTGTCGCCCGACCCGTCATCATTGCCGCCAGCGGTATCGTTGGTGCCGTCGGTGCCACTGCCATCGCTGCCGTTCAGGAAGTCGGTGGTCACGGTGGTCAGTTCCACCCCCTGCCCCGCATCGCCTTGATTTGCGAGGCTGGTTTCCTGCTGCAGGATCGCTCCGGTCGCGGCATCATAGATCACCTCGATCTTGGCGGTGCCCTGAATGGCTTCGACCTTGATCTGGGTCAGGCCGGTTTCGACCTGGATCGTGGTATAGCCCTGCGCCTGGAAGGCGGTGACAAGATCGCTGGCGGTAATGGCCGCCATCGCAACATTGGCGGACAGGATCAGCGCGGCGGAGAGGAGCAGTCGTTTCATGGTGTAGTCCTTGAACGGGGCATGTGCCGGTTTCGATGCGACCAGCCAGCACCGGGGTTTGCGCCTTGCGATATTGACCTGCGGTTTAAATCGGGGGGCCTATACCCTGGCGACAGCGCTATAAACCGCAGTTTAGGACCAAAGCCGCGCAATCAAGCCCGGCTTGGCGGGCCAGGGTCTGATGCCGCCTGGAAAATCCGCGCAGGCGGCATCAGACCCTGGCCCTGCCGTCGCTGCCGTCACCGGTTGCCGGGTCGCAGCCTGACCCGCCATCCGCGACAGCGCCAATCCGCTGGATTCGGTCGCGCAAACAGCCAGGGGTCGCCTAGACCTTCATGCTGAATCCCAGATGCCTGGCCACCGTGAAGATGTCCTTGTCACCCCTTCCGCACATATTCATCACGATGATATGCTCGGCCGGCAATTCGGGCGCAATTTTCATCACATGCGCCAAAGCGTGGCTGGGTTCCAAGGCCGGAATGATGCCCTCCAGTTGGCACGACAACTGAAACGCCTCCAGCGCCTCGGCGTCGGTGATGCTGACATATTGGGCGCGGCCCATGTCGTGCAGCCAGGAATGCTCTGGCCCGATGCCGGGATAGTCGAGCCCGGCGCTGATCGAAAAGCCTTCGAGGATCTGGCCGTCCGGGTCCTGCAGCAGATAGGTCCGGTTGCCATGCAGCACGCCGGGCCGCCCGCCGGTCAGGCTGGCGCAATGCTGCATCCGGTCGTCAACCCCCTTGCCGCCGGCCTCGACCCCGATGATGTTGACCGCCGGGTCATCGAGGAAAGGGTAGAACAGCCCCATCGCGTTCGACCCGCCGCCAATCGCCGCAATCAAGGTATCGGGCAGACGGCCCTCGCCCTCCTGCTCGGCCAGTTGCCAGCGGACCTCTTTGCCGATGATCGACTGGAAATCGCGGACCATCGCGGGATAGGGGTGGGGGCCGGCGACGGTGCCGATGCAGTAAAAGGTGTCGCGGACATTGGTGACCCAGTCGCGCAGGGCGTCGTTCATCGCGTCCTTCAGCGTGCCGCGCCCCGAGGTGACGGGGATCACCTGCGCGCCCAGCAGGCGCATGCGAAAGACGTTGGGGGCCTGGCGTTCCACGTCATGGGCGCCCATGTAGACCACGCATGTCAGGCCGAACTTGGCGCAGACGGTGGCGGTCGCGACCCCGTGCTGGCCTGCGCCCGTCTCGGCGATGATCCGGGTCTTGCCCATTCGCCGCGCCAGAATGATCTGGCCCAGCACGTTGTTGATCTTGTGGGCACCGGTGTGGTTCAGTTCGTCCCGCTTCATGTAGACCTTGGCACCGCCCAGGCGGTTTGTC
>JAYUGA010000069.1:0-6421 GCA_043738565.1 Rhodobacterales bacterium
GCCAATCGCCGCATTGGTGCGGATCGCATTCTCGAACGCCTCTTTCTTCAGGATGTCCGACGGCTTCAGGTCGTCCTTGACCATCTGCACGATCCGCCGCCCGGTCAATTGCGCCATCACCCGACGGCGGCTGTCCACCGCCGGAATCGCCGCATTGCCCGACAGAGCCATCCCCAAGGCCTCCGCCATCGACGCCATCGTCGAGGCTGTGCCCATTGTGTTGCACGACCCCGGCGAGCGGCTCATCGACGCCTCGGCATCGACAAACTCTGCCGCCGTCATCGTGCCAGCCTTCACCGCCTCGGAGAACTTCCAGAGGTGGGTCCCCGAACCGACCCGTTCGTTCTTGTAATAGCCGTTCAGCATCGGCCCGCCGGTCACGATGATCGACGGCATGTCGGTCGATGCCGCCGCCATCAGCAGGCTGGGCGTGGTCTTGTCGCAGCCGACCAGCAGCACGCAGCCATCCATCGGCTGTCCGCGCATCTGCTCCTCCACCGCCATCGAGGCGAGGTTGCGGAACATCATCGCGGTGGGCCGGAATGCGGACTCCGACGTCGAAAACACCGGAACCTCAACCGGGAACCCGCCCGCCTCGTAAATCCCGTTGCGCACTCGCTGCGCGAGGTCGTTCAGATGCGCGTTGCACGGCGTCAGTTCCGACCAGGTGTTCAGAATGCCGATCACCGGGCGGCCATCAAACAAATCCGGCGGAAAGCCCTGATTCTTCATCCAGCCCCGGTGATAGATCGCATCCTTCGACGTGCCGCCGAACCATTCTTGCGAGCGGAGTTTGCGGGGCCAGGCGGCGGGTTTGAAAGTCATGGTGTCCTCACAGGGTTTTGACGGTCACAGCGCCGGCAACTGCCGGGGCCTGGGCCAATGGGTTTTTCAGGGGCAGGCCAAACGCGGCGGCCTCGATCTCGAATATGTCGCCAACCTGCGGCTTGATCCCGTCTGCAAACGACAAAGTGGCGGTGCCGAACATATGCACATGCAGATCGCCGGGCTGGCGGAACAGGTCGTATTTGAAGTGGTGATGTTCCAGATTGGCGAACGTATGCGACATGTTGGCCTCGCCCGACAGGAACGGCTTGTCGAAAATCACGCGGCCTTCACGACGGATCCGCGAGGTGCCGCGAATGTCGGCGGGCAACTCGCCCACCAGGATTTCCGGCCCATAAGACGCCTCGCGCAGCTTGGAATGGGCGAGGAACAGATAGTTGATCCGCTCTGTTACATGGTCGGAAAACTCGTTGGCCAAGGCCCAACCCACCCGGAACGGCGTGCCATCCGGCCCCACCAGATAGATCCCGGCCAGTTCCGGTTCCTCGCCGCCATCCAGCGCAAACCCCGGCGAAGTCAAAGCCGCACCGGGCGCCACGGCGGTAAAGCCATTGCCCTTGTAAAACCACTCCGGCTGCACCCCAACCTGACCCTCGGCAGGGCGGCCGTCCGCCAGACCCATCCTGAACATTTTCATCGAATCGGTCAGCGTCTCGGTCCCGTCCAGCTTGGCATGCATCGCATCCCGCGTCGCCGCCGATCCCAGATGCGTCAATCCGGTCCCGGTCAGATGCAGATGCGCCGGATCGGGATGCGAGATCGGCAAAGCCAGCCGTCCGGCAGCGGCCAAAGCGGCCAGATCGACCGCCTCACCCAGCCCATGCCCAGCGACAACCGCCGCCAGCCCATGCCCGGCAACAGCTTCCTGCGCCAGGGCATAGGTGCTGGCCGCGCCGCGCACGATGGCCGCGCGGTCGCCTTCGCGGGCCACCACGGCGATCTTGCCCGCACCGTCGGTAATCTGAGATAGATGCATGTTCCGCCCTCAGCGTGATTTGTTGTAAACGTCGAAGATCACGGCGATCAGCAGAACCAACCCCTTGATCACCTGTTGATAGTCGATGCCGATACCCATGATCGACATGCCGTTGTTCATCACGCCCAGGATCAGCGCCCCAACCACGGCCCCGAGGATCTTGCCAACCCCGCCCGACATCGACGCACCGCCGATGAACACCGCGGCAATCACGTCGAGTTCAAACCCGGTGCCCGCGCCCGGCGTCGCCGAATTCAGCCGCGCCGCCACGATCATGCCGGCCAGCGCTGCCAGCACGCCCATGTTGCAGAAGGTCAGGAACACCAGCCAGTTGGTCTTGATCCCCGACAGCTTCGCGGCCTTCTCATTGCCACCCAACGCGTAAATCCGGCGGCCCGTCGTCATGTTCTCGGTAAAGAACGCGAAGACCGAAGTCAGCAGCGCCAGAATGATCAGCACATTCGGCAGCCCGCGAAACGACGCCAGCTTGTAGCCGACAAAGATCACCGCCGCCGCCACGATCAGATTGCGTGCCCAGAAAATTCCGATCGGCTCCTGCAAAATGCCAAACTCCGCACCCCGCACGCGGGCACGCCAGCCCAGCCAGACCATTGCGGCCGCCGACAGCGCGACCAGCACGATGGCGGTGATGTTGGGCTGGTTCACCCCGAACGCATCAGGAATGAACCCGGTCGACAGCGACTGGAACGACTTGGGGAAGGGGCCGATGTTCTGGCCGTTCAAAATCCACCGCGTCGTGCCGCGAAACACCAGCATCCCGGCCAGCGTCACGATGAACGACGGCACTCGCCAGAATGCCACCCAGTAGCCCTGTGCCGCGCCGAACACCAAGCCGGTCAGCAGCACCGCCGGCACCACGGCAATCGCAGGCCAGCCCAGCGTGACCGTCAGCATCGCCGCGATCGACCCGGTCAGCCCGACAACCGACCCCACCGACAGATCGATATGGCCCGAGACGATCACCAGCAGCATCCCCAGCGCCATGATGATGACGTAAGAGTTTTGCAGAAACAGGTTGGTGATGTTCTGCGCCGACAGGAAATCGACGTCATCCGCCACCCGCACTACAATCGTAAAGAACGCCACAATGGCGACCAGCGCCATCAGCATCCCGTTTTCACGCAGATGCCCCGCCAAATGCGCCCCCATGCTTTTTTCGGCAGTCGCCGGGGTTCCGCTGGTTTCTGCCGTCATGCCACCATTCCTTCTTCGACCTCAATTTCGCTGCCCTTCAGGATCAGCGCCATGATCTTTTCCTGGCTCGCCTCGGCTTTGGACAACTCGCCGACGATCCGGCCTTTGTTCATCACGTAAATCCGGTCGCACATGCCCAGCAACTCCGGCATTTCAGACGAGATCATCACCACCCCGCGCCCTTGCGCCGCAAGATCGTTCATGATCCCGTAAATCTCGAACTTGGCCCCGACGTCGATGCCCCGCGTCGGCTCATCGAGGATCAGCACCTGCGGATCGGCAAACAACCATTTCGACAGCACCACCTTCTGCTGGTTGCACCCGACAGGTTGACCGCCTTCTGGAATACGCTTGGCGTCCGGATCGCCAGCGCCCGCCGGTAATCCTCCGCCACCTTCTGCTCGCGGTGATGGTTCAGCACCCCGTTCTTCGACACCCCGAACAGGTTCGCCAGCGTGATGTTGCGCACGATCGGTTCCTCCAGGATCAACCCCAGCGACTTGCGATCCTCGGTCACATAGGCCAGCCCCGCCGCAATCGCGCGTGCCACGGTCGAGGTATCGGCAGGCCTGCCACCAATCGTCACCGACCCCGAAACATCCCGCCCATAGCTGTGCCCGAAGATGCTCATCGCCAGTTCGGTGCGCCCCGCGCCCATCAGCCCGGCAATCCCGACAATCTCGCCCCGCCGCACGTTGAACGCGGCATTCTTGATCATCTGGCGCTGTTTTTGCTCCGGGTGCCAGACGTTCCAGTCCCTCACCTCCAGCAGCACTTCGCCGATCTGCGGCACGCGGTCGGGATAGCGATGCGCCATGTCGCGGCCCACCATGTCGCGGATGATGCGTTCTTCCGAAATCTCGGCGGCGCTCAGCGTCGAAACCGTCGCCCCGTCGCGGATGATGGTGATCCGGTCGGCCACCCGCGAAATCTCGTTCAGCTTGTGGCTGATGATGATCTGCGTCACGCCCTGGGTTTGCAGCTCCAGCATCAGGTCCAAGAGCTTCTGGCTGTCATTCTCCTGCAAGGCTGCCGTCGGCTCGTCCAGGATCAGCAACCGCACATCCTTGGCCAAAGCCTTGGCAATCTCGATCAACTGCTGCTTGCCGACGCCGAGCTTTTCCACCTTGGTCGCGGGCGGCTCGTCCAGCCCGACCTTGCGCAACAGCGCCTCGGTCTTGTGGTAGGCCTCAGGCCAGTTGATCACGCCGCCGCGGGCTATCTCGTTGCCCAGAAACAGGTTCTCGGCAATCGACAGCAGCGGCACCAGCGCCAGCTCCTGATGGATGATGATGATGCCCTTGCCTTCCGAATCGCGGATGTTCCGGCAGGCCAGCGGCGCACCATCATAGACAATCTCGCCTTCGTAACTGCCATGCGGGTAAACCCCCGACAGCACCTTCATCAAGGTGGACTTGCCGGCACCGTTTTCGCCGCAGATCGCATGGATCTCGCCCGCCTCGACGGTCAGGTTCACATTGTCCAAGGCCCGCACGCCCGGGAACACCTTGCTGATCCCGCGCATTTCCAGAAGTGTGGTCATTCGTTCCCCCCGAAACACCATAGCCGCCGCACCTGTCAGGGCGGCGGCTATGGCCCGTCTGTCGCAGTCTAGCCGATTATTTCAGCTGGTCAGCGGTATAATAGCCGCCATCCACCAGAATCGCCTGATAGTTGGTCGCGTCCACCGGCTGGCTTTCCAACAG
The DNA here is from genome assembly GCA_043738565.1 of Rhodobacterales bacterium. GTDB lineage: Bacteria > Pseudomonadota > Alphaproteobacteria > Rhodobacterales > Rhodobacteraceae > Stagnihabitans. The sequence continues at coordinate 4,744 of JAYUGA010000069.1, forward strand.
GTACGACGGCACAACCTTGACCCCGTTGTTGTAGGTGGTGGTGTCGTTGATTTCCGGGGTGCCACCCGACAGCGCCGCATCCACCAACGCGACGGTGACTTTGGCCAGATTGCGGGTGTCCTTGAAGATCGACGAATACTGCTCGCCCGCGATGATCGACTTGATCGACGGAATTTCGCTGTCTTGCCCGGTCACGATCGGCATCTTCAGATCGCCGGAACCGTAGCCGACGCCCTTCAGCGACGACAGAATGCCGATCGACAACCCATCATAGGGCGACAGCGCGCCATTCAACTGCTTGTCGGCGTAGTTGGACGACAGCAGGTTGTCCATCCGGGCCTGCGCCACTGCCCCATCCCAACGCAGCGTGCCAACCACCTCCATGCCCATCTGACCCGACGGAATGACGATGTCTCCCGCGTCGATCATCGGTTGCAGGACCGACATCGCGCCGTTGTAGAAGAAACCGGCGTTGTTGTCGTCCGGGCTGCCGCCGAACAGTTCGACATTCCACGGCTTCACGTCCGGGAAACGCTCTTTCAGGCCGGCCACCAGGGAATTCGCCTGCTGCACGCCAACCTTGAAGTTGTCGAAGGTGGTATAATAATCGACCGAGCCGGTATCACGGATCAGGCGGTCATAGGCGATGACCTTGATTCCGGCGGCGGCGGCGTTGTCCAGCGCGTTCGACAGCGTGGTGCCGTCGATGGCCGCAATGACCAGAGCCTTGACGCCCTTGGTGATCATGTTCTCGATCTGGGCCAGCTGGTTCGGGATGTCATTTTCGGCATATTGCAGATCGGTGTCATAGCCGGCAGCCTGGAATTGCTTGACCATGTTGTCGCCATCGGCAATCCAGCGTGCCGAAGATTTGGTCGGCATCGCAATGCCGATGGTGCCCTTGCTGGCAGCCATCGCACGGAAACCGAACATCGACGACGCGGTAGCAGCACCGGTAAGCGCCAAGAGCGCCCTTCTTGAAACTTGCATTGGGTATCCTCCCCTGCCGCATCTCGGGTGCGGCTTTATCCCGACGCTTCGCCGCAACCCAAGGCCGCCCGCGATCCGTGACGGGACCATTGCAACGGCGCTGCATATCGGTCAAATGATGTTTTGGAATGAAAACATGGCGGAAACGACATGATTGGCCCGCGATCGTCCGACAGCCTGTTGCGCCGGGGGTTAAAGCTCAGCCATCTGCGGCTGTTGGCCGCCTTGGGCGACGCGGGCCAACTGACCCAGGCTGCGGCGATGATCGGCATCGCCCAGCCCGCCGCCTCGCGCCTGGTGGCAGAGATTGAACAGATCATCGGCCATCCGGTCCACGAGCGCACCGGGCGCGGCATTGGCCTGACCACCATCGGCCGTGCGCTCGCCACCCGCGCCGCCCGCGTGCGGATGGAACTGGACGACGCCGCGCGGGACCTTGCCGAAATCGCCACCGGCGGCGTTGGCCATGTCCGCATCGGTGCCGTCACCGGCCCCGCGCTCGACCGCGTGCTGCCCGCGCTGCACAGCGAAAACCTGCGCCACCCCAATGTGACGGTCGAAGTCGTGGTCAGCCCCTCGGATCTGTTGTGCGAACAACTGCTGGCCGGTCGGCTGGATTTCGCGGTCGGCCGGCTGCCGGACGGGCTGCAAGGCGAGGTGCTGACCTTCGCCGCCATGGAATCCGAAC
>JAYUGA010000070.1:0-6404 GCA_043738565.1 Rhodobacterales bacterium
GATGCTGTCAACCCGGTCCATCATGTCGGCCAGGGCCTTGGGGTCGGACAGGCCAACTTCGCCGCCGACCACGACGCGGCCCGTGGTGGCAAAGACTTCGCAGGCGACGCGGGCGTTGGGCTCGACGGTCAGGAAGGCATCGAGCATGGCGTCTGACACGCGGTCACAGAGTTTGTCAGGATGGCCTTCGGACACCGATTCAGAGGTGAAGACATAGGATTTGCGGGTCATTTGGGGGACGTGCTCCGGGTGGGTTCATCCGCCACGTCAGGAAGCCGTTGTGGCAGTCGGACCGGACCTAGTCGCAAATCGCCAAAGGGTCAAGCCACCGGGCGGCGGCCGGTGATCAAGGCCAGGGCGGCGCTACACGCCAGCAACACGAGCACCGGGATTTCGCCCCATGTGGCGTAAATCGTGGCGGGCAGCGGGCCGGGCAAGGCGGCGTCGAGATAGCCGTCGGTGCCGAACGGCAGGGCTGCCGTGACGCGGCCGCGGGCATCGACCACCTCGGTCACGCCGGTATTGCCGACGCGGACCAAGGCCAGGCCCTGCTCGACGGCGCGCAGCCGGGCTTGGGCGGCGTGCTGATAGGGGCCAGAGATCGTGCCGAACCACGCGTCATTGGTGATCTGCAACAGCCAGCCCGGGCGCGCCAGCCCGCGCAGGTCTTGCGGAAAGACCGCTTCGTAGCAGATCAGCGGCAGGACCAGTCCCAGCTTTGGCCCAAGATCCAGCACGGCAGGACCGGTCCCGGCCGAATAGGCCTGCCCGGTCTGCGCGGCAAAGGCGCTAAGCCCGAACCAGTCGTAAGCGAGGTCGCCAAGCGGGATGTATTCGCCAAAGGGGACGAGGTGGTGTTTGTCATAGGCGGCGATCAGGTGGCCATCGGGGGCAAAGACTTGCAGGCTGTTCCAGCCTCGCCGCCCCTCGACGCGCTGCAAGCCCAAGGCGACCGGCGCGCCACGACCGGCAGCGCCGATCATCGCCGGCAGGTCGGGATTGTCGGCGATCAGATAGGGCAGGGCGGTTTCGGGCCAGATCACAAGGTCCACTTGACCCGGTGCTGCGGTGGCCCGCATCAGCCGGTCAAAGAACACTTGCGCATGGCCCGGGTCCCATTTGGCATCCTGCGGCGCGTTGGGCTGCACCAGACGCAGGGTGATTCCAGTTGCGGCAGGCAGCGGTTGCGCCAATTGCCATGCGCCAAAACCCCACAGGGCGGCCAGCAGGGCTATACCGGAGGCCATGGCCATGGGCCGCAGCGTGGCCAGTAGCCCCACAATCCCAAGCGTCACCAGCGTCAACCCGCTTGGCCCGATCAGCGCGGCAATCTGCGCAGGCGGCGTGTCGATCCAGACATGGCCGATCAGCGCCCAGGGGAATCCGGTCAACACATAGCCGCGCGCCAGTTCCACGGCTGCCAAGGCCGTAACCAGCCCCAGAATGCCGCGCCTGACACCGATCCCGCAGGCCAAGGCCCAGAACAGCGCCAAGCCGCCCGCCATGAACAACAGCGCAAAGGGGGCCATCCAGCCGTCATGCGCCGCGTCAACCAGAAAGGGTGAGACGATCCACGACAGCGCCAGCGCGAAATAGCCCGCCCCGGCGCACCAGCCGAGCCACGCCGCGCGGCCCGGAGTTTCCCGCGCCACAAGGTTCAGCACCACCGCCAGCGCTGCCACGGTCGCCCACCAAAAGCCCAGCGGCGCTTGGCCGGTTGCGGCGAGGCCACCCAGCAGGCAGGCCTGACCCGCGCTGCGCCTACCGGGAAAGGACCACAGGCTAAACCGCATGACCCGCCCGCGCCAACCCGTTCAAACTTGATTCAAATTGCGCTTCATCTTGACACAAATACTCCACGGGGGGTCCGGGGGGTGTGAAACCCCCCGGCTCTGATCCAAGGATGACCGCACACCCCACTTCAATCCATAACACTTCGTAAATTTCTCAAAACCAACCCCTTGAAATCATTCAACTTCAAAAACCGTCCAGAACCGGACGCCCCAAACCCCCGCCGAACCGACCCCCCTTCCCCCCGCTCCCCCCATCCGCTACCAATCCCACATGCGGTGGACGATCCCCAACACGCTGACCTTCCTGCGCCTGCTCGCCGCCCCCGGCGTCCCGGTGATGTTCCTGTATTTCCACCGCCCGCTGGCCGACTGGTTCGCCCTGACCCTGTTCACCTCCGCCGCCATCACCGATTATTTCGACGGCTACCTCGCCCGGCTGTGGAAGCAGGAGTCGAAGTTCGGTGCCATGCTCGACCCGATTGCCGACAAGGCGATGGTCGTCATCGCGCTCCTGATCATCACCGGCTATTCCGGCATGAACCCCTGGCTGATCCTGCCCGCCACCGTGATCCTGTTCCGCGAGGTCTTTGTCGGCGGCCTGCGCGAGTATCTCGGCCACAAGGCAGGCCTCCTCAAAGTCACCAGACTGGCCAAATGGAAGACCTCGGCCCAGATGGTCGCCATCGCTGTGCTGTTCCTCGGCACCGGCCTTGAATATCTTGAAGGCATCGCCCGCCAGGGCCTGACCATCGACCAGCATGCGGCACTGGTCGCCAAAGGCCTTGCCGACCCGATCCGCTCCTGTGGCACCCGCGGCTGCTCTTCACTGGCCACGATGGTCGGCCTTGGCCTGATCTGGCTCGCCGCCCTATTGACCGCCATCACCGGCTGGGATTACTTCATCAAGAGCCTGCCCTACCTCAGGGATGATACATGATCGAGGTTCTGTATTTCGCCTGGGTCCGCGAACGCATCGGTAGCCCGCGCGAGCGTCTGGAAACGGCTGCCCCGACCGTCCGCGCCCTGATTGCCGAACTGGCCGCGCGCGAACCCCGCTATGCCGCAGCCTTCGCCGACCTCAAAAGCCTGCGCGTCGCCCTCGACCAGCAGTTGTCGAATTTCGACGCCCCGCTGACAGGCGTCCGCGAAGTGGCCTTCTTCCCGCCGATGACCGGCGGCTGAGATGCGCCTGTCCGTCCAACAAAAACCCTTCGACCTCGGCCGCGAATCCAACGCCTTCGCCGCACAGGCCAACACCGCCGGCGCCATCGTCACCTTCACCGGCATCGTCCGCGACCCCGGCGGCGAACTGGCGGCGATGGAGATCGAACATTACCCCGGCATGACCGAATCCGCGATCACCGCCATGATGGCCGAAGCCAGAACCCGCTGGTCGCTGACCGACGCCCTCGTCATCCACCGCCACGGCAGCCTCAAACCCGGCGAGGCGATCATGATGGTCGCCACCGCCGCACCGCACCGCGCCGAAGCCTTCGCCGCTGCCGAATTCCTGATGGACTACCTCAAATCCCGCGCCCCGTTCTGGAAGAAGGAAATCACCGCCACCGGGGCCGATTGGGTCGCCGCCAAAGACGACGACGAACAGGCCCTGAAACGCTGGTAACTTCGCCTTACATATTGGCCCAAATATCTCACGGGGGTCCGGGGGAGTGAAACCCCCGGCTCCGCTCCAACAAAAAGGCCCCAAATGCAAAAAGTAGCCATCATCACCGCCGGCGGTTCCGGCATGGGCGCCGCCGCCGCCCGCCGCCTCGCCGCCGATGGGTTCAGAGTGGCGATCCTGTCCTCGTCCGGCAAGGGCGAGGCTCTGGGCCAGGAACTGGGCGGCATCGGCGTCACCGGCTCAAACCAGTCCGCCGACGACATCAAACGCCTGGTCGATGCCGCAATCGCGCGCTTTGGCCGCATCGACGTGCTGGTCAACTCGGCCGGCCACGGTCCCCGCGCGCCGCTGCTGGAGATTACCGACGAAGACTGGCACAAGGGGATGGAGGTGTATCTGATGTGCGTCATTCGCCCGACCCGCCTGATCGCCCCGATCATGGCACAAGATGGTGGCGGTGCCATCATCAACATCTCCACCGCCTGGGCATTCGAGCCTTCGGCGCTGTTCCCGACCTCCGCCGTGTTCCGCGCCGGTCTGGCCAGCTATGCCAAGATCTTCGCCGATACCTATGCTGCCCAGAACGTGCGGATGAACAACATCCTGCCCGGCTGGATCGACAGCCTGCCCGCGACCGAGGAACGCACCCGGTCGGTGCCAATGGGCCGCTACGGCACCTCCGCGGAAATCGCCGCCACCGTGGCTTTCCTCGCGTCAGAGGGAGCAGGCTACATCACCGGACAGAACCTGCGGGTCGATGGCGGCATCACCCGCTCGGTCTGATCCCTGGCGGTAAGGTGCGTCCTATGACACGCCTTGCGCGGCGACGCGGTATTGCGGCAGATGGTGGATCGAGGACCACGGCCAATCCTCGGCCCGCCGCGCCAGCCCCAGCCGCACCGGGGCTTCCAGACACAGGCGCAGGTGGCGGTCAAAATCGGCAGGGTCGCGCAGGGGACGGTCCCAGAACCGCCGTTGCCAGATGCCGCGCTCGCCCCGCGCCAGATGGCTGGCCCGCTGCGGTCCGGGCGGCAATCCGTGCGAAAACCGCGCCTTGATCAGCCGCCAGCGGGTGGAATAATCGCTGTCCGCCTCGGGCAAGGTCCAGATCGCATGAAGATGGTCGGGCAGAACCACCCAGGCCTCGATGGCAAAGGGCCGCTCCGCCCGGGTGATCCGCACCGCCTGCCGCAGGTGTTCAATCTCGCGCAGCAACAGATCGTCGCCCCGCTGTTCCAGCCTGACGGTGAAGAAGATCGTGGCACCAGGGGCATTGGGTCGGATGCAATTGGACATGGCGCGAGATTGGCGCAACAGAGTTAACACATGGTGAATCGGGCCCCGATATAACCCGCCGCCAAGGCAAGCTGCGTCATATGACGCAGCTTGCGTAACGCCGAAACCCGCTTGCCATTCCGCCGCAACGCCCCCATCCTCTGCCTCAGTCCGTGACGATGGCGTCGTCACAGGGGCAACCCACCGCCTGCGCAAATCCGCGCTTTCGTCCTGCACGCCGGGATCTTTCGGGGTCCGGGCCACACCAGACCCCTGTGATGAGGTCTGTCATGACGGCCAATACGATTGAGCGTCCGCAATCCTACCGCTTTCACCAAGGCTCCCGCAGCCTGCCCTTTGCCGCCGAAGAATACGACAGCCGCCTCGAATCCTTGCGCGACCTGATGGAGGTGCAGGACGTCGACGCCTGCCTGTTCACCTCGATGCACAACATCGCCTATTACTCCGGCTTTCCGTACTGCGCCTTCGGCCGCCCCTGCGGCCTTGTCGTCACTCCCGGCCAAAGCGTCACCATCTCGGCGGGCATCGACGCCGGCCAACCGTGGCGGCGCGGTCACGGCGACAACCTCACCTACACCGACTGGCAGCGCGACAATTTCTGGCGCAGCGTCACCTCCGTCACCGGCGAGGGCCGCGTGATCGGCTGCGAGGCGGATCACCTGACGCTGGTGCAATCCGAAAAGCTGACCCACTTCCTGAAACCGCCGCGCGGCGTCGATATTTCCCACGGCACCATGCTGCAACGCATGACCAAATCCCAAGCCGAGCTTGCCCTGATCCGCCAAGGTGCCGCCGTGGCCGATATCGGCCCCTTCGCCATCCGCGACGCGGTGTGCGAAGGGGCGCGCGAGATCGACATCGCGCTGGCAGGCCGCGACGCGATGGAGCGGGAAATCGCCAGACGCTTTCCGCAAGCCGAATACCGTGACACTTGGGTCTGGTTTCAGTCCGGCATCAACACCGACGGTGCCCACAACCCGGTCACCTCGCGCCGATTGCAGCGCGGCGACATCCTGTCCCTGAACACCTTCCCGATGATTTCAGGCTATTACACCGCCCTTGAACGCACCATGTTTCTGGGCGAAGCCGACCCCGACTCGCTCAAAATCTGGCAGTCCAACATCGCCGCCCATAAATACGGCATGAGCCTTCTGCGCCCCGGTGCCTCTTGCGCCGAGGTGACGGCCAAGATCAATACCTTCCTCGAAGAACGCCAGCTGCTGCAATACCGCACCTTCGGTTATGGCCATTCCTTCGGCATCCTCAGCCACTACTATGGCCGCGAGGCGGGACTGGAGTTGCGCGAGGATATCGACACCGTTCTGGAACCCGGCATGGTGATCTCGATGGAACCGATGCTGACCATTCCGCAGGGCAAGCCCGGGGCAGGCGGTTACCGCGAGCATGACATCCTGTTCATCACCGAGGACGGGGCCGAGGACGTCACGAAATATCCCTATGGTCCGGATTTCAACGTGATCAGCTGAGAGGTTGGGATCAAGCCCCTGGAGCCTGTCTGTCGCTGGAAGAATCGCCAGACCGACTCCAGCCTTCTGCTTTCATACCAAAACTCATTGATCACAACCCATGGATCCAATCGCGCATTCCGATGGAAGTGATGCGGGACGGGCAGTCTGTGAGGCGGTTCCAGGCTTTGCAGCAATGCTCGACGATGTCGCCCTGGTCGGTGA
>JAYUGA010000071.1:0-2241 GCA_043738565.1 Rhodobacterales bacterium
CCGGAACTGCGGTTTGCCTCGTTCGCGGAATTCTATGACCTTGACCCCGATTTGCGGAGACTTGGATGAGCCGGATCGACAATGAGCCATCGCTGCATGACGAGGCGGCGCGGGCGGGGTGGCTGTATTACGTTGGCGGCATGACGCAGGACCAGATCGCGGCGGAACTGGGCGTATCGCGGCAACGGGCGCAAAGGCTGGTCAGCCGGGCGATGGCGGAGGGGCTGATCCAGGTGCGGCTGAGCCACCGGATCGGCACCTGTCTGGATTTGGAACAGGCACTGACCGACCGGTATGGCCTGACGCGGTGCCGGGTGGTGCCCTCGCTGGGGGCCGGTGGCGATACGGCGCGGGCAACCTCGCCCGCCGCGGCGGCGGAGCTGGAGCGGGTATTGCGGATGCCGGAGCCGAAGGTGATTGCGCTGGGCACCGGCCGCTCGATGCGCGGCATGGTCGATGCACTGGAGCCGATGGAGGCAGAGCAACACCGACTTGTGTCGCTGATCGGCAACATCGCGCCGGACGGGTCGGCGTCGTTCTTTGACGTGGTCATGCGGATCGCGGACAAGGTGCGCGCCCCGCATTATCCGATGCCGGTGCCGGTGATTTCGACGACGGCGGAAGAGAACGCGGCGTTTCACGCGCTGGCCCCGGTGCGGCGCGTGGTGGACCTGGCGCGGGCAGCAGATGTGATTTTCGTCGGCGTCGGGCAGATGTCGAACGATGCGCCGCTGCTGGCCGACGGGTTCGTGACGCGGGCCGAACTGGACGAGATGCAGGCGGCCGGGGCTGTCGGCGAAGTGGCGGGCTGGGTCTATGATTCGGCGGGCGAATATCTGGAAGTCGGAACGAATCGCCGCACCGGAGGGGTGCGGATCGTGCAAGGGTTGGCGCGTCCGGCGATTGGAATTGCGGCTGGCGGTTCCAAGGTCGGGGCAATTGCTGCGGCGCTGCAATCACGCATTATCAATGGCTTGGTTACGGATGAAGCCACCGCAAATGCCATTCTGGCGCGCTGATCCCTTCGCAGGTGCAGCGGAAGATGGGGCTTGACGCAAGCCGGGTGGTTGTGAGCATTTACCCGCCAAGCGATGAATTGCTCAAGTCGCTTCCAGGGAGGATACATATGACACTTACACTTCGCGCGCTGCTTGGCGCGTCGGCTCTGCTTGCCTTGACGGGCATGGCTGGGGCTGAAACCACGATCACGGTTGCGACCGTCAACAACAGTGACATGGTCCGTATGCAGGGCCTGATGGACGACTTTTACGCCAAGAACCCCGACATCAAGGTCGAGTGGGTGACGCTGGAAGAAAACGTTCTGCGCCAGAATGTCACGGCAGACATCGCTACGGGTGGCGGCCAGTATGACGTGATAACGATCGGCACTTATGAAGTTCCGATCTGGGGCAAGCAGGGCTGGCTGGAAAGCCTGAACGACTTGCCCGCCGATTATGACGTGAACGATCTGCTGCCCGCCATCCGTGGCGGCCTGACCGTTGACGGCAACCTCTATGCCTCGCCCTTCTACGGCGAGTCGTCCTTTGTCAACTACCGCAAGGATCTCGCCGAAAAGGCCGGCATCACCATTCCCGACGCCCCGACCTGGGATGACATCAAGAAGGCTGCGGCCGCGATGAATGACCCGGCCAACGGCGTTTACGGCATCTGCCTGCGCGGCAAGGCCGGCTGGGGCGAGAACATGGCGTTCCTGACCACGATGGCCAACTCTTACGGCGCACGCTGGTTCGACGAAAACTGGAAGCCGCAGTTTGATCAGCCGGAATGGAAAGCCGTGCTGACCGACTATGTGGACATGCTGACCAAATATGGTCCGCCCGGCGCCTCCAACAACGGCTATAACGAGAACCTGACACTGTCGCTGCAAGGCAAATGCGCCATGCGCATGGACGCCACCGTGTCGGCAGGTGCGCTGATCGACCCCAAGCAGTCCAAGTTCGCCGACAAGGTCGGCTTCACGCTGGCCCCCGACATGGGCCTTGGCAAGCGCGCCAACTGGCTGTGGGCTTGGTCTTTGGCCATCCCGGCCTCGTCTGACGCCAAGGACGCTGCCAAGAAGTTCGTCGATTGGGCGACCAACAAGGACTATCTGGCGCTTGTCGCGTCGAAAGAAGGCTGGGCGAACGTTCCTCCGGGCACGCGCACCTCGCTGTATTCCAACCCGGAATACGCCAAGCTGCCCTTTGCCAAGATGACCATCGACTCGATCAACGCGGCTGA
>JAYUGA010000072.1:0-6386 GCA_043738565.1 Rhodobacterales bacterium
GCCCATTCAGCCGCTGGTTCCGGCTGCCGGACCCCGAAGCCGTTGGCCGCGCTTTTGCGGCATTTCTGGATGATCTGGGGGCGGATGGGGCCGGGGTCAATGTGCCGTGACGGGTGGCGGCAATGAGATCACGGCGGCGCCGATCCTGCACGGTACTCCCGCCGTGCTGGAAACCCTGTGCCTGGACGGGGTGCTGGTCACCGCCGACGCGCTGCACACCCGGACCGAGACCGCCGGGATCATTCTGGCGCGGGGCGGCGATTGCCTTTTCGCCCGCAAAGGCAACCGACCCGTGATGCCGCGCGACATTCGACGAAGACCGCGCCGGCAATCGCCAGGACAACGGCCGGGAAACCCTTGCAATTCTGCAAAAACTGACCCTCAATCGGCTCCGCAAAGCACGACCCAAGCTCCCCATCTCCCGAAACCGCAAACCCGCAGCATGGTCCGACGACTTCGCAAAATCCATCTTCGGCAAAATGCGATCGCCCTGGGGCGGAGTGGGGTAGCCCTTGACCCAAAGGGCCTGCCCCCCTATACGCCCGCTGTCCGGGGCCACTTTGCCCAACGGACCCGATTCCTTTTGACCCAAGCGTTCGCCCTCTTCGACGGGCGTGGTTCAAGAGAGCGGTGGTTAAACAGCAGGCCCATCTCTGGCGGACTTACGAAAAGTAGGGATCCGGTTGAAGACCAAGAGCGCTGGTGCGGCATCACTTCGGGGGAAAACCCTGAGCGTAGGAAAGGACCAGGCATGAACCTGATCGCAATTATCGAGGCGGAGCAGATCGCTGCGCTGGGCAAGACCATCCCGGATTTCAAAGCCGGCGATACCGTGAAGGTCGGTTACAAAGTCACCGAAGGCACGCGCAGCCGGGTGCAGGCCTATGAAGGGGTCGTGATCGGTCGCAAGGGGGGCGCTACGATCTCTGCCAGCTTCACCGTGCGCAAGATTTCGTTTGGCGAGGGTGTGGAACGGGTATTCCCGCTGTATTCCACCAACATCGACAGCATCGAAGTGGTCCGCCGTGGCCGTGTGCGTCGCGCCAAGCTGTACTATCTGCGCGATCGTCGCGGCAAATCGGCCCGGATCGTCGAAGACACCAATTACAAAGCCAAAGCGGAATAAGGACAGCGATCATGAAAAAGGGCATTCACCCGGAATACCACTCGATCACCGTCAAGATGACCGATGGCACCCTGTTCACCACCAAGACCACCTGGGGCAAGGAAGGCGACCAGATGGCGCTGGACATCGACCCTCTGGCGCACCCGGCCTGGACCGGCGGCAACGCCAAGCTGATGGACACCGGCGGCCGGGTTTCCAAGTTCAAGAACAAATACGCCGGTCTGGGGTTCTGATCAGAGCCGCTGCAAGGTTTGGCAAAGGCGCTCCTTCCGGGGCGCCTTTTGTTTTGCGTGCCGCGAACCGCAACTCTGGCGCTGTGTCAGCCCAAGGTCGCACCGGTTGCGCGGGTTCCCGCTTCCCTAACCGCAGCCATGACCTTATAGGTCGGGAAAAGGACCGGCTTGAAGGCTGCGGGGGACGGTAATGGCGCATATCATCGTGGTCGGGAACGAAAAGGGCGGGTCGGGCAAATCGACCACGTCGATGCATGTCGCGACGGCGCTGTGCCGGATGGGCTACCGCGTGGGGGCGCTGGATCTGGACCTGCGGCAGAAAAGTTTCGCCCGCTACATCGAGAACCGCAAAGCCTATCTGGCGCGGGCCGGGATTGTGCTGCCATCGCCGGATTACCGCGACCTGCCCGAAGTGGCGGCGAGCGCTTTGCAGCCGGGAGAGAATGCCTATGACCACCGGCTGTCGGACGCGGTGGCGGCGCTGGAGGCGGTCAGCGATTTCATCGTGATCGACTGCCCCGGCAGCCATACGCGCTTGTCGCAGGTGGCGCATTCGCTGGCCGATACGCTGATCACGCCCTTGAACGACAGTTTCGTGGATTTCGACCTTTTGGCGCGGGTGGACACTGAAACCGGCAAGGTGAAGGGTCCGTCGATTTATTCAGAGATGGTGTGGAATGCGCGGCAGTTGCGCGCGCAGGCCGGGTTGAAGCCGATCGACTGGATCGTATTGCGCAACCGGCTGGGCGCCCAGCAAATGCACAACAAGAAAAAGGTTGGCGCTGCTTTGGAGGATTTGTCGCGCCGGATCGGCTTTCGGGTGGCCCCCGGCTTTTCCGAGCGGGTGATTTTCCGCGAACTGTTCCCGCGGGGCCTGACGGTGATGGACCTGCGGGACACCGGGGTAGACCAGTTGAACCTGTCCAACGTCGCCGCCCGGCAAGAGGTGCGCGACCTGATGGCCGAGCTTAGGCTTCCATCAGTTGAGGTAGCCCTTTGAACAGCAGGATCGCGCGGACCTTGCGCTGACGTTCACGGCTGCCAATCCGTTGCAGGCGCAGATCGAAAGCGTCGGGGCCTTCGGATTTCTGGGCGAACAGCCCGAACCGAGCCAACAGGGCGTAACCGTATTTCATCTTCGCCTCCCATCGCGCTTCACAAGGGTAATCTGCTGGGCGAGCGCGGCAGTAAAGTGGCCGACACGCGGCCTCTAAGCGGAAAGTGGCTCCATTTTGGAAACAATCGGTTTCCATATGTTGCTTGATGCCCAGGTTTTGGCCGGTTTCAGGGAGAGTGGCGCGTGGCAAATCCTTTGTATGACAAGCTTTTTGGCAATCTGGCGGGGCGGACGGGACGACTTTTGACCCTGCAAGACGGGGGTGAAGTGACGGCTGCGGCGTTTCACGCAATGGTTGCGCTGGCGGCGGGGGCACTGCGGGCGGCGGGGGTGGTCAAGGGCGACCGCGTTGCGGTGCAGGTCGCCAAATCGCCGCAGGCGCTGGCTGTTTATGGCGCGGCGGCGGCAATCGGCGCGGTGTTTTTGCCGCTGAACACGGCCTATACGGCGGCGGAGGTGGACTACTTTCTGGGCAACGCCACGCCTCGGCTGTTTCTGTGCGATCCGGCCAAGGTGTCGGCTCTGGCCCCGGTGGCAGCGCGGCATGGGGCGAGTTTGCTGACGCTAGATGGTGCGGGGGCCGGGTCGTTTGCCGATGCGATGGCGGGGCAATCGATGACGTTTCAGCCAGCGGCGTGTGGGCCGGAGGAACTGGCGGCGATCCTGTATACCTCTGGCACCACGGGGCGGTCGAAGGGTGCGATGCTGACGCACGGCAACCTGCTGTCGAATGCCGAGGTCCTGGTGGGGCTGTGGCGGTTTACCGCAGCCGATGTGCTGCTGCATGCCTTGCCGATCTTTCACACCCACGGGCTGTTCGTGGCGTCGAATGTGGCGTTGCTGTCTGGTTGCGAGATGATCTTTCTGCCGGGGTTTGATCTGGAGGATGTGATCGGTTTTCTGCCGGTCTCGACCGTGATGATGGGGGTGCCGACGTTCTATACCCGACTGTTGGCCGATGCGCGGCTTGACGGCCGCTTGGTGGCGGGGATTCGGCTGTTCGTGTCGGGGTCGGCGCCGCTGTTGGCCGAGACGCATCGGGAGTTCGAGGCGCACACCGGGCACCGCATTCTGGAACGCTACGGGATGACCGAGACCAATATGAACACGTCGAACCCTTATGCTGGGGAGCGCCGGGCGGGGACGGTAGGACTACCCTTGCCGGGGGTGGAGGTGCGGGTTGTGGCGGATGGGGTGGCGGTTGCGCCCGGCGCGGTGGGGGTGATCGAGGTGCGCGGGCCGAATGTGTTCGCGGGCTATTGGCAGATGCCGGAAAAGACAGCGGAGGAGTTGCGCGCGGATGGCTGGTTCATCACCGGCGATCTGGGGCAGGTGGACGCCGATGGCTATGTGCAGATCGTCGGGCGGGCCAAGGATTTGATCATTACCGGCGGCTATAACGTCTATCCCAAAGAGGTCGAGTTGTTGCTGGATGCGGTGCCGGGGGTCATCGAGAGTGCGGTGATCGGCCTGCCACATGGCGATTTCGGCGAGGCGGTGTTTGCGGTGCTGGTCGGCGGAGATGCTGACCTGACGTTGGCGGCGATAGCGGGCAATCTGGCGCGGTTCAAGCAGCCCAAGGGGGCGGTGGTGGTGGCGGACCTGCCGAGGAATACGATGGGCAAGGTGCAGAAGAATCTGCTGCGGGAGCGGTACAGGGATTGGTTTGCGAAAGGGTGAGATTGTGGCTGGCCGCTGGGGTGCCGCCCCAGACCCGGGGATATTTGGGCCAAAGTGAAAGGGGTCAATCCGAAAGATTTTCCTCCTGCATCTCGGCTTCCAGAAAGCGTTCGAAAGCGTCGAGGTCGACGGGTTCGAACTGGCCGAAGCCTTGCATCCAGACCGAGGCATTGCGCATCGCGTCGGGTTCGAGTTTGCACCAGTTGATCCGGCCGCGCTTTTCCTGGGAGATCAGGCCAGCGTCAGCGAGGATGGACAGGTGTTTCGAGATGGCGGCTAGAGACATCCGAAACGGGGCTGCGACATCGGTGACGGCCATGTCATCTTCCAGCAACATGGCCAGAATAGCCCGGCGGGTCGGATCGGCGAGGGCGGCGAAGGTGATGTCCAGGCTAGGTGTCATGGCAGCAGTATCGGCGGGCTTTGGGCGATGGTCAACCGGATGGTTGAATTTGCCGAGGGGCGTTCAGGGTGCTTTGGTGGGGGTGAGCTATAGAGTAAAAGTATTAGTTATCAGATGGTTGGGTGAGATTTTCGCGACGCTATCCTTGCTTGACTCGGAACCTGCCCTTTCGTAGGTATGCCGTGACTGTCGGAGGGGCGTTTTGCATGAGCGACGATCCTGACCTTGTGCGGCTGCGCGCCCTTGAGGCGAAGCTGGCGAAGGCTCAGGGCAAGAGTGTGGAAAAGGCCGGGAAGGCGGGCACGAGTTTCTCGCAGGGCGAGTTGGCCTGGAGGATGGTGATCGAACTGGTGACGGGAATGCTCCTGGGGCTGGTGATCGGTTACGGCCTGGATGCGCTGTTTGGCACCCTGCCGATCTTCCTGGTGATCTTTGCCCTATTCGGTTTCGCGGCGGGCATCCGGACCATGATGCAGACCGCGAAGCAGATGACGGGCAAGGTTTCGGCGGAAAATGAAGGGGAGTAGACGTGGCAGGTGAAGCAACCAGCGGACCGACATTCGAGCCGATGAACCAGTTCGGCGTGCACCCGCTGTTCGGCGGTGATGTCTTGCGCTGGTATACGATCAGCAACGTGACGCTGTGGATGGGTGTTGCGGTGGTTGGTGCCGTCTTGCTGATGGTGATCAGCACCCGCCGCCGGGCGCTGGTGCCGGGTCGTTCGCAATCCATCGCGGAAATCCTGTACAGCTTTGTGCATGACATGGTCGAGGACATCACCGGCCACGATGGCGTGAAGTTCTTTCCCTATGTGATGACGCTGTTCACCTTCATCCTGATCTCGAACTATCTGGGGCTGATCCCCGGCGCTTTCGCGACGACCTCGCATATCGCCGTGACGGCGATCATGGCGCTGGCGGTGTTCCTGACCGTCACGGTGCTGGGCTTCGTGCTGAATGGCGCGTCGTTCCTGGGGCTGTTCTGGGTGTCGTCGGCACCGATGGTGCTGCGGCCGGTGCTGGCGGTGATCGAGCTGATGTCCTATTTCGTGCGCCCGGTGAGCCATTCCATACGTTTGGCTGGCAACATCATGGCCGGCCACACCGTGATCAACGTCTTTGCGACCTTCGGTTTCTATGCGGTCATCGCGCCACTTTCGGTGGTGGGGATCACGGCGATGTATGGCTTTGAACTGCTGGTCAGCGCGATTCAGGCCTATGTCTTTACCATCCTCACCTGCGTCTACCTGCGCGACGCGCTGCATCCCTCTCACTGAGGCCGCGAAGGTTTCGGTTCATATACAACGACATACCAGTCCAAGGAGAAGTGACATGGAAGGCAATATCGTAAACATGGGTGCCTATATCGGTGCTGGCCTGGCTTGCATCGGCATGGGCTGCGCTGCGATCGGCGTGGGCAATGTGGCGGGCAACTTCCTGTCCGGCGCGCTGCGCAACCCCTCGGCCGCAGCGGGCCAGACCCCCATGCTGTTCATCGGCATCGCGTTCGCCGAAGCCTTCGGGATCTTCTCGTTCCTGGTTGCCCTGCTGTTGATGTTCGTTCTCAAGGCCTGATCTTTGGCGTCGTGACTGCGGGAGGCTCCGGCCTCCCGCCTTACCGAACAGAAGGCCCGACGGAGGGATATCATGGCCACAACTGCAACCACGGAAGCCGCAGGCTCTGGCCCCATGCCGCAGCTGGACTTCAGCACGTTTCCGAACCAGATTTTCTGGCTCGTCGTCACGCTGGTCGTGATCTATCTGGTGCTGAGCCGGGTGGCTTTGCCGCGGATCGCGGGCATTCTGGCCGAACGCCGCGGCACGATCT
>JAYUGA010000073.1:0-16499 GCA_043738565.1 Rhodobacterales bacterium
GGATAATTCCTTTCAGTGCGGTGCATGCCCAAGCGCCGCCCCAGATTGACGATGATGGCCTGACAGACCACCATCGCGGGCACCTGCGACCGGAAATGGTCAAGCCGCGCTTCGGGCACGTAGAGGACATGGCTGGCGAGGGTGGCCACCGGGCTAAGTTCGTTGTCGGTGATCGCCAGCACCCGGCGGCCATTGCGGACGGCGCTGCGGGCGGCTTCGACGGTCTCGGGGGTGTAATCGTCAAGGGTCATCACCAGGAGCAGATCGGCGGGGCCGATGGCAAAGATCTGCTCGGCCCGCATCGCGCCCAGATTGTCCACCAGATGCGCCCGCTTGCCGATATTGGCCAGCCCGTAAACCGTATAGGCCCCCCGCCCGAAAGCGCCCCTTGCGGCGGCGACATGCACCGCATCGCAGCCGGCCAGCACGCCCCCGAAAGCATCAAGCTGCGCCCGGTCCAGCGCCTCTTCGATCCGCAACAGCGAGTGGAGGGCGGCCTGTACAAAGCTGCCAAAGACTAACCCCGGCTGATCAAGATCGGCATCGCCGATCCCTTCCGCACCGGGTTGCATCGCAGGCTCCGCCATCCGTGCTGCATGGGGCAGGCGCGGCTCAAGCAGGCGTTCGCGGAACACGCCCTGCAATTCGGCAAAGCCCGCGAAGCCCAGTTCCTTGGCAAAGCGGGTGATGGTGGCGGGCGGCACCTGCGCCTGTTCGGCCAGCCGGGCCAGCGTGTTGATCGCCACTTCCTCCGGGCGGTTCAGGCAGAACTGCGCGACCTGCGACAGGCGTTTGCTGAGCCGACCTGCCCGCGCCACAAGATCGGCCCGCAACGCTGCCTAGTCGCGGGCCGACTGCGGAGGTTTGGGGTCGTCCTGTGTCACGCCTGCCTGCCTTGATTGGTCAAATGGCCCCGGCCACCTTCTGTTTGAAATCCACCACCGAGCCGCTCATCGGGACCGAGGCATCCCCCAAGAGGAACACCGCCAGTCGTGCCGATTCTGCCGCCGTGATCAGCCGGCCCAGCGGCGTTTTGGCGGAATCCTCGGCCAGCCAGCCCGGACCCCGGCCCAGAATATCGGCCTGCATGTGCCGCCCACCCGGCGTCGCTACCCAGCCGAGGTTGATGCCGTTCACCCTTATGTAGTCGGTCATACGGGCGCGGGCGGCGTTGCGGGTCATGGTGGCCAAGGCCCCTTTGGTGGCGGAATAGATGGCCAGTTCCGGTATGCCGCAATAGTCGTTCATCGACAGGATGTTGACGATGGACCCTGCGGCATCGCGCGATAGCAGGTCACCAATCACCGCCTGCATCAGAAAGAACGGCGCCCGGGCGTTGATGGCGAAAAGCTGATCCCAGAGCGGGGGTGTGCCGGTGACGAACGAGCCGCGTGCCGTTAGCGCCGCCGCATTGCCCAGACCGTCGATCCGGCCAAAGCGGGCGGTAGCGGCGGCTGCGATGGCCGCTGGCGCCGCGACACCGGCCAGATCGGCGATCAGGCAATCGACGGTGCCGCCGCCCGAGCGCAGTTCGGCCACGGTCGGGTTGCAGCCCGCGTCGTCGCGGTCGGTCAGGAACAGGGCCGCCGCGCCCTCCTCTGCCGCCCGCCTCGCAATTGCCTGACCCATGCCGGCGGCTGCGCCGGTGATCAGGATCACCTTGTCCTCCAACCCCATCTTCATCCGCTGCACCCGGCACAAGGTTCGGCGCTGCTGCGCCGGGCAAGGCTCCGCTCTTTCGGGCGGCGCAGTCAATTCGAATCCGGTGGCGATTGCGCGCAATGTTGCCGGAGGGTTCAGCATTTGCGCCAGCAAAATTGCTTGAGCCTGCGCGGGCGCGCGACCTGACAGGGCTGCGCCGGGCTTCACGGTGAACCCGGCAGCCTTTGCGCTGGATGGAAGCGGACGCGGGCATGTGCGTGCCGCGGCACCGTGGATGCGGCACGAATGGCTCGGGATTTCCGCTTCTTGAGCCAAGGTATTGGTCAGACGCCGACTCTGTGGTTTACAGAAAGCCAACCCATCCGAAAGGTCGGCACATGGAGCTTCCGAAAAACACGTTCAAGGCGGCGCTGGCTGCGGGGCGACAGCAAATCGGCATCTGGTGCACGATCCCCGGCTCTGGCCACGCCGAGGCTTTGGCGGCCTGCGGTTTCGACTGGATGCTGATTGATACCGAACATACCGCGATAGACCATGCGATGGTGCTGGCTATGTTGCAGGCAGCAGCCCCCTATCCGACCCATGCCGCCGTTCGGCCAGGCTGGAATGATCCGGTCGAAATCAAGCGCCTTCTTGATCTTGGGGCGCTGACCATTCTGGTGCCTTATGTGCAAAACGCGGCAGAGGCAGTGCGGGCCGTGGCCGCCGTTCGCTATCCGCCCCTTGGTATGCGCGGTGTGGCGGGCAGCACAAGGGCCAGCCGATATGGCACGATCCCACACTATGCGGGCCGCGCGAGTGACGAGATCTGCCTGTTGGTGCAGGTCGAAACCGCGTCGGCGCTGGCCGAGATCGAAGCGATTGCCGCAGTGGATGGCGTGGATGGCATCTTCATCGGCCCGGCCGACCTTGCCGCCAGCATGGGCTTTCCCGGCCAGCCCAGCCACCCGGAGGTCAAAGCCGCCATCCTGGCCGCTGTCCACCGCATTACTGCTGCCGGAAAGCCCGCAGGCGTGTTGTCGCTGGACCAGCCGTTCCTGCGGGAACTGGTCGCCGCCGGCACCACCTTCACTGCCGTCGACGTCGATTCGGTGATCCTTTTGCGCGGTGCCAGAGCACTTGCGGCCGCTTGGAAGGGTTGAAAATGCCGGGCGATTGCCGCCGCAAAACGGTTTGCTCTCAGGACATACTTTGTCGGGGTGGATGGTACGGGCGATTTTTCTGCGAAACGTCCGGCGCGGGCCACCGGATTTGTCGCCGAAAAGCCACAAACCCGCTCGTGTGACTGGATATGTCACTACACGGATGCGGCGTGATCACTGCTGCGCGGCTATTCGATGCTGCACCGCAGAATCCGCTTGATAGTAAGCCACACTGATAATATGTGACACTTATGAAAAACTTTACCCCCGGTCTTGGCCTGCTGTTGCATGATGCCTCTCGCGCCGTCCGAAAGCGGTTCGAAGTGCGCAGCGCCGCTTTCGGCCTGTCTTCGGCGCAATGGCGCATGATGCTGCATGTCTGCAAGATGGGTTGCGCGACCCAAAGCCGCTTTGCCGACCTGTTGGAGATCGAGCCGATTTCGGTGTCGCGTCTGTTGGACCGCATGGAAGAGCAGGGCTGGGTCACGCGGGAAAATGACCCCAGTGACCGGCGCGCCAAGTTGATCAAGCCTACGGTGAAGGCGTTGGAAGCGTTCAATCATATCAAGAGCATAGCCGATGATGTCTATGCCGATGCCCTGGCTGGTCTGTCCGACGACCAGTGCCGTGAACTGATGACGGGTCTTTCCGCCATTATCTTCAATCTGTCGAAGGCCGAATCTACCGGCGAAAAGGTGTCCGCATGAACGCTGTGTCCAATCCCAAACCCGTAATCGTCGAAGTGACCGCAGTGGTCGCTGCGCAAACCAAGCCGGTTGCAACGGCCGCTGTCGCCGCCCCGGTTGCGGCCAAGCCGAAGCGGCGGCGCTTTGGCCTGATGCTGGCGCTGCCAGTGGTGTTGCTGGCCGGGGGCGCGGTCTATTGGGTCAATGGAGGGCGGTACGAGACGACCGACAACGCCAATCTGCATCAAGCGCGGATCAACATCGCGTCCGATCTGGGCGGCCGCTTGGTGTCGGTCGGCGTGGCGGATGGCAAGATGGTGACGAAGGGCATGGTGATGTTCCAGGTTGACCCCGAGCCTTACAAACTGGCGCTGACGCAGGCGAACATTGCGGTCGATGCCGCACGGTTGCAGGTGGAGCAGTTGAAGGGCGCGTATGACAGTGCCGTGGCCCAGGCCAAAGTGCCGCTGGACGATGCGAAGTATCAAAGCGACGAACTGGCCAGACAGGTGGCGCTGTCCGGGCGCGGCGTGAGCACCGGTTCGGCGCTGGACGAGGCGCGCAATACCGAGCGCCGGGCATCAGAGCAGGCCGCGCTGGCGGCGATTGTGGTAGCCAATGCGCGGGCCGCTTTGGGCGGCGATCCGGAGATTGAAACCGACCGGCATCCGACGGTCGCGGCCGCACTGACGATGCGCGATCAGGCGGAATACAAGTTGTCGCTGACCGAAGTGAGGGCACCGAGCGATGGGCTGGTCTATCAGGCGACCTCGTTCAAGCCGGGGCAGTTTGTGACTGCGGGCACCGCGCTGTTCACGCTGCTGGCGGCGGGCGATGTCTGGGTCGACGCGAATTTCAAGGAAACCCAGTTGGCATAAATCAAGCCGGGTGAGGCGGTGACGGTGGCGTTTGACGGGGTCGGCGGCACCAGGATCGTCGGCTATGTCGAGGCGATTGGCGCCGGCACCGGCAGCGAGTTTTCACTGCTGCCAGCCCAGAACGCGACCGGCAACTGGGTCAAAGTCACGCAGCGGGTGCCGGTGCGCATCCGGCTCGACAATGTCGCGGATGCCCCGTCGGGGATGAGCGCCTCGGTCTCGGTGGACACCGGCAAGGTCCGCAGTTGGAGCGATCTGGTGCCGCCGATTCTGGCTGGCAAGTAGGTCATGGCTGAGTTCGGGCCGAATGGCGAATACCCCAATCGCGGGCTGATCACGGTCATGATCATGCTGGCGACGATCATGCAGGTCTTGGACACCACGATTGCCAACGTGGCCCTGCCGTCAATGACCGGCGACCTGGGCGCGTCGCAGGATACCATCACCTGGGTTTTGACCAGTTACATTGTGGCGGCGGCGATCATGACGCCGGTCACCGGCTGGCTGGCCGATCAGATCGGCAAGCGCGAGGTGTTCCTGATCTCGATCATCGGGTTTGTCGAGTCATCGCTGTTGTGCGGCATTGCGTGGAACCTGTCGGCGATGGTGGCGTTCCGCGTCATGCAGGGGATTTTTGGCGCCGCCATCGTGCCTTTGTCGCAGACATTCCTGCTGGACATCAACCCGCGCAAAAAGGCCGGGTCGGCGATGGCGATGTGGGGGGGCGGCATCATGGTCGGGCCGATCATCGGGCCGACCTTGGGCGGCTGGCTGACCGAAAGCTACCACTGGCGCTGGGTGTTCCTGATCAATCTGCCGGTGGGGATCGTCGCGGTTCTCGGCTGCATCGCCTATCTGCCGCATTCGGTGCGCCGCATCCGCAAGTTTGACTTCTTTGGCTTTGCCATGCTGTCGATGGCGATAGGTGCTTTGCAGCTGATGCTCGACCGCGGCGGCGAGGTGGACTGGTTCGCACCGACCGAGATCTGGATCTATCTGTTCCTGACCGTGGTGGGGTTCTGGGTGTTCGTGATCCATATCCTGGGGGCCAAGCTGCCGTTCATGGAGCCGGGCATGTTTGCCGACCGCAACTTTGCGACCGGGCTGGGGTTCATCTTTGTTATCGGCATCATCCTGCTGGCCAGTCTGGCGCTGTTGCCGCCGATGCTTTCGAAGATTTACGGCTATCCGACGATCACCACCGGTCTGGTGATGGGGCGGCGCGGCTTTGGCTCGATGTTCTCGATGATCATGGTCGGGCGGCTGGTGCGCACGGTGGATGCGCGGATTCTGGTGGTGGCGGGGCTGATCCTGACGGCGGCATCCTTGTATTACATGACCGGATTCTCGCCCGCGATGGGCAGTTGGCCGATCATCTGGACCGGAATCTTGCAGGGGCTGGGGTTGGGGCTGGTGTTCGTGCCGCTGTCGACGATTGCCTTTGCGACGATTGACCCGAAATACCGCGCCGATGCGACGGCGCTGTTTTCGCTGGTACGCAATATCGGGTCGTCGATCGGGATTTCGATCGTGTCGGTCATGCTGGCGCGGAACATTCAGGTCAACCATGCCGAGCTGGGGGCCTATATCAACCCATTCAACCCGATGCTGTGGCAAGCGTCACCTGCTGCGGCGGGCGGCAATCTGACAGCACTGAGCCAGATGGATGGGCTGGTCAACATTCAAGCGGCAATAGTGTCGTATCTGGATGATTTCAAGCTGATGATGGTGGTGACGCTGCTGGCCATTCCGCTGGCGTTCGTGCTGCGCAAACCCAAGGCCACACCACGCGGGGCGCCATCAGGCCCGATGGCCCATGCCGACTAGACAAAGTCGCGCGGGATGCGGCGGTGCCAGCTACGGTTGAAGATCTCGACACCGTCTTCGGTGACGTGCAGTTCGGTTTCCAGGTGGAAATGGGTGGCGTCGCAGGTCATCCGGGTGCGGCTGTGGTGGCCTGCGGTCATGTCGGGGCGTTTGAGCGCGACCTTGTATTCGCAGATGGTTTCGGCTGACAGCGGATCGCCGTCGGTGATGTGGAACCGCGCATAACCTTCGGAGGTGAAGCTGGTGGCGGTGTCGAGGTATTGGGTTTCATAGGTCCAGCGTGGGAAATCGACGGCCATGAGGCCGGTGATCAGGTCGCGGCTGACTTGTCGCGGGTGGGTTGCGGCGACGGTTCGCGTGACGGTGGGGGAGTTTTCGGCTTTTTCGGGGGCGTCGAACTGACGCAGGCTGGCGTCTTCCGGGCGTGGCCGGCGGACGGGCAGGGTCAGGTGGCTTTGCCCGAGGGTGATGTTCAGCGTGGCGCGGTCCGGTGAGGGCCAGGCGACGGGCCAGTAGGTGGAGGAGATGGCGACCGCGATGCGATGGCCTGCCGGGAAGTGGTGGGCGATGTTGTCGAGTTCGATGGTGGCTTGGTAAGTTGCGTCCTCGGTCAACGGTTCGGGGTATTCGGGGCTGTTGCGGTGGGTGAGGTTCAAGACACCTAGGGCGACCCGGATCGAGGCTCCGCCGGCGCCGGCGCCGACCCAGACGGGGGAGTTGATCGAGGCGGTGGACGACCCCTCCCCCATCCCCTCCCACAAGGGGAAGGGTGCAGCCAAAAGCCGACCGCCTGCGCCAAGACCGAAGCTGGTTTCCCTGATCCACGGCGAGGGTCAGGTTTCCTCGCCCAGCCAGCGGCCGCGCCGGGTGGTGTAGCAGGTTTGCGGCGGAACCGGGTCCTGCATCCACGCGCGCAGCACGGGTTCTTGCATGATCCCCGTGTCGCGGCCTTTCAGCCAGTGGTCGAGCCAGCGCAAGCATTCTTGCAGCCAGCCGATGGCGGGTTCGACCGCCACGTCATGCGGGAAAGAATGCGCCCAAGGGCCGATCAGGCCGAGGCGGGGGCCTTTGAGGTTCGTCAGCAGGCGGGGAATCGCCTCGGAATAATTGTCGGCCCAGCCGGAGACGGCGTAAACGGGAAGCGTGACGCGGCTGAGTCCTGACAGATCGAGCCTTGCTGCCAGTAGGCGTCACGGCGCTGGTGGGCCATCCAGATATGGCTCCACGGTTCGTTGGCATGGATGCGCTGGAGCCACATGCCGCGCCATTTTGCACCGACGATTGCGGGGTCGGGCGGCAGGTCGTTCTGCGCCATCATGGTGGCGGGCCAGTCGATGTTGTCCTTGCTGAAGCAGCCGCCGATGTAGTGGACGTCGGTGGCGTAGCGGTCGTCGGTGGAGCCAAGGGTGATGACGGTTTTCAGGGCGGGCGGCCCAAGGGCGGCGATTTGCAGGCCGTTGAAGCCGCTCCACGAAATGCCGATCATGGCGACCTGACCGCCGCACCAATCCTGATTTGCGATCCAAGTGATGGCGTCGCAGCCGTCCTGCTGTTCGGTGCGGGTATATTCGTCGTGCAGGATGCCTGCGCTGTCACCCATGCCGCGGATGTCGAGCCGGATAGCGGCATAGCCGTGCCCGGCAAGATAGCCATGCAGGCCCTGATCGCGGGCGCGGGTGCCGTCGCGTTTGCGGTAGGGCAGGTATACGAGGACGGCGGAAACCGGAGTGTCGGTTTCAGGCAGCCATGCCCTTGCCGACAGGAGGGTGCCACAGGGCAGCCGGATCGGCAGGCTTTCGACAACGCGGACCCTGAAGGGGAAGTCGGTGCGGGTGGCGATCACGTGTGGGGTCCGAGGTGCGGGGTCAGCAGGTCGAGGCAGGCTTGACGCGCGGTCGTGGCGGGCATCGCGTCGGGGTCGATGCAGTGTTGCAGGCCGAGGCCGTCGACGAGGCAGATCAGGGTGCGGGCGAGCTGGTCGGCGTTGGGGGTGGGGAGGGTCTGGGCGATCATGGCGTGGTAGGCGCGGTATTGGCTGCGGTGCTCGGATTTGAGGTCGGGGTTGTTGGAAATCTCGGCCCACAGCGTCAGCCAGATGTTGAGGCTTTCGCGGTTGAAGAAGGCGGGGGCGAACAGGTGGTCGATGAGGGACAGGATTTTGGGTTCGGCGAGCGTGTCGAGGGTGGGAGTGGAGGCGGCATAGATGTGCGAATAGACGGCGGCGAGCAGGGCGTTCATCGAGCCGAAATGGTGGGTGATCAGGCCACGCGACACCCCTGCCTCGACGCAGATCTGATCGACGGTGAAGGCGCGGATGCCGCCTCGGGCGATGCAGGCGAGCGACGCCCCGATCAGCGCGGCACGGCGGTCCGGGGCGGGCAGGCGGGTGTAGCGGGGTTTGGTGGGCATGGGAGGAGCCTAGCGGGCGGGGCCGCGTGGGGCAAGCCGGGCGTGTCCACATGTGGACACTTGGCGTAGATGCGGAAAATCAAGGGGTTGTGGTTTTTCCTTCAGGAAGCGTTTACCATGATTGACGGGCGGCCGGCGTTTTGGCAGCGGGGCTGGCATGGTTTGGCGAACGGGTTCCGGAGCCTGGAATGGGCGGGAATTGGGCAGGGTTGTTTCAACTCGATCCGGAGGTGGCGTTTCTGAACCACGGCTCTTACGGCGCCTGTCCGTGCGCGATGTTCGAGGCCTATCAGGGCTGGCAGCGCACTTTGGAGCGGCAGCCGGTGGCGTTTCTGGAGCCGTCTCGCGGACACACGGCAAGGTTAAGGGCGGTGCGGGAGGCGGTGGCGGCGGATGTGGGGGCGCAGGCGGAGGATCTGGTGGGGGTTGGCAATGCGACCGAAGCACTGAACATCGTGGCGCAATCACTGGCATTGGGGCCGGGGGATGAGGTGCTGACCACCGACCATGAATATGCGGCGCTGGAGAAGACCTGGGCGCAGGTGTGCAGGCGGTCTGGGGCGCGGGTTGCAGTGGCGGAGGTGCCGTTGCCGCTGGAGAGCGCTGAGGCGTTCGCAGAGGCGATCATCGCCGGAATGACGGCGCGGACACGGGTGCTGTTTCTGAGCCATGTCACCTCGGCGACGGCGCTGGTGTTTCCGTTGCAGCAGGTGGTGGCGGAGGCGCGGGCGCGGGGGATTGTGACGGTGATTGACGGGGCGCATGGGCCGGGGTTGGTGGCTTTGGATCTGGACGGGCTTGGCGCGGATTTCTATGCGGGGAATTGTCACAATTGGTGGATGGCGCCGAAGGGGGCGGGGTTCTTGCATGTGCGGCGGGAAATGCAGGACCGGGCGGTGGCGCTGGTGATTTCGCATGGCTGGACCGATGGCGGCGAGGAGCCGGGGCCGTTCGGCAATTCGGGTTTTGTAGTCCGGCTGGAGATGCAGGGCACGCGCGACCCTTCGGCCTGGCTGGCGGTGGTGGAGGCGCTGCGGTTCCGGCGGGAGCAGGGGTGGGAGCAGGTAGCCTTGGGGTGCCGGGAACTGGCGCAGGAGGTGGCGGGGCGTGTTAGGGCGTTGACGGGGCTGGCGGCGTTGGGAAGTGCGGAATTTTGTGCGTCGCAGATGGTGGCGATGCCGGTGCCGGACTGTGATGTCGCGGCGCTGAAGGCATATCTGGAGGGGTTGGGGGTCGAGGTGCCGTGCTTTCGGTGGCGCGGGCGCGGCATCGTGCGGGTGTCGGTGCAGGGCTATAATGACCAGGGCGATGTGGAGCGATTGGTGGCGGGGATGTGTGGGTTTTTCGGGTGGTGGGGCGATTTTTCTGCGAAAAATCGGATTGGAGGAAGGGCAATTTTTCTGCGAAAAATTGATTGTGTTGAGTGGGCTGTAGAAGAAAAAAGAGCCTCCGGCGGGAGTATTTGGAAAGGCGCAACTGCAAGAGTTCAGAGCAGCCCTCGCCCCGCCAGATTGCGCATCAGGGCGGCGGTGCCGAAGGTCCAGGCGGGAGCTTCGGTGGCAAGCCGCACGGTGTTGGTGAGGCTTCCCAGTTCCGGGGCGGCGATGGTGACGCGGTCGCCCAAGTGGTGGGTGAAGCCCTGGCCCGGGCCGTCGCGGTCTTGCACCGGGGCGAACATCGTGCCGCAGTAGAGCAGGAAGCCGTCGGGATATTGGTGGTGACGGCCGATGGTTTGGGCGACGAGGTTTTCGGGATCGCGCGAGATTTCGGACATCGATGAGCGGCCGGTCAGGGTGAAACCGTCCTGGCCCTCGACCCTCAGGGTCAGTTCGAGATTGCGGACGTGTTCCAGCCCGAAGCCTTCGCCGAAAAGCCGGATGAAGGGGCCGATGCTGGCGGCGGCATTGTTGTCCTTGGCCTTGCCAAGCAGCAGGGCAGAGCGGCCTTCGACATCGCGCAGGTTCACGTCGTTGCCAAGGGTGGCGCCCTTGATTTCGCCGCGAGAGTTTACCGCAAGGACAACCTCGGGTTCGGGGTTATTCCATTTGGAGATCGGATGCAGGCCGACGCTGGCGCCGTAACCCACGGAAGCCATTGGCGGGGCTTTGGTGAAAACTTCGGCGTCGGGGCCAATGCCGACCTCCAGATATTGCGACCACAGGTTTTCGGCTTGCAGCAGGCGTTTGACCTCTGCCGCCTCTGGCGAGCCGGGTTTGAGGTTGCGCAAGCTGTCGCCGATGGCAGTGGTGATGCGGTGGCGGATCGCCTCGGCGCGGGAGGCGTCGCCAGCGGCGCGTTCCTCGATCACCCGTTCGATCATCGAGCGGGCAAAGGTGACGCCGCAGGCTTTGATGGCTTGCAGATCGGCGGGAGAGAGCAGGTGGGTGGTTTCCGCCGCAGGTTCGATCGAGGCTGCGGCGAGGTCGGTGAGGGTGCCGATCGGGGCGTCAGGCTGAGCTTTCAGGTAGGTGGGCAGGTCGTCACGCTCCAGGAGGTCGCGCATGGTGGGGCTGGAGCGGCTGGTGATGTCGTGGAGCATGTCGCCACGCAGCAGGGCCAGGGCCGGGCCGAGGCCCTTGCGCCAGACGCGGGTGACATAGGTGCCGTCCGGGGGAAGGGGGATCATGGCGCACTCCGGTTTTCGGGGGAGAGTAGCGGTTGGGATGGCGAAGGCAAGCACGGGAAATCGCGGAGGTCTGGTGGCGGCGGGATTGGCGCAAGGATGGGAAGCGGGCGATTTTTCCGCGAAAAATCGGGGTTTTGGGGATTTGTGGGACGGAGCAGGGCGAGGGCGACTCGGGGGGGCGCCTGTGGCGCGGTTTTCGGAGCCCGTGACGGGATAAAACCTGCCGCTGACACGCAACGCGGGTAGCGACGGGGCCGGCTGACACCAGCAAATGGGCGCATTCAACCTGTGGGCGCAGGATTTCACGCGATTATGACAGGGCACCTGCACCAATTGTAACAGTCCAGTTGACACCGCCACCCGGACCCGGCGTAAAGTTGCAGCATGCTCGGCCTTGGGTGTCGCGATACTGTCACGCGCCCGCCTTAGACCGAACTTCGAGAACGGGGCCGCCGAGACGTGCCCCGGATGATATCCGTGCGAACGGATCAACATAGGGAGACTATGACGTGACGAAACATACGAACGTAAGCCGCCGCGGCTTTCTGAAAACCACGGCCGCTGGGGTGGGTGCGCTGGCTGCGCCGGCGCTGATTTCCTCCAGGGCGCTGGCCTCGTCGGGCGAGCTGAACTTCATGGGCTGGGCCGGTTATGCCGACCTCAGCGCCAAGGTGTTCCCGGCCTTCACCGCCGCAACCGGCATCAAGGTGAATTTCATCGAGCAGCCGGATCAGGACACGATGTATGCCCAAGCCAAGGTGGCGTTGCAGGCCGGTGGCATCGACATGACCGAGCCGACGATCGAGCGGGTCGGGGCGTGGAACTCCAACGGGTTCATCGGGGAATGGGACCCGTCCAAGCTGGCGATGGACAACTATCTGCCGGGTCTGGCCGATGGCAAGGCGGGCGAGCGGTCGCGCAAGGACGGCAAGCTGATGTATGTGCCGTCGAACTGGGGCACCGAGGCGCTGGTCTACAAGAAAGACGCAGCCAAGCTGGGCGATCCGCCGTCGCTGGGGGCGCTGTTTGACCCGGCCAACCAGGTTGTGGTGCGCGCCCATTCGGCCTTGGCCGCGATGGGCCGCTGGCTAGACGCGACCGGCAAGCTGCCGCGACCGTGGCTGGATGGTTATACCGACATGGGCGCTATGGTACAACTGTGGGACATCGCTTTGGCCGAGGCCGTCAAGGCCAAGGGCAACGTGGTGCAGTTCTGGTCGGGCGAGAACGAGGCGAATGCCGGGTTCACCGCCAACGGCGCGACGCTGGGTTTGAACTGGGATTCGACCGGCTACAACCTGCGCAATGACGGCTATGGCTACATGGCCCCTGATGAAGGCGCGTTTGCCTGGCATCAGGGTTTTGTGCGGATGGCCAACTCGGTCAACACCGATCAGGCCCATGAGCTGGCCAAATGGGTCTCGACGCCCGAAGGTGCCGCCCTGTGGGCGACCGCATTCTCGGCCAACCCGGTTGGCAAGGGCGCATCGGACAAGATGAGCCCGGATGTCTCGACCTTTTACAACTCGGCCTTCGACGACGCCAAGCTGGCGAAACTGTGGTGGTGGCCGGACCAGTCGGCAGAATTCCTCGCCAAGCGCGCGGAATATGCCGACAAGTACAAGGCTTCCTGATCGGGAATGCCTAAAAAGTTCGCCGGGTCCGCAAGGCCCGGCGAATTTCTTTTGCGC
Organism: Rhodobacterales bacterium; assembly: GCA_043738565.1. Classification (GTDB taxonomy): domain Bacteria; phylum Pseudomonadota; class Alphaproteobacteria; order Rhodobacterales; family Rhodobacteraceae; genus Stagnihabitans. The sequence goes on from JAYUGA010000073.1 coordinate 12,922, forward strand.
TGTGCCGCGCGGTCTGGTCCGGCGGCAGTAATCGTTGCGAAAGCAAACTGGCCTGATAGGCTGGCAAAAAACTATGACCACTGCGGGGGAGGAATGTGGGATGAGCGCCGGGGTTGATCTGGACGATGTCTGCTGCGATTTTGGAAACTTTCGGGCGGTTGACCATGTCAATGTCAACATCCAGCCCGGTGAGTTCTTTTCGTTTCTGGGGCCGTCGGGCTGTGGCAAGACCACGATTTTACGGATGATTTCGGGCTTTACAGAACCCACGGCTGGTGTGATCCGCATCGGGGGCAAGGATATGAAGGGCCAGCGGCCCAACCAGCGGCCGACCGCACTGATCTTCCAGAACCTCGCGCTGTTTCCGTTGATGCCGATCTGGGAAAACATCGCCTTCGGGCTGGAAGTGCGCGGCGTCGACAAGGCCAAACGCCGCCAGCGGGCGGAAGAATTGCTGGAACTGGTCGATCTGCATGGTGCTGCCGACAAGATGGTCAGCCAGTTGTCGGGCGGCCAGAAGCAACGGGTGGCGATTGCGCGGGCCTTGGCGGTGGAGCCCTCGGTGATGCTGCTGGACGAACCTTTGTCGGCGCTGGATCTGAAATTGCGCCAGCACATGCGGGCGGAACTGCGCGCCATTCAAAAGCGGACCGGGGTTACGTTCATCTATATCACCCATGATCAGGGCGAGGCTCTGGCGATGTCTGACCGGGTCGGCGTCATGTCGCAGGGCAAGTTGCAGCAGGTGGCGAGCCCGCGCGAGATTTACAACATGCCGGCCAATGGCTTTGTTGCCAGCTTTGTCGGCGAGAACAATATCCTGACCGGCACGGTGCAGAACCCCGGTGGCGGCATGGCGAGTTTCGTGACACCGATCGGCACGTTCCGGGCGCGGTTGGGCGCGGCGGCGGCGGGGGAAAGTGTCAAGCTGTATATCCGGCCCGAACATATGACGCTGTCGGAAACCGCAGGCGCCGAAAACTCGGTTCCGGTCACGGTGGGCGATGTGTCGTTCGAGGGCAGTTTCATCTCGGTTCAGGGCATCACGGAAAACGGCACCGAACTGGTGGCGGAATTGCGCAATGACGGCTCGGCGACGGTTCCGGCGGTGGGGTCCAAGTTGAGCATGACCTTCGATGCGGCACGGTCGGCAATTCTGCCCGACGGCAAAAAAGCGGAGGCGTAAGGTCATGGAGCGTCTGCTGCGCCGCTACGGGGCGGTTCTGACCGGGGGGTTCATTGCGCTGACCGCGTTCTGGCTGCTGGTTCTGGTCATTCTGCCCAATTTCACCATGCTGGAAAGCTCTTTCCGGCCCTATCTTCCGGCGGTTGATATCGGCGGGGCGAAGGATGTCTATTCGTTCAAAAACTATCTGACGATCTTTGGCACGCCGTTTGGCACCTCGCTGTTTGGCGTCAAATTCACCATCCCGCTGCGCATCCTGATCTTTGTCAGCACGATCCTCTATTCGGCGCTGGTGACGGTGATCACCTTCATCCTGGCCTATCCGGTCGCCTATTATCTGGCCAAGATCGTCAGCCCGAAGTCGCTGCCGACGCTGTTCCTGCTGCTGTTCGTGCCGCTATGGGTGTCGGAGATTCTGCGGGCCTTCGCCTGGTGGATCATCTTCACCTTCAACGGGCCGCTGAATGCGTTGCTGCTGGGGCTACATATCATCGACACGCCGGTACGCTGGCTGGGCTATAACTCGGTCGTCGTCGGTCTGGTTTATACCTATGTCCTGTTCATGGTGTTCCCGCTCTACAACGCGATACAATCGCTGGACAGCAACCAGATCGAGGCGGCGGAGGATCTGGGCAGTCCGTGGTGGCGCACCCATTGGCGGGTGATCCTGCCGCATTCCAAGCCGGGCATCGCCTCGGGTGGGGTGACGGTGTTCATGCTGTGTGCGGGGTCTATCCTGGTGCCCACCATTCTGGGCGGCACCAGCGTGCAATGGTTCACCCAGACCATCCAGAGCTGGATGCTGGAAGCGCTGGATTGGAACAGCGGTGCGGCCTATGCCTTTATCCTCTTGACCCTGTCTATCGTTTTCGTCTTCGGCATGATGCGGGTGTTCGGCGTCAAGCTGAGCGATATTGCGAAATAGGGGGCGGATATGAACAAGAAGCGCGACTATCTGTTTCACCTGTATATGGGGCTGTTTCTGGCCTATCTGCTGATCCCGCTGATCATCATGGGCGGGGCATCGTTCAACAACAACAAGGTGCCGTCGATCGTGCCGTGGAAAGGCTGGACCGACCGCTGGTTCATCGACCTGTGGAACGACGACCGCATCTGGATCGCCTTTCGCAACACGATCGGGGTGGCGCTGGCCGTGGTGGCGCTGTCGGTGCCGATTGGCACTGCGGCGGCGATCCTGATCAACTCGATCTCGGGGCGGTTGCGGGCGGTGCTCTATGCGCTGATGGTGGCGCCGATCCTGATTCCGGGTATCGTGATCGGGGTGTCCACCCTGCTGTTCTGGAGCGCATTCAATGTCGGTGCCGGGCTGCATCTGTCGGTGCTGGGGCAGGTCAGCTATATCGCGGCGTTCGTGATGCTGCTGGTGCTGGCGCGGTTGCAGAGTTTCGACATGGGGCTGGAAGAGGCGGCGCTGGACCTGGGGGCCAGCCACGCGCAGGTGATGCGGCGGGTTCTGTTGCCGCATCTGTATCCGGCGATGGCGGCGGGCGGGGCGATTGCGTTTTTCCAGTCGATCGAGAACTTCAACATCACCCTGTTCACCCGCGGCAATGCCGATACGCTAACGGTCTATGTGTTCAGCAAAGTGCGGACCGGCTTTCCGCCGACGATCAACGCGCTGGCCTTGTTGCTGATCTCGGTGACGTTGGGGGCCGCCCTGATCTACGAGGCGAGCCGCCGCCGCCGTGCCGCGATTACGGCGATGCACGAGGCCGAGGGACGCCGGGCGGAAAGCGCCGAGATCGTCTGACCGGTGGGGGATTGCGATGGGGGCGGTGCCAAGGTGCCGCCCTTTGCTTTCGGGCTGGCCCAGGGTTCAGGCGGTGCGGGTGGGCAGGCGGCGTTCGAACCAGCGGAAGGCCAGCACGATGATCCCGGTGATCACCATATAGACCACGGCCAGCAGGATCAGCGGTTCGTAGATGATGAAGGTATCCTGCCGGATGCGGCCTGCAACGGCATAGGTGTCCATGATGGTGATCGTGGAGACCAGCGGCGTCGATTTCAGTTGCAGCACCGTCTCGCCGCCAATCGTCGGCAACACGCGATGGATGGCCTGCGGCAGCCAGATCCGGCGCAGGATGGTCAGGCGCGGCATGCCCATCGACTTCGCCGCCTCGAGCTGGCCGTGCGGCACGCCCTTGAACGCGCCGCGCATCACCTCGCCTTCGTAGCCCGCCACCGACAGCGACAGGGCCACCACGGCATAGGGCCAGGCTTGGCGCAGGATCGGCCACAGGAAGCTGTCACGGATGCCGGGGATGGTCGGGAACAGCGACCCAAGGCCATAGTATAGCAGCCACAACTGCATCAGCAGCGGGGTGCCGCGGATGATGGTGCAGAAGACGCGGGCGGGGGTGGCCAGATACCA
>JAYUGA010000074.1:0-6339 GCA_043738565.1 Rhodobacterales bacterium
TCGTCGGGCCATAGCGCAGCCTGGTTAGCGCGTCCGTCTGGGGGGCGGGAGGTCGAGAGTTCAAATCTCTCTGGCCCGACCAATATCGAAACCGCCCGCATGGCCAGTGGCTGCGCGGGCGGTTCCGTTTGTGAATGTCCTTGGGGAGGAAGCCCGTGATGCAACCAGGTGTCCTTCCTGCGCAAGCCTTGCGGGTGTTGATTGCTGCGGGCGCGATTGCTGCTGATCCGGCGATTGTGCCCGAACAGGTGCAGCCTGCCAGCCTTGATCTGCGGCTGGGCACGGTCGCCTACCGGGTGCGGGCATCGTTTCTGGCGGGGGCCGGGCGCAGCGTGGCAGAGCGGCTGGACGAGTTCACCATGCACCGGGTCGATTTGGCGGGCGGCGCTGTGCTGGAAAAGGGCTGCGTCTATGTGGTGCCGCTGATGGAACGGCTGGTGCTGCCCAGGGGGCTGACGGCGGTAGCGAATGCCAAGTCGTCGACCGGGCGGCTGGATTTGCTGACGCGGACCATTACCGACGGCGGGGTGGAGTTTGACCGGATTCCCGAAGCCTATGCCGGGCCCTTGTATGCCGAGGTTTGCCCGCGGTCGTTTTCGGTTCTGGTGCGGGCGGGGCAACGGCTGAACCAGATCCGGTTCCGTTCGGGCCATGCCGTTTTGTCGGATGCGGAACTGGCGGCGCTGCATGGGCGCGAGCCGCTGGTGTCGGGCACGCCGGTGATTTCGGAGGGCTTGGGGTTTTCGGTCGATCTGCGCCCTGCGACGGGCGATCTTTTGGGCTACCGCGCCAAGCCGCATACCGGCGTCATCGATCTGGACCGCATCGGCCACTATCCGGCGCGGGAGTTCTGGGAAGAGGTCCGGGCCACCAATGGTCAGATCATTCTGGATCCCGGCGCGTTCTATATCCTCGTCAGCCGCGAGGCGGTGACGATCCCGCCGGAATATGCTGCCGAGATGGCCCCCTATCTGGCGATGGTCGGCGAATTCCGGGTGCATTACGCCGGGTTCTTTGATCCGGGCTTTGGCTATGCGGCGGCGGGCGGTGCCGGGTCGCGTGGTGTGCTGGAAGTGCGCTGCCACGAGGCACCGTTCGTGCTGGAACATGGCCAGGTCGTGGGTCGGCTGGTCTATGAACGCATGGCGACGCGGCCAGATTCGCTGTATGGCGTGGGGATCGCGTCGAACTATCAAGGTCAGGGGTTGAAGTTGGCCAAGCAGTTCAGACTGGATTAGCCATGCTCGGGCGGGCCCTGGTGCTTGCCCTTCTGCTGTGCCGGCCAGCACAGGCAGATTCCATTGCGTTTCAGATTTGGCCGAACCGCAATGCCAATGATGTCGTGACCTGCCGAATCGAGCTGCGGTCCGGACAGATCGTCGTCTTCGAGTACAAGGGAGTGGGTCCGCCGCCAAGCCTGATCATGCGCTGGCCGGTGCGCAAGTCCGAAGAAACCGCAATGCTGCATGTGTTGCAGGCGCTGATCAGTGGCGATCTGCCGTCCATCGACCCCTACAAACTGCAAGTGCCGATGCCGCCCTTCGTCATGGTGACATGGTCAACCAGGGTCAACGACCGGCTTCTGACCGGGCTTTATCTGGCAAAGGACCTGGACTTACCGCCGATTCTGGCCGGGCTGATTGACACCGTATTGCCGGGTGGGCCTTGCGAAAGCGCGATCAGCGCCCCAGCCGCCGCGCCAGGTTAGCCGCCTGTCGGGCGCGTTTGGCGGTTTCCTTGGCGGTCTGGGCCTGCTCACGTTCCTCCGGCGTCATCTGGCTGGCAGGTTTGCCGCGCCCTGCAACGTGGTTGATGCCAGCACTGACGCCCTTGTTGATCAACTGGCGCAGCACGGTGTTGATGATCATTTGCAGGATGCGGTCCATGATTAATCCTCAAATAGCTCGGATTGGCCGGTGGTGGGTTCATCTTCATCCGGCGTCGAAAATCCGCCGGGCAAGGGGCGGTTGTCCAACAGTCCGGCGGCGCGAAGCTCTTTCAGGCCGGGCAGGTCGCGGGTGGTTTCCAGACCGAAATGGTCCAGAAAATGTTCGGTGACCACGAAAGTGACGGGGCGGCCGGGGGTCATGCGGCGGCGGCCAAACCTGATCCAGTCCAGCTCCATCAACTGATCGACCGTGCCGCGGCTGACGGCGACGCCGCGGATTTCTTCAATTTCGGCGCGGGTTACGGGCTGGTGATAGGCGACGATGGCAAGGGTTTCGATGGCGGCACGCGACAGCTTGCGATGCTCGGTGGTTTCGCGGCGCATCAGGTGGCCCATATCGGGCGCAGTGCGGAAGGCGTAGGCGTCGCCGACACGGGCGAGTTGCACACCACGGCCTTCGTAGCGGCGGCGCAGGGTGGCCAGTGCTTCGGCAGGGTCGCAGCCTTGCGGCATGCGGGCGATGAGTTCGGGGAGTGTCACGGGATCGGCTGACGCGAAAAGAACAGCCTCGACCATGCGCTCCTGTTCGCCCATCGTGGGCGCCTCGAACAGGCTGCGTTCGATCGGGTCTTCGGTCATTGTGGGGTGCGCCGGATCTGGACGGGGGCGAAGGTTTCGCTTTGGCGGATGGAAACCTGGCCGCGTTTGGCCATTTCCAGCACGGCCGCAAAATGGGCTGCGGTGGCGGAGCGGCGGCGTCGGGGATCAACCTCCCAGCCTTCGGGCAGGAAGGTGGTGAGGTCGGCCCAGTTGCCGACGTAAGCAATCAGGCCGCGCATCCGTTCCAAGGCTTGTTCCATCGTGTAGACATGGTCGCGGTCCATCACGAAGGGCCGGAAATCGTCGCGGGTGCGGATGCGGGCATAGGCGCGCATCAGATCGAGGAGGCTGGCCTCGTAGCGGATGTCGCGTTTGTGGGTCACATCCTCGGGAATGCCGCGCGGGAAGATGTCGCGGTGGAGCTGGTCACGGGCCATCAGGCGGGCGGCGGCTTCGCGCATCGCGGCGAGGCGTTCCAGCTGGAAGGCGAGATGGGCGGCGAGGTCGGCGGCGGAGGGGCCATCCTCTGTGGGGTCGGGGGGGAGGAGGAGGCGGGATTTCAGATAGGCGAGCCAGGCGGCCATGACCAGATAATCTGCCGCAAGTTCGATGCGCAACTCTTGGGTGCCACTTACGAATTTCAGATATTGCTCGGCCAGTTGCAGAACGGAGATTTTGCGCAGATCGACCTTTTGGGTGCGGGAAAGGTTGAGCAGCAGGTCGAGCGGGCCTTCAAAGCCATCGACATCGACGATCAGCGCCTCTGCCGCATGACGGTCAGAGGTGACAAGGCGGTCGCTTTGATCCCAGGGATCGGGGTCAGGCATGATGGTCCATCATCGCCGAAAGTTCGGCTTGAAGCGCGGCGGTGTCAATGGGTTCGGGGGGTTTGCGGGCGGCGAGGGCGGCTGCGGCGCGCTGGCGGGTGGCTTGGGACATGTCGCCCGCGGCTGCGGCAACCGACTGCATTTCGGCCAGATCGCCCTTGCAGTGCAGGGCAAGGTCGCAACCTGCGGCGATGGAAAGGGCGGTGCGTTCGGCCAGCGTGCCCTGCAGGGCCTGCATGTTCAGATCGTCGGTGATCAGCAGGCCCGCGAAGCCGATGTCGTCGCGGATCACCTTGATCATCGCGGCGGACTGGGTGGCGGGTTTGCGGTCATAGGCGGCAAAAACGAGGTGCGCGGTCATCGCCATCGGCAGGTGGTTGAGGGCGCGGAAAGGCGCAAAATCCTGCGCGTGCAGTTCGGCCCTGGTGGCATGGACGGTGGGCAGATCGAGGTGGGTGTCAACCTCGGAGCGGCCATGACCGGGCATGTGCTTGACAACGGGCAGCACACCTTCGGCGAAATGGGCCTGCGCCACCGCTGCACCAATCGCGGAAACTATTGCAGGATCAGAGCCATAGCAGCGGTTCTTCAGGAAGGAGTGGGTGCCCGCAGTGATCAGATCGGCGACGGGGGCGCAGTTGGCGTCGATGCCGACGGACCGCAGTTCGCGGGCGATGAGGCGGGAGCGCAGATACATCGCGCGGGCGGCGTTGGGACCTGCGGCCTGGACGAAGTCGAGTGGCGGGGTCCATTCGGTCCAGTGCGGGCTGCGCAGGCGCTGGACGCGGCCACCTTCCTGATCGACGAGAATGGGGGCGTTGCGGCCAACCGCTTCGCGCAGGTCGGCGGTCAGGCGACGGAGTTGGGCAGGGTCTTCGACATTGCGAGCAAAGAGGATGAAGCCGAAGGGCTGGAAATCGCGGAAAAAGGCGCGTTCATCCGGGCCTAACACGGGGCCGGCGCAACCGAAGATGGCTGCGCCGTTGCCGATGTTCATCTTTGCGCGACCGGGATGCAGTCGGCGTTTTCGGCAGTCAGGGCGGCGCAGAAGCGGCGGGCGTCATCCTCGCCGCCAAAGCCCTGGGCGCGCAGGCGGTAGAAGGTGCGGCCACCGGACTGGGCAGCCTGAATGACGATGGCCTTGCCCGCCAGCAGATCGCCGAACTGCGCCTGCAAGGCGGCAAATTTGACGCGGGCGAGGTCGGGGCTGTCGAACGCGCCAAGCTGGGCAAGTCGGGTGCCGACGGCCAGAGTGGCGGGGTCAATCTCGGTCGCCGGGGCCGAGGCGGAAACCGTCTGGACCTCGGACGGCCTGGCCTCGGACGGTTTGGTCTCGGGTGCCGGGGCCAGCGCCGCCGGGCGGGCGCGGGGCCGCATCGACTGCGGGGCGGCGGGACTGGCGGGCAGTTCCACATCGCCTGCGGTCGCCGAGATGTTGGTGACAGCCGCAGCCAGCGGCGTATCGGCCAGCGGGGCCACCACATCCGTGGCGCTGCCGGGGCTGGCCTGGCCAGAGACGGTCAGTTTGGCCGAAGTCACCGGCGGCGGCGTCAGGGCGTTGCTGCCAGAGGCCATGACCAGACCCGCGGTGTCATCCGCCTGCAATTCGACGGCGCGGGGGGCGAGTGTGATCTGTTCGGCAGCAGGGGCCGAAGTGCCGACGGCGGCGATGGCATTGACCGACAGGCCCTGATTGCTGGCCTGATCGCCACCCGGATCGGCCGGGGCAATCCGCATCGGGCCGCCAAGCGCCCGCATCACCGGCACGCCGGAGACATCGCGGACGGCGAGTTTGTAGCCCCAGACCGCAAGGCCCAGCACCAACGCCACCGAACATACCGCACCGGATATGTTGACGATGCGTTTGGCGCGCGCCGCGCGGCCCGCAGAATGCGCGTCATAAGCGCCTTCGAAACCTTCGAATTCCAGATCCGCCATTGTCGCCTCACCTGCCAGGGCGATTCATGCCCCCCCGGCTTTTTACCTGCTCAAAACCCCGGCAGGGATGCGTTCAGCGCATTTCCTCAACCGGCGTCACGCCAAGAATAGCCAGTCCTGCCGAAATCACAACGCCCGTTGCGCGGATCAGGGCGATTTTCGCCGAGGATGTGGCGGGGTTGCCCTCTTGGAGGAACCGCAAGCTGTGGTCGCCATTGCCACGGTTCCACAAGCCGTGGAGTTCAGAGGCGAGTTCGTAGAGGTAGAAGGCGATGCGGTGCGGCTCGTTGCCTCTGGCGGCGATTTCCACCTCGCGCGGCCATTCGGCGATGGCCTGGGCGAGGTCGATTTCGGCCGCGTGGGCAAGCTGGGTCAGGTCGGCCTTGGCCAGCGCGGCATCGCTGACATCCAGCCCGGCGTCGCGGGCCTTGCGCAGGACCGAGTTAATGCGGGCGTTGGCATACTGGACGTAGAAGACCGGGTTGTCCTTGGACTGTTCCAAGACCTTGGCGAAGTCGAAATCCAGCGTGACATCGTTCTTGCGCGTCAGCATCATGAAGCGGGTCACGTCAGCCCCGGCCTGATCGACGACATCGCGCAGGGTGACGAAGGTGCCCGCCCGCTTGGACATCTTGAACGGCTCGCCGTTTTTGTAAAGCCGGACCAGTTGCACCAGCTTGATGTCCAGCGGCACCCGGCCCCGGGACAAGGCAGAGACGGCGGCCTTCATGCGTTTGACATAGCCGCCGTGGTCGGCACCGAAAATGTCAATGAGGGCGTCAAAGCCGCGTTGCACCTTGTCATAGTGATAGGCGATGTCGGGGGCGAAATAGGTCCAGGAACCGTCGGATTTCATCACCGGGCGGTCCACATCATCGCCATGCGCGGTCGAGCGGAACAGGGTCTGCACGCGGGGTTCCCAATCTTCCTGGGTCTTGCCCTTGGGCGGTTCCAGCGTGCCTTCATAGATCAGGCCTTGGGCCCGCAGCGCGTCAATCGCGGCTTCGATCTTGCCGGTGCCGTAGAGCGCTTTTTCCGAGGAGAACACATCCATCTGGACGCCCAACTGCGCCAGATCGTTGCGAA
>JAYUGA010000075.1:0-16447 GCA_043738565.1 Rhodobacterales bacterium
GTCATGTGGCATATCCTTTTCTCGGCAAGAACTGCGGCGCGTGAACAACGCCTTGATATGCCACCCAATCCCCCCGTCACCAACTTTCAGCTATAGCTCGGTCAAGAGGGAACGAGGGGTTGGCGGAGGGAACGCGACTGGCGTCGAACCGTCTCTGAGTCTTCCCGCGCTTGTCTACTGCCTTAAAAGTGACGCGCCATCCTGCACATATCGCAAGTGAGGTGCAACTCGGGCATCGAGCCAGACCAGGTGACCGCGCGGCACCACTGACAACTAAGTTCAACCAACATGTCCCGCTTTGCCACAGTCGGGTGCAGATGCAGATCACGTCAGCTGACGTATATCTGGAGTTGTCCATCGACGAAATGCTCTTGGCAGGCGTTTGTTCAACCGACCTGCCAGTGCGTCGCTAATATGGCGGTCACTCCTGCATAGTCTTCGCCGTAGTACAACGTCAACAGACTGCCGTCTTCGCGTTGTAGTGTCACCGGATAGCCAAGGTTGCCGTTCCGCATTCCGTCACGGATCATGATCGTGCGCTCAGTTTGCCAAGTTGCGCCATCGTCCTCGGACAGGACGGCGCGAATGCCGTAACCGGGTTGACGCCAGCCATAGGTCAGAAGGATGCGCCCGTCTGCCAGCCGCAAAAGGTCGGCGGGATAACCGGACACCGGTAAAGCTTCCGGCACACTCCAGCTTCGCCCATTGTCGAGGGAAAGGCATTGATGGAGGCGGCGGGTGATATTGTCTCGCAATACCAAAATCAGCCGGTCGCCATGACCACGCAGGATCGCGGGCTCTTCAAACTCATGTCCATCGCCATGCGCAACGGGCCGCGGTCTGCTCCAACTTTGGCCACCGTCCGCGCTTTCGACGATGAAAACCGTGCGGTAGTTCGGCACGTCGCTTAAAGGCAGCAGGATGCGCGCATCAGTGGTTTCGACCGCGCCGCGCATTCCATAGCCGCCACTGAACGGAGCTGTGACAACCGTCACCGTGCTGCCAAAACTCAACCCCTGATCGACAGAGGCATGGACAAGGCAGCGGCCCGGCCCACGGGCCCAAGGAGTCTCACGTCGGAGTGCGGCAAGATCGACACTCGCGGCGCCATGTTCGGGCGACCCGCTCCACCGCGTCAGAAGCTCGCGCGCATCTGTATAGGCCGAAGGATCGGCGAGCGCGTGCACCCGGCCTTCGGGAAGCCAGTCGAATTGCCACTGGTTCAGCAGCAGGCGACCGTCGCGCAGCGCCGTCAATCCGGCGCATTCCATGCCGGTGTGGTTGTATCCCGGAACAGGTTCCGGCTCTGACCATGTCTCACCTTCGTCGGTCGAGCGGATCAGCATGTTCTGGTACATCGGGTCTTCCGGCGGGTGCAGCACGAAGACCCGGCGGGGCACCTTGTTGAACACTGCCACCAGTGCGCCGCCAGCCGCCCGCACCATGTGTGGATGAGCGCAATAGGCATGACTATCGCGGTGCACGACATAATGGCGCGCAGGATGCATGACGGTGGCCTCCTTGTCTTGTCAGCGGATACGCACACCATCACCGCCGAACAGCAGGCAATCCGCGCCACGAAAGTGCAGAGTGTGCACGTCCATCGCGCGCGCGCCGCGCATGGGATCGGCGGCAGAAACCAGCGCCCCGGCCGGAAAGCTTGGTGCATAGGCAAAGCTCGCACCCCCCAGCTGCTCCACAAATTCTATCCGAGCCGCGATGGCACACTCGCCCGCACCATCGACCAGCATATGTTCCGGCCTGATGCCCAGCTTGACCGCTGTTCCCGGTTGCAGGCCCGTGCCGCGCAGGGGTACGCGCACCGCGCCGCCGATCAGCCCGTCGAACCCGACCGTTGCCACGCCGGCCTCAACGGATTCTACCCGCCCGTCCAGAAGGTTAATCCGCGGCGAACCGATGAAACCCGCAACAAACGTGTTGTCAGGGTCGCGGTAGACGTCCATCGGCGCACCCGCCTGTTCGACCCTGCCGTCGCGCATCACCACGATCCGGTCAGCCAACGTCATAGCCTCGACCTGATCATGCGTCACAAACACGATGGTCGCGCCGAGCTCGCGATGCAGCCGGGCCAACTCGAAGCGCATCTGCACCCGCAGTTCGGCGTCAAGGTTCGACAAGGGTTCGTCAAAGAGGAAGACCTTCGGCTTGCGCACGATGGCGCGCCCGATCGCGACTCGTTGACGTTGTCCGCCCGACAAATCTTTTGGCCGGCGGTCTAGAAGCGCGTCAAGGCGCAGAAGGGTCGCCGCCTCGAGCACTTTCACGGCACGCTCTGCCTTGGGCACACCCTCCATCCGCAGAGAAAAACCCATGTTCTCGGCGACCGTCATATGCGGATAAAGGGCGTAAGACTGAAACACCATTGCCACGCCCCGGCGTGAGGGCTGCAGGCGGCATACAGAAACGCCGTCGATCCGCACGTCGCCCTCGCTAACCTGTTCCAAACCGCAGATCAGACGCAGCGCGGTGGACTTGCCGCAGCCCGATGGGCCGACGAACACGACGAATTCGCCGTCCGTGATCGAAAGCGTCAGGTTCCGGATTACCTCATAGGTGCCGAAGCGCTTGGTAACTCCGTCAAGGTCGAGCTGTGCCATTCGTCATTCCCAAATCGTTGAGATGCTGGCCCCCAAGAGGCCAGCATTAATAAGGTGTCAGGCCAGATCGAACCTTGTGGTTCTGACGTATTGCAGCGGAAACGCATCGTCCGTCCACTCGTGATACGAGACGGCGATTGACCCATCGTGGTTCTGCGCCACGCTGGGGTAGCCGATGTGCTGGTAGATACCGGGATGGTTTGGGTCGATGTGCCCCGCGCCATAGCCCTTTTCCCCGACCGATCCGCCCAGACTCGACACCGGCTTGGCCACGTCAGAGCGTTCAGGAAGCCCGCCCTCGCGGATGATGAACTCGTTCTTCACATCCCAGGTCACACCGTCCTCCGAGATGATCCCACGCGTGCCGTAAGGTGGCTTGCGATAGCCGTAGACCATCAGGTAGCGTCCGTCCTGCAGGGCAATCAGCTCTGGAGGGAAGCCCCAGATGTTGGTCCATTTCGGTGGCGTCCAGGAAAAGCCGTCATCCTCGGATACGACCATCACCATGTTCTTGGCATCGCTTGTCGGGTTCACATGGGTCCGCATGAAGCATACCAGACGCCCGTCCTTCAGCCGCACCAGCCCCGGCTCCTCGTAGTCGATAATGCTGGCCGGGTCGTAGCCGAGGGTCGAGTAGTATTCCCAGTTGTCGCCGCCATCGTCCGACCGCATCAGTGCCGAACGCGTCGTCTCGCCCTCGCCTTCCTCGCCATAGCCACGGATGCGCCCGTAAAGCCCCATCAGCAGCCCGCCATCCGGAAGTTCCCAACAGCCGCAGCGGCAGCCGCCGTGTTTCATCGGCCGCACGTTCACCGGGATCGGCGCGCCCCACGTCTCGCCGCCGTCCTTTGACTTGATGACGAACGTGCCGAGCCAGCCTTGCGTCTTGAACGCCCAGCTCCAATCACCCCATTCTTTGGTGACCGGGCCGCTTGACCACGAAGGCTGCAAAGACCGCTGTCCCCGTTTGAAAAAGCCGGTCAGCGTGTAGTTGATGATCAGGGTGCCGTCGTGGGTCTCGCATACCCCGCAATCCCAGTTACCGGACGTGTCCGACCAGTCGAGCACGATCTTCGGCTCGCCCCAGGTGATCCCGCCATCCTTGGAGCGGATCATCATTGTGCGGCCGCTGTCGTGGTGGAACGGATAGCGTTCCTCGTTGTACACTGCGAGCAAATCGCCGTTCTTCAGCACGCGCGTCATCGTCTGATTGACGCAACGCTCCGGGTGCTTGATCATGACGTGGTGCGTTAAGTTCTTGATCGGGCTCATGTTCTTACTGCTTTCCTCAGTTTGTCTGCTGTGGACACTGGCGGAGCTTCTTGCCTAAAGCCGGATGCCGATGTTCTTGGTGATCAGATAATTGCGAATGCCGGGCAGGCCGCGTTCTCGGCCGATGCCGCTGTTCTTCTCGCCGCCGGTCGGGGCTTGCAGGCCACCAATGAACCAGCCGTTAACCCAGACCGAACCGAAATCGAGCTTGCGGGTCAGCGACAGTGCGCGGGAGATGTCGCGGCTGTAGACCCCGGCGACCAGCCCGGTGTCGAGCCTGTTGGCCAGCGCCACCGCCTGTTCGGCCGTTTCAAATGTGTGGATCACGGCAACGGGACCGAAGATTTCGTCCGTCGCAATGGACAGCGTTGGATCGACATCGTCGAACAGTGTCGGCGCGACATAAAACCCGGTATTGAGTCCTTCTGGGCGCCCACCTCCAAAACACAGTCGCGCGCCGTCGTATTTGCCGGCAGCGATGTAGCCCATGACCTTTTCGTACTGTTCCCGCGAGGCGAGCGGACCTATCACCGGATCGGTCTCTGGCGCACCGATGGTCAGCTTTGCCAACTTGGCCGTGAGGCTGGCGACAAAAGCTTCCCGGATTGCGCTATGCAGTAAGTAGACCGACGCCGAAGAGCAGACCTGCCCGGTGTTGCCAAAGCTTGCGTCCAAGGCGTCGTTCGTGGCCCGGTCGATGTCTGCATCGTCGAACACGATCATCGGGTTCTTGCCGCCAAGTTCAAGCACCACAGACTTGATGCCCTCGGCTGCCGCCATATAGACCCGCCGCCCGGTGGCGACCGAACCTGTGAAGGTTACGCCACGCACCTTCGGATGGCGCACCAAAGACTCGCCTGCTTCCGCGCCAAAGCCTGTGACAATGTTGACCACACCCTGCGGAAGCCCCGCGTCTATGCAGAGTTGCCCGAACGCCAGCGCCGTCAGCGGCGACTGTTCGGCGGGTTTCAAGACAACGGTGCAGCCAGCCGCCAACGCCGGTGCTACCGACCGTGCCGCCATGCCGAGTGGATAGTTCCACGGCACGATATGGGCCGTCACGCCCACGGGTTCCATGGATGTGTAGTCCACAAAGCCCCGACCCAAGGGAATCGTCGCCCCCTCCAACTTGTCAGCCGCTCCAGCGTTGTAGCGGATACAGTTGGCGACGCCGCGCATGTCGCCCGTAGCCTCGCTGACCGGCTTGCCCACGTCCAGCCGCTCTAACTCAGCCAGGGCATCGCGGTTTGCGTCGACAAGATTCGCCAACCGCATCAGGATCCGGCCGCGTTCAAAGGGCGTGATTTCAGACCATGGTCCTTGCATCGCGGTGGCCGCGGCGCTGACCGCTGCGTCAACGTCTGCGGCCGCGCCGCGCGGGACGGAACAGATCACCGCCTCAGTCGCGGGGTTGATGGTGTCGAACGTTTCGCCGGACACAGCGCTGACCCACTCTCCGCCGAACAAAAGCTTGTCACGCAGCAATGCATTGTCGATCATGTTGGCGGTTCTCACGATTTGACGCCGCCCTGCGACAGGCCCTGGATGAAGTAGCGTTGCAGCACGAAGAACAGCAGTACACTCGGGATCGACAGGACCGTGACCGCCGCCATGGAGACAGAGAACCCCTCTAGCTGCGTGTGGGTGCCCACGACAGGTGCGAACTGTGCCACCCCGACCGGCAGGGTTTTCATTTTGTCGTTGAAGGTCACCAGAAGCGGCCAAAGGAAGTTGTTCCAGTTCAGCGTGAAGATGATCACCGCAGCCGCGATTGCAGGCGCCCTGGCCATGGGCAGAGCTATCAGCCAGAAAATCCGGAACGGTCCTGCACCGTCCATTCTGGCGGCTTCTTCGAGCTCACTCGGAAACGTCAGGAAGAACTGCCGGAAGATGTAGACCGAAAATACGTTGGCCATGGTGGGAAGGATCAGTGCCAAATACGTGCTGGCCAAGCCCATCTTGATTATAGCCAACAGCAAAGGCACCACGGTGACCTCTGCCGGTATCATGAGCGAAGCCACGAACAGCGCGAACAGAAACCCGTTGCCCGGAAAGCGCATTCGCGCCAGCGCGTAGCCCGCCATCGCACCAAAGAACACACAAAGCGCGGTGGAGACTGTTGCCTGCACAAGGCTGTTGAACGCCCAACGCATGATCGGAAACTCAAACACTTTCATATAGTTGTCGAATATCACGACGCGTGGCAACCATTCGATCTGCGGGGTCATCACATCTTCAGGCCGCTTGAGCGAGGTGGATATCATCCAGAAGAACGGCATCGCCCAAACCAACGCCAGCGCCATGCCAAGCAGCCAGAACGGCACATCAAGCAACCGCATGTTGCGGTTTTCAAGAAAGGTTGAGATGGCGCTACGGCGTGCGGTCATGGTCAGGCCCTTTCCCGGACAATGAAGCGCAGGCCCAGTGTCACCGCCACGATAACAACAAACAGCAAGACCGCGACGGCGGAGGCGAGGCCAAAATCGTGGCGCACGATGGCCGCTTTGTAGATGTAGTTGATGGGCGAATCCGACGATCCGGCTGGCCCGCCGTTTGTCATCACGTAGATCTGGCTGAAGATCCGCAGTGTCGATATCATCTGCAACGTGACCACCATGCTGATGACGGGTCGCATCATCGGCAGCACGATGAACCACAATCGACGGAACGGACCCGCGCCGTCAACCGAGGCGGCCTCTGTCAGATCCTTCGGGATGTCTTGAAGTGCCGCAAGAAACAGGATGAACGCAAGTCCCATGTCCCACCAGATTGACGCGATGGAGACACCGACGATCGACCATTGGGTCGAGGTCAGCCATTCGATCTGCCCGATGCCCAGATAGCCCAGATAGTGGTTTATGAGCCCGAACTGTGTATCCAGCAGCCAGACCCAGATCAGCCCGATCACCGTCGCAGAGACGACATAAGGGGCAAAGAACATCGTGCGGGCCAGAGAAGAAAGCGGCCAGTTCCGGTTTACGAACAATGCGGCGCAAAAGCCCAGACAGGTGACGCCGGGCACGATGATCAGCCCGTACAGAAAAGCATTGATGAAGGCGTTGAGAACCCACGGATCGGAAAGCGCGGTTTTGAAATTTTGCAGCCCGATCCAGCGCGGCGTACCGACGATGCTCCATTCGGTGAACGCGACGTAACCGCCAAAAATTACGGGAAGGATGTTGAACAGGAAGAAGGGCACGGCGAAGAAGGCGACGAAAATGTAGCCTGCCCAGTCTATTTGAGTGCCAGCTATCTTAACGCCAGCAACGGGCCTGCGAGGCGCGTCCAAGGGGCGGTGCTGCGGTATGCTGTCAACGGCTGGCATGTTCAGTGGCCACCAATTTGGGGTTGTTCGGCCCGCCCGCCAAGAACGGGCGGGCGGGCGGGCCGAGGGGGCAGCGGTGGTTAGCCCTTGTCAAGCGCAGTTTGCCAACGGTCTTGCAGGCTGGCCATGGCTTCCGCAGGTTTGGTTTTTCCAGCCCAGACCCCTTCAAGCGTGGTGGCAAGGAAGTTGCCGCCCGAATAAATCGTAAACTCTGGGCCGTCCAGCACGGGAACCTCGTAGATCGTGGCGATGTCCATGCCGTCGATGAAGGCGCCACGCTTGTCCCACGGGATGCCCGCAGTCTTGTAGCCCTCTTGCGCCATGATCGACTTGCGCGGAGCAGCGCCTCTGCCGACGGTTGTCCACAGGAAGCTGTTGTCAGACAGCCACTTGATCGCCTCCATCGTGGCCTCGTAGCGGGCGGTGTCGGTTTGCGTGTAAAGCTCCAGCCCGCCCATCTCGAAGTAAGTCTTCTTCGTGCCGCCGATGTTTGGCATCTGGAACGAACCGAAGTTCAGGTTTTGCTTCATGTAACCGCTGAGAGTCCAAGGTCCGGTCCAGAAGATAGACCCCTGCCCCACGCCAAACGCCTTGTAGCGGTCGGTCACGTCTCGGGTGCTGACTTTGGCGGTGTCGAACAGGCCGAGCACCCAGTCCATGGCCTTGATGCCCAGTTCAGGCTTGACGCAGGCGGTCTTCAGATCGGCACTTGCCCGCATGAAGCCCATCTGTTCGGCGACGATGCCCCAAGTCACGGTCGGCTGCACGCCAGAGCCGGTCATCATGATGCCAGACCGCGTGACCTTGTCGCCTTCGCGCTTGGTCATGGCCTTCGCCCATTCCATGAGCGAGGCTTCGACCGTGGGTGGGGCTTTTGGGTCCAGCCCGGCTTCGGCTACATGGTCAAGGTTGACCAGCGGTTGCAGGCTCATCAGATCCATCGGCACCATATACATCTGGTTGCCGTATTTGGGATAGCGCGCCGCTTGCACCGAGGCCGCAGAGAAATCGGCCAGATCCAGGCCACTTTTCGCGATCAGGTCATCCAGTGGAACAGTCACTTGATCCTTGGCCAGTTGCGCTTCTTTACCAGCCGTACCCCAGCCGAAATCGGGCGCCTGACCAGTTGCGACGGCGGTCAGAACTTTCGTCGTGTATTGTTCCTCTGGAACCAGCTCCATACGGATCTGGATGCCCTTGTCCTTGTGGGCATCGTTGAAGTTCTGGATCATCTGCCCCCAGACTTCGCCATCAGAGGCGGCAAGCCAGCTCCAGTGCACCAGTTCGATGGGCTGGTTGTAGGCAAAAACCCGCGACCCGAGCAAAGGCGCGGCCAGCACCGCCCCAGCGGCCGCCCCGGATTGCTTGAGAAACTTCCTTCGATTAAGGGGCGTAGCATTCTGACATGTCATTTTGCGTTCCTCACTGTTGGCGGCTCCCACCTTTCCAAGCGGGTGACCGAATTGGGCCTGCCTGTAGACCGTACCCCCATGCGGCGGTCTTCGCCGCCTGTCACTGCATGGGACGTATGTTCGAGGCAAATTGCGATCTCGCGGAGGGCGGCATCGGTTGGGTTTGCGACCCGACTCGGCTGAACCCCGTGCTCGCTCATCGGAACTTGCGCAGGAAATCGGCTATGATGCTTGCAATTCGCGACAAAAGCTGGACTTTTTGCGCAAATTCGTCTCGAATCACCGAAGGGGCAAAACGTGCAGGCATCACGCGGCTATCAGGAGGTCGGGATATTTCTTGCCCCGCAGTTTGCGCTTTATGCGCTGGTTCCGCTGATCGAGGTGCTTCGCGTCGCCAACCAGACAGCGGGCAAGCGACTTTTCAACTGGCACTTTATCTCCGAGGACGGCGGCCCGGTAGAGTCTGGTGCGGGGATGACGCTGAACGCCGATGCCAGCATATATTCGGATTTCCCCTATGACCTCGTGCTGGTTTTCTCTGGCAACGACCCGGTGTCGTTTCTGTCGCGCCGCCTGGTTTCGTGGATACAGCGGCTCAAGGCGCATGGGGCTGTTCTTGGCGGCGTCGATACAGGCGCGTTCGCGCTTGCCGAAGCCGGTATTCTGAAGGGCCGGCGCGCAACCTGTCACTGGGAGGCAATGCCCCTGTTCGAAGAGCGCTATCCCGACGTGCAGCTCATCGAACAGCGTTTCGTCATTGATCGGCCCTGCATCACCTGCGCTGGCGGCATCGCCGTCCTTGATATGATCCTCGACCTTGTGGAACGCGAGCATGGCCTGATGCTCTCCCGGCAGATCGCCAATGGCTTCGTCCATGTCAAACGCGGTGCTGCCGAGGAACCGCAGCGGGAGCAACTTCGCGGCGCTGATGGTGGCGGGCGTGATGCGGTGAAGGCGGTGATCACGGTTATGGAGGTCAACATTGAGACGCCCCTTTCCGTGACGGAGCTTGCCGCGCAGGTCAGTATGCCGCGCCGCAACCTTGAACGTCTGTTCCGGCAACGAACGCAGTCCTCCATCGCGCAGTATTACTTGCGGGTGCGGCTGGAGCAAGCGCGCGAGATGTTATTCTATGGCCACAGTTCGATCAGCGTTATTTCCTTGATGAGCGGCTTCAGTTCTCCCACGGTATTTGCGCGGACGTTCCAGACCCATTTTGGCAAGTCACCAAGTGCTTTCAGAGCAAGCCATTCCGCTACCGAAATGGCGCGCTACCGGTCGCATGTAACCTGGTCGCTTAGCGAGACGCGCATTGTCCGGAAGTGATTCGACCCTCTTCGCTCGCTGATGCGCCAAAAGTCATGCATTCGTCGCAAAATGTCAGGTCACGTTCGTCAGCCGGATGCAGTCTGCCTTGGCGGGGCTTGGACGTTGACCGTCCCTGCTGTCATCCCAACAGAACCAGAACGCAGCACTTGACACGCAAGTGCGAAGAGGAAACCCAGTGACCAACACTGTTCGACTAAATGCGCTCCAGCAAAAACTGCGCGGTTGCTACATCACTGTGCCGACGATGTTTCAAGATCCGGGTCTGGAAATAGATCTTGCAGCGACGCGGGCGCACACTCGTTTCCTGATCGACCGGGGCGCGCGCGAAGGCAATGGCGTGTTGCTGGCTGGCGGCGCCGCTGGCGACTTCTCAACCCTGACGTTTGATGAGCGCGTTGCCATTGCAACCGCCGTCAAGACAGAGGCGGCAGGCCGTATCCCTGTGGCGATGGGCGCGCAAACCACATCGACGCGAGAGCTTCAGGCACTGGCCACCGCGGCAGAGCGTATTGGCATCGACTACATTCAGGTCTCTTGCCCGTTCTACTTCAACCACACCGAGCAGGACTTTTTCGAATTCGTTCAGGCGGCCGCCTACGCGGCACCCAATACCGGGATCATCATCTACAACACCTTCTGGACAAGCCGGAACGTGTCCTTTGCCATGATTGAAAGGCTGGCCGACGTCCCGAACGTCGTCGGGCTAAAATGGGCGACCCCGCGCTCCGATGCGATGGAGTTCGAACACGTCTGCACCCATTTTGCAAACCGGCTCAGCATCATCGACAACAACCTTTTCTTCACGATGAGCCATATGATGGGGGTGCGAGCCTTCGAAGTTCACCTCTGCAACTATTGGCCGGAATGGGGACAAAAGCTGGTCGAAAAGCTGGATGCGGGCGACTACCCAGAGGTTCAGCGCATGATCACGGACGAAGCAATGCCATTTTATCACCTGTGGATGAAAATCGAGGCGGATTTCACCAGCGGCGATGGTTATCTTGATAAACTCTGCATGGAACTCATCGGCTTGCCCAGTAGCCGATGCCGACCACCCACCCGCGATGCACGCGAGCTGTACCGTGCGGATACCCGCGAAATGATGATCCGTACAGGTGTTCCCGGCATACTGTCCGCTTGAATGGCGTCATACCGCAGGCGAACACTGACGCCCGCTTTGGATGAACGTCGCCTGTCTGCCGGGCGCTTGCCGGCAGACACATCGCGGCATCAGGGCAACTTGTTGCCCGCGACCGATCGGCACCTGCGGCAAAGCCTGTCTGTCGCGGATATGCTACCGCGGCATCGCCGTGCCTGGTCTTTTTGCTTAGGTGACACCTGCCCGCCCTTCACGTTACAGAGGCCTCTCCATGACCCTGACAAAAGATCGCGCCCATCAGATTGCGTCCACACTGACGCCGCACACCCGCGCCTTCATCGACGGCGCTTTCGCCCTTGCGTCGGACGGTGCAACTTTCCTGACACTGAACCCGGCGACCGGAACCGAAATCGCCGCCGTAGCCCATTGCGGTCGCGCTGATGTGGACCGCGCCGTTATCGCAGCCCGCAACGTTTTCAATGCGGGCACCTGGTCGCGGGCGGCACCCGAAAAGCGCAAAGAGGTGCTGATGCGTCTGGCAAATCTGGTTCGGGCGCATGCCGAGGAACTCGCCGTCCTTGAAAGCCTCGACAGTGGCAAGACGATCACCGATTGCCTCCACGAAGTTGGCACCGAGGTGCCCAAATTCTTTCAATGGTATGGCGAGCTTGCTGACAAAAGCTTTGGCAAGGTAGCACCAACGGGCGACCATGCTGTAGCCTTGATCGTCAAGGAACCGATTGGAGTCGTAGGCTTGGTGTTGCCGTGGAACTTCCCGCTGCTGATGGCCGCGTGGAAGCTGGCGCCGGCCTTGGCGGCTGGGTGTTCGGCGCTGGTGAAACCGGCAGAACAGACGCCGCTTTCGGTTCTCCGGCTTGCTGAACTTGCCGCCGAGGCGGGTCTCCCGGACGGCGTGCTTAACGCCCTTCCGGGCCTTGGCGAAACCACCGGCCAGTTGATCGGCCGTCACCCCGATATCGACGTCGTTTCCTTTACCGGATCGACCGGGGTGGGCGGCTACTTCCTGCGCTATGCCGGTGAAAGCAACCTTAAGGTTGTGGGGCTTGAGATGGGCGGTAAAAGCCCGTTCATCGTGCTGGACGACGCCGACTTGACCGACGACTTAATCGAACATTCAGCAATGTCAGCGTTCTGGAATGGAGGGCAGAACTGCTCGGCCAACATGCGCCAGATCGTTGCTGTTTCCTTGGCGGAAGAGTTTGCAGAACGCGTTACGATTCGCGCCCGCGCCTTCAAACTGGGCGATCCGCTCGACCCCGAAACCAACATCGGTGCTATGGTATCTGTGGAGCATCAGGCACGCGTCACAGGGTATATCGACAAGGGCGTTGCCGAAGGCGCAAAACTATTCACTGGCAGCCGCGGTTTTGGCCCGGGCAACTTCATTGAACCGACAGTCTTTTCCGGGCTCACACCGGGTATGACCATTGCGAAAGAGGAGATTTTCGGCCCCGTGCTTGGCATCCTGCCGGTTTCGAACATCGAGGCGGCGTTGCGCATGGCCAAGGACACCGAGTATGGTCTGCATGCCAGCGTGTTTACCCGCGACATCGACCGCGCGCTGTATTTCGCCCGCCAGCTGCCGTGTGGCACTGTGTCCATCAACAGCTTTTCAGAAGGCGATGTCACGACGCCTTTTGGCGGCTACAAACGGTCCGGCTCTTTGGCGCGCGACAATGGAACCGAGGCGATGGATCAATATCAGCAAACCAAAACGATCTGGATCGCCACCTCGATGCCCAAGGGCCTGTCATGACCGAAATCGCCGTTTGCTTTCCTTTGACAGACAGCCAGCTGAAACGGCTGCAAGCCGGGACCGTGGGGCATACCGTGACAGTCGTGGCACCCGACGCACCGTGCGACTGCGCCGTTGT
Source organism: Rhodobacterales bacterium (assembly GCA_043738565.1). Classification (GTDB taxonomy): domain Bacteria; phylum Pseudomonadota; class Alphaproteobacteria; order Rhodobacterales; family Rhodobacteraceae; genus Stagnihabitans. Next base: position 12,951 of record JAYUGA010000075.1, read on the forward strand.
CTTTGGCAACCCTGAAGCGGATGTGATCGCCGCCAACGCGTCGCTTCGATGGTTACAGCTTGAATCGGTCGGGCTCGGGGAATATCTGGCGCTCGATTGGGCCCGACCGGCTGGTTCGGTACAGGTCACGAACCTTGCCGGATTCTTTGCCAATCCAGCGGCGGAATCGGCACTGGCCGGGATCCTCGCGCTCTACCGTGGCATAGACCGGCTGGTGAATTTGCGGGCCCGTGGCGAATGGCAAGGCGGCGCCGTGCGCCCGTATATGCGGCAGTTTGCGGCGGCGAGGGTCGTGCTGTTCGGGTTCGGTTCCATAAACCGGCGGCTGGCGGACCTGCTGGCACCATTTGGTTGCACCATCACACCGCTTGCAAGAGGGTGGACGGACGAAAGCCTTGACCATGCAGTGTCGTCCGCCGACATCATCGTGTCGACCGTACCGGCCACGCCGCTGACTGAAGGTGTCTTCGACGCGGCACGGTTTGCACTGATGCCAACTGGCGCTGTATTCTGCAACTTCGGCCGTGGCTCTGCTGTGGATGAGGCGGCACTCGATGCCGGCTTGCGCTCTGGTCACCTCGGCGGTGCCGTGATTGACGTCACGCGCGAAGAGCCGCTTCCGCCCGACCACCCGTTCTGGACTTGCCCCAACCTTCTTTTGACCCAGCATTCGGGAGGCGGCACGTCTGATGAGGTAGAGCGCAAGATAGACTATTTCCTGGCCAATCTGGCCCATTTCCACGCAAGCCGTCCGCTGACGGGCGTCGTGGACTTTTCGCGAGGGTACTGAATGCCTGCTATTGTCGCCGTACGCTGCGTCCTTCTGTCGTCACCCTATGCCGATGCTGACGACCCCGAGATCAAGGAGTGTTTCCCCAACGGCCCCAAGCGGACCATCGGCATGGTCGAGGTCACGCTCGACAACGGCGTGACCGGTCTAGGTGAGGGCTATCTGGCCGTTTTCGCGCCGCTGGTTTTTCAATCCATCGTCGACCTTTGCACGCCTCAGGTTATCGGCAAGGATGGTTTCGAGATTGCCCGGCGCGTGAAGGATCTGCGATCCTTATGCGACTACTGGTCCCTTCAAGGGGCAGCGCGCCACGTCATCGCGGCTTTCGAGATTGCACTGCAAGACGCCAAAGGCAAAAGCCTTGGCATCCCGGTTTACGAACTGCTCGGTGGTGCCAAGGCGGAGTCGATCAAGATCTACGGCTCTGGCGGGTGCTGCGATGCCAAAGAACAGTTCCTGCGCGAGATGGACCTGCTGGATAGCCTTGGCATCACGATCTACAAAATTCGCTCGGTCAAGCGCGACATCCTTCGCACTGCTTGGGCCATGAACGAGGCTGGCCGCCGCGGCATCAGCGTCGGCGTCGACATGTGCCAGAACCTCGCCGATCCGCCGCAAAAGGTTGACGAGGTGGTGGCCTTCGTCACCGCCGTCCACGCACTGACCGACCACCGCATGGAGTTTGTCGAAGAAGCAATTGGCCCTGACGCCCCAGAAGGTTTCAAGGAATTGCGCGGCCGGATCGACGTGCCGGTCTGCGGCGGTGAAATCATCACGACCCCAAAGGAAATGATCGAACGTATCCGAGACGACGTCTATGAATTCGTTCAGCCTGATGCCTCCGTGATGGGCGGTATTTCTGCTGTGATGGAGGTCTTTGAGGCCGCTCAGGCTCATGGCACCGGCGTCGTCGTCCATGCTTGGGGTGGTGCGGCCGCGATCATGGCCAGCTATCACGCGGCTTTTGCGGCAGGCGGCACTCTGGTTGAGTATCCGATGCTCGATTTCCCCTTGGGAGCCGAGATGATCGGCGATCAGGGCCGCATCGTCGATGGCATGCTGTTGCGCCCGACCGCTCCCGGTCTCGGCCTCACCCTAACGCCCGAGATGGAGGCGCGCTATCCCTTCGACCCAAGTGCAATCTATAGCTGTGTCCTTTTCGATTGGGGCCCACCTCCTGACACCTATTGGAACGCCTGAAAGGGTTGGTGTCAGACTAAGGCAAACCAATCTGCGTTTTGCAGAGACAACAATGAGTTAACCCACTCGAGGGTCGCGCCACATTGCGACCACGATGGCGTGGCTCAGCTTGTTGGTCGCGGGTGGCGAGAGCCTGCCGTCCTCACTGCATGATGGTGGACTGTGACGTGTCCCGCGGCAAGTGGCGCACTGTCGAAGTTCTGGTCTGCCCGGTGACGTGGCGGCCACATCCGGAACAGATCGCCTCCGCCCGGCGTGGCTATGAGGATTGGTGGCACGCGCTGGACTGGGTGCGGGATGGGCTTTTGGCGGGCGGCATGCTGCGGGAGGTCGAGGTGACGGCGGCCATGCCGAAGGTGCAGCCATGGGGGAGCGAGTGACATCGACGAAGATGGCGGTTTGCAGTCATTCGATGACGTTGGCCCATTGCCTGATTTCTGCTCTATAGTCGGAAACCGCATGGTGTTTGGGCTGATGTCCCGCGCCTGCGCGCAGCACAGGTCGAGAGCGCGAGACTGTCATTTCAGGGCACCTCAACTGTCATTGCTCCACTGGCCGGGTCGGCAAAATTGCGTTCCGGAAAGACGGAATACCAGTCCGGCCGCATCGGATCGCGGTCATAGGCATAGCCGCCATGACGGCGGAAATGCTCGGCGTATTCGGCAAGCTTGTCGCGGTCGAGTTCGACGCCAAGACCTGGGCCCTTTGGCAGGGCCATAGAGCCGTTCCGATAGCGGAATGGGCCACCCGTGATGATGTCATCCGTCAGGTGGTGATAATGCGCATCCGCCGCAAAGCCGATGTTGGGCAGCGCGGCACCCAGATGCAGCATCGAGGCCAATTGAATGCCCAATTCGCCCGAAGAGTGCACCGACGCGCCGTACTGAAAGGTTTCGAGCACCGTCCCGGCCTTGTGGGCCTGCCGCAGGCCACCCCAGAAGGTGGTGTCCAAGAGGACGACGTCGATCAGATCTCGCCGGATCAATTGGGCAAGCTGTTCGAAGTTCACCACGACCGCATTCGTGGCCGTGGGAATGGCCACGAACTGGCGCAGGCGGCGCATGCCTTCCAGCCCCCAACAGGGGTCCTCGAAATAGTCGTTGTTCAAGTCGATGATCGCCCGACCGACATGGATGGCTTCCTCGACCGTCCAGACCGAATTGGGATCGATCCGCAGGCGGTCTTGCGGAAAGGCCGCAGCGAGGGCGCGGTAGACCTCGATCTCGTGGGCGGGCGGAAAGACCCCGGCCTTGAGTTTGTGGGTGGTGAAACCGTGGCGGGCTTTCAGATCGCGGGCATGGGAGACGATCTCGTCCGCCGTCGTCTCGCCGCCCTTGCCGTTCGCGGCATTGCGGTGGCGGAAGAAGAGGTATGACGCGAAGGGGATCTCTTCGCGGACTGCCCCACCCATCAGGTCGCAGGCGCGAATGCCAAGGGCCTTGCCGGCCGCATCCATGCAGGCCATTTCGATGGCCGCATGCAACTGGGCTCGGGCGTTGTAAAGGCT
>JAYUGA010000076.1:0-6319 GCA_043738565.1 Rhodobacterales bacterium
GTTCGTCGTGCGGCAGGTCGGAGGTGTGGGTTTGCGCATGCCCTGCGACTAACCCTATGGAGTCACACAGTGAATCCCTCACGATTTGTGCAACAGAGCTGGGCCGAGGTGGCGATGTAGTAATCCCCACCCACCCGGCAGATGGACGGATCAGCATTAAAACCGCGCAGTACGGGATTTTCGATCACCCCTAACCCCTTACATATTGGCTCAAATATCCTGCTGGGTGCATTCATCGGTGCGCCATCGGTCCGAGAACCGATGAATGCGCGGGGGGCGCGCAGCCCCCCGGCCTTCGTCAGCGCAGCAAAGCCTGCGCCTCCTCCGGTCCCAAAGCCGCTGGCCGTGTGCAAGTCGTGGTCAGCGTCACGAACTGCCCGGTCGCCCCCGAGGTCAGGCAAGCCGTCATCACGTCCACCCCGTGCAGCGTCCGCTCCAGCGAACAGCGATGATCGCGGCCGTCCATCATCGCCGCCGCCATATCCGCCAGCCCCGCCGTGCGGTAATTGGCCAGCGCACCATGCTTGGCATGCTCCTGATTTGGCACGCCAAATGGATGATTCCAGGCCGCGACCGGGTTGATCACGCCGTCACGCCCCGCCACCTCGACCGTGCCGCCAAAGAAGTTCGGGTCGGGCACATACAGCGTGCCTTCGGTGCCATAGAACTCGAAATGCGCCCGTTTATGCGACCACACATCCCACGAGGTCGCCAGATCAATTGTCGCCCCGCTGTGGAACTCCAACAGCGCCCGGATATTGGTCGGCGTCTTGACCGGGATATCCTGCCCGGCTCGCTCGCCCGACCCGATGGTCCGGGTTGGCGTGGCAGACGAAGTCAAAGCCCCGACCCGCTTCACCGGTCCCAGCAGATTGATCAGGTTGGCGACATAGTAAGGCCCAAGGTCCAGCATCGGCCCGGCACCCGGCAAGAAGAAGAACTCCGGTGACGGATGCCAGCCCTCCGGCCCGTGGTTCTGCACCGCAGCCGACCCTGCCGTGACCGTGCCGATGCGGCCCGCGTCAATCAGCGCCCGCGCCTGCTGATGCGCACCACCGAGGAATGTATCCGGCGCACAGCCCACCGACAACCGCTTCGCCTTGGCCAGATCGCGCAGCGTGGTGCCCTGCTCCAGCGTCAGAACCAGCGGTTTTTCGGAATAGGCATGCTTGCCGGCCTCCAGAATGCGTTTGGTAATCGGATAATGCGCGTCCGGAATCGTCAGGTTGATGACGATATCCAGATCCTTGTTCGCCAGCAGATCATCGACGCCTTGAGCCTTGACGCCAAACTCCGCCGCCCGCGCTGTCGCCGCCGCCATGTTCACATCGGCCACGCTGCGCACTTCCAGCCCCTTGAACAAGGGGGCCAGCCGCAGATAGGCCGCCGAGATATTGCCGCATCCGATGATGCCGATGCCCATGTTCGCCATGATCACAGCCCCTTGCCAGAGGCCAGCGAACGGGTGGCAAAGCGCCGGTCATCGGCGGGATTGTCATGCTCCATCACGTAATACGCGACCCCCGCCGCCTTCAGCGCCGCCATGATGGCCTTCCAGTCCACCGTGCCATGCCCGACATCGGCCCAGCCATCTTCATGAAGATTCTCACCTTTGGCCGCTATGTCCTTGACATGGGCCGCAGAAATCCGCTTTTCGAATGCCGCGATCCAGGCCAGCGGATTGCCGCCGCCGCGCACCACCCAGGCCACATCCATCTCCCATTCCAGATCAGGACCGCCTTGCAAAATCTGGTACATTGGCACGGTTCCATCGGCACAGCCCGCAAATTCGAAGTCATGGTTGTGCCAGCCAAAGCCCAGCCCAACCGCCTCCAATGGTGCCCCCGCCTTCTGCAACCGCGCGCCATAAGCCTTCCACCCGGCCCCATCCGTGGGACGATCCGCCGCCTGCACATGCGGGCAATAGACCTTTTTCATGCCAACCGCGCGGGCGACCTTGATCACGAAATCCGGGTTGGATTCGATCATCGGCAGGCCAAAATGCCCGGTCGACATGGTAAGCCCGTTGGCGCGCAGCCCATCGGCCAGAACCGCCAGCGTGGCATCATCCGAATAGAGGCCTCCAAAGCCTTCGGTATCCTTATACCCAACCTCGGCCAGCATTTTCAGCGTGGCCGCCAGCGGCGGGAAGTTGCGGGAGGAGTAGAGTTGATAGCTGAACATCATGTCGTCCTTTCAGTTCGACCCATAGGTCGCGGAATGCAGGTCTCTTAGCGTGAATTTCGGCACCTCGCCCGGCGCGAACGGAGTGAAGGTGATGGTCGCCGGATGGCCGGGAGACAGGGTCATTACGTTGCGTGAAAAGCGCCCCGGCTGGTCGGCCTCGACCGCTACAAACAGTGCCAGCTTTTCGGTTGCCACCGTGATTGCATAGCTTTCCGTGGCCTTGGCCACCGATAGCGTCAGCTTCGGCGGCAATAGGTCATAGGATTTGTAGGGCTTGGGCGCGAAAAGATCGTCGCCCAGACGGCGGTCGCCGTCCAGCCAGTGGTAAATCAGCATCTCGTCGTCGCGGATCAGTCCGGCATCCAGCCGCAGCGCCACCAGTGCCGCTTCCGGCCCGACCGCCACCGTGACCCGCGCCAAAGACCGGGCCGAACCGTCCTTAGCAATCGCCGCCGCGCCAAGGGTCAAATCAATTGCCGTGGCGGTGTCATTTACGGCCCGCAGTTCGATTGCCCCCTCGACAGGAACCGCCGACACAAGGATCGGGGCGTAAAACGCCTTCGCCATATGATGCAGCAGCTTCCAGCCGCCGCCGTGGTCCAGCGAAGACCACGAACACACCGGCCAGGTGTCGTTCAACTGCCAGATCAGCGTTCCCATACAATGCGGCTTCAAACTGCGCCAATGGGTGACGGCGGTCTTGATCGCCAGCCCCTGCTGGACTTGGCTCAGATACACGAAATTCTCGAAATCCACTGGAAAGCGGAAATAGCGGAACATGGTTTCCGCGATCCGGGCATTGCCGCCGGCGTTCTTCTGATGGCTCTCCATCACCGGGGCGGCGATGTTGAAATCCTCCGGCAAGGCGAATTTGCGGATCACGTCCATCGACGGATAGCTTTGAAAGCCGAATTCCGAACAGAACCGCGGGCTTACATCCCGGTAGTGATCAAAATCCCGACCTTCGTGCCAGACCGACCAAAAGTGCATGTCGCCCTTCGAATCATCATGCCAGGCATCGCCAAAATCCATTGGCCCCGGTGACGGACTGGAGGGCCACCAAACCGCCCCCGGCACCGCCGCCTGCAACGCCTGCTCGATCGTCCGGTTCAGCCGGTCATAGCCCACCAGATACAGGTCGCGATTGGCCCGCGTTTCGGGAAACCACGTGAGCGCCCCGATCAGTTCATTGTCGCCACACCACAAAGCAATCGAGGCATGATGATGCAAGCGCAACGCCTGTTCGCGCACCTCAATCGCCACATCGGCCAGAAACGCCGCATCCGCCGGGTATATATGGCAGGAAAACATGAAGTCCTGCCAGACCATCAGCCCCAACGCGTCGCACAGGTCATAGAACCAGTCCGCCTCATACCGCCCGCCGCCCCAGACCCGCAGCATGTTCATGTTGGCAGCGACCGCAGACTGCAAAAGCCCGCGCGTGTCCGCCTCGTTGATCCGCCCGGCCAGCGCATCCTGCGGAATCCAGTTCGCGCCCTTGGCGAAAACGTCCCGCCCGTTGATGCGAACCTTGAACCCCAAGCCTGCCGCATCCTGTTCGGTGATCAGCAAAGCCTCTCGCAAGCCGATCCGCCGGGTCACAACCTGCGTGCCCAAGGTCACCGTCAGATCGTGCAAGACCTGCGCACCCTGCCCCGCTGGCCACCACAGCCGGGGATCGTCGATCACCAGCGCCGCCGTCGCCTTACCGGCAACCACCTTGGCAGCTGCCGTCACCCCGGCCAAGGCAAACGCAACTTCGCCCTCGCCCTCCACCACCGCCTCAACCGTCACCACCGCCCGCCCCGGCGAATGGGCCTGTGCGACCACTACCGACGCGATCCGCGCCGCAGCCACCGGCTCCAGATACAGATCGCCATAGACCCCGAACGTCGCCAAGGCGATGTTCCAGTCCCAGCCGAAATCGCAACTGGGTTTGCGCAGCATATTCCCGTTGGGAATCGGGGTGTTATTCGCCGAAAAGGGGATAAAATAGCGCTGCGCCGCCTGCCGTTTGGCGGCCTCTACAGCAGGCGAGCGAAAGGTAATCGCAATCTCGTTCGCCCCGATCCGCAACACCCCCGACACATCCACCCGATAGCTGCGGAACATATTGTCCGACGACAGCACCGGCACGCCATTGACCTGAATCTGCGCCACCGTGTCCAACATCGACAGGACCAGCACCTGATCCGTCCGCTCCACTTCAAACGACCGCTTCACCACCCAGTCGCGCTGACAAATCCAGCGCAAACCATATTCGTTGCGGCCAAAATACGGGTCAGCAATCGCCCCGGCCCGGAACAGCGCGTCGATCCCGTCGCCGGGCAGGGCCATCGCAATAGCCTGCGCCCCGCCTTCCTCGGAAAGTGACCAGGCTCCGGCGAGATCGAGCATAGCTTAGATCCGCAACTCGCTGGCTTCGTCAAAGATCGAGGCTTTGGCGATATCGACCTTCAGATGCACTTTGGTCCCCGGAGCCTGACGCCGTTCGACCGGCACCCGCACCGACATCTGCTTGCCTTCCGCCACCAGCCAGACCAGCGAATCCGCCCCCATCGGTTCGTCGATCTCGACTTCGGCGGGGATGGTGTGGCCCGGTTCGGCATGGTCCTGAATCAGCAGATGTTCCGGCCGCAGACCCAGGATCGCCTTGGGCCGGTCCAAGATCGCGCCACCATCATAACCGGCAAGGTCGATCTTGGTGCTGCCGAAGGTAAAGGCCTTGCCGCCGTCAACCGTGGCACCTTTGAGGAAGTTCATTGCCGGGCTGCCGATGAACCCCGCCACGAACAAGTTGGACGGGCGGTTGTAAATCGTCTGTGGCGCGTCCAGTTGCTGAATGATCCCCCCGCGCATGACCGCAATCCGGTCGGCAAGCGTCAAAGCCTCGATCTGGTCGTGGGTCACATAGACCATCGTATTGTTAAGCCGCGCATGCAGCCTTTTGATTTCCACCCTGAGTTCGCTGCGCAGCTTGGCGTCGAGGTTGGACAAAGGCTCGTCAAACAGGAACACATCGACATCGCGCACCAGGGCCCGACCGATGGCGACACGCTGCCGCTGGCCACCCGACAACGCCCCTGGCTTGCGGTCCAGCAAAGGTCCGATTTGCAGGATTTCCGAGGCGCGCTGCACCCGTCTTTCAATCTCTTCCTTGGGCAGGCCCGCGATTTTCAACCCGAACGACAGGTTTCCCCGCACCGTCATCTGCGGATACAGAGCATAGCTCTGGAACACCATGCCGATGCCGCGATCCGACGGCTCGTCCCAGGTGACGTTCTTGCCCTTGATCCAGATCTCGCCTTCGCTGATGTCCAAAAGACCGGCCAGACAGTTCAGCAGCGTGGATTTGCCGCAGCCTGACGGCCCCAGCAGCACGATGAACTCGCCCTCTGCCACATCAAGGTTCAGCTTTTTCAGCACCGAAGTCGCGCCGAAGTTCAGGGTGAGGTCTTTGACAGAAACGGAGTGCATGAATTCAACCTTTGACGGCGCCGGCTGCGATGCCGCGCACGAAGTATTTGCCAGACAGGAAGTAGATCGTCAGCGGGACCAGACCGGTCAGGATGGTCGCGGCCATGTCCACATTGTATTCCTTGACCCCCTGCAACGAATTGACGATGTTGTTCAGTTGCACCGTCATCGGATAGTTGACCGGCCCGGCATAGATCACCCCGAACAGGAAGTCGTTCCAGATGCCGGTCACCTGCAAGATCACCGCCACGGTGAAAATCGGCACCGACATTGGTGCCATGACCTGCACGAAGATCCGCCAATAACCCGCGCCATCGACCCGCGCCGCCTTGAACAATTCCTCCGGCAGCGAGGCGAAATAGTTGCGGAACAGCAGGGTCAGGATCGGCAGGCCAAAGACGGTATGTACGAAGATCACCGCGTAAAGTGTTGAATAGATGCCCATTTCACGGGTGATAATAACCAGTGGATACAGGAACACCTGATAGGGAATGAACGAGCCGACCAGCAGCACGGTGAAGAAAGCTTCCGAAAATTTGAACGGCCAGTTCGCCAGTGAATAGCCCGACACCGAGGCGACGGCGATCGACACGATCACGCTCGGGATGGTGATCATCACCGAATTGAAGAAACCCGGTGCCAGCCCGGTGCATTT
>JAYUGA010000077.1:0-6315 GCA_043738565.1 Rhodobacterales bacterium
CCCGGATCCACCAAAGCCATGATGTCATTGCTTACCCTGACGGCGCGCAGTTCCTGCTCGTACAGATTGAGCTGCTGCCCGGACTGCACGCGTTCAACCCGCACTGACAACCCGTGTTTCTTGTACTCGGCGTTAAACGCCTGGGTCATTGCCTGGTGCAGGCTCTCGAACAAAGCGTCGCGGACAATGATCACACCGCCGTTGGTGGCCGCCGCCTGCTTGATCAGCGCGTCCACCTCGGCATTGGCATAGCCGTATTGGTTGGCGAAGGGCACGCCGGCCGGCAGGCCATGAAATCACGCACCCTACAGTCTGACTCCCCCCTCACTCCTCCTTCCCCATCGCAAATCCCAGCGGATCGCCGTTGCTGCGGCCCGTCCCTGTCGCTTGCGCCGCCGAGGTTTCGGCGGCCTCCTTGGTACAGGCCGCGACCGCTACCGGATGCGGAGGCAGATGTTCAGAAACCAATTCGACGTCCGCCGACCCTTGCCGGATTTGATTTCAATCAAATCAGGCCGCGCTTGCCCCTCGGCAGGCGCGACAGTGCGCCCGCCGCAGCCAGGCGCGGCCTGATTGGAGACACTGCACCAAGCGCAACCCCCCCTTGCCTTGCGGCTTGCGCCTTCAGGCAATGGACCGGACGTGCTGCCGCTGGCAGCCCGCCTGATCGGTCCGGGCTCCAGTTTCCCGCGTTCGGCTTGGGGGATGCAAGGCCCCCCTTCACTCCTCCTTCTCCGTCGTGAACCCCAGCGGATAGCCTTGGGCACGCCCCATCTCGGTCGCCTGCTCGGCCTTGGTCTCGGCGACCTCCCGCGTATAGACCGCCACCACACACGCCCCCTTGCGGTGCGCGGTCAGCATCACGCCCAGCGCCTCGCTTTCAGTCATCCGGAACACCGCCTTCAGCACCGACACCACAAAGTCGCGCGGGGTGAAGTCGTCGTTCAAGAGGATGACCTTGTACAGCTTGGGCCGCTCGGTGCGGGTGTCGGTCTTGGGTTTCGGCGGGGCGATGATTTCAGGCATGTCAGCGGCCGTCAAAGGGGGACAGCGTCAATTGTGGCACAGATGGCGGGGCATCGGTAGGGTGTGTGCTTTGCACGCACCACAGCGGGCGGAGTGGTGCGTGAAATCACCCACCCTACCCTGCGCAAACCTTAACATTCGGTTACCGCGAAACTCCAACCCGTTGAAATCCCACAACTTCGCCCGGTGTCCACATGCGGACGCCCCGCAAAATCCCGCTTGCCTTGCCTGGAAACCCCCGTATTATCGCCGCGATGATCACGGCTCGCATCATATCCGCGACCTCGGGGGCGAACCGCCCCGCGATTGCCCCTGGCCTGCTTCTTCTTAGCCGCCGCTGAGCGTGCCCGTTGGGTGCGACCGCTCAGAAGGTGACAGCGCCCGATAGACGCCGCTAAGAAACCGATAGGATCCCTCACATGACCGACAAAACCGGGCAACCCCGCGTCCTGATATTCGACACCACCCTGCGCGACGGCGAGCAGAGCCCCGGCGCCACGATGACCCATACCGAAAAGCTGGAGATTGCCACCCTTCTGGACGAAATGGGGGTGGACATCATCGAGGCCGGTTTCCCGATCGCCTCGGAAGGCGATTTCGCGGCGGTGTCCGAGATTGCCAGGCTGGCGCAGACTGCCACGATCTGCGGGCTGGCGCGGGCGAATTTCAAGGACATCGACCGCTGCTGGGATGCGGTGCGCCATGCGAAATCGCCGCGCATCCACACCTTCATCGGCACCTCGCCGCTGCACCGCGCCATCCCCAATCTGGACATGGACCAGATGGCCGAACGCATCCACGACACCGTGACCCACGCCCGCAACCTGTGCGACAACGTCCAGTGGAGCCCGATGGACGCGACGCGGACCGAGCATGACTACCTGTGCCGGGTGGTGGAGATTGCGATCAGGGCCGGGGCGACCACGATCAACATTCCCGACACCGTCGGCTACACCGCGCCGCGCGAAAGTTCGAACCTGATCAGGATGCTCTTGGAACGGGTTCCGGGGGCGGATGCGATCATCTTCGCCACCCATTGCCACAACGATCTTGGCATGGCGACGGCGAACGCACTGGCTGCGGTCGAGGCCGGGGCGCGGCAGATCGAATGCACGATCAACGGGCTGGGCGAGCGGGCCGGGAATACCGCGCTGGAAGAGGTCGTCATGGCGATGAAGGTGCGCAATGACATTCTGCCCTATCAGACAAGGATCGACACCACCAAGATCATGAACCTGTCGCGGAAGGTGTCTTCGGTTTCGGGTTTTGCGGTGCAGTTCAACAAGGCCATCGTCGGCAAGAACGCCTTTGCCCACGAGTCGGGCATCCATCAGGACGGCATGCTGAAAAACGCCGAGACGTTCGAGATCATGCGGCCGCAGGACATTGGCCTCGCCGATACCTCGCTGGTGATGGGCAAGCATTCCGGTCGCGCGGCGTTGCGGGCCAAGCTGCGCGATCTGGGCTACGAGATGGCGGACAACCAGCTGAACGACGTTTTCGTGCGGTTCAAGGCGCTGGCCGACCGCAAGAAGGAAGTCTTCGACGACGACCTGATCGCCCTGGTGCAGGATCAGGGGGCGCAAGAAGCGCATGACATGCTGCATGTCAAACGGCTGCGCGTGGTCTGTGGCACCGAAGGGCCGCAGGAGGCGGAACTGACGCTGACCATCGACGGGGTGGATCATTCGATTGATGCGACCGGTGACGGGCCGGTCGATGCGGCGTTCAATGCGGTCAAGATGCTCTATCCGCACCGGGCCAGTTTGCAGCTGTATCAGGTGAGCGCGGTGACCGAAGGCACCGACGCGCAGGCCACGGTTTCGGTGCGGGTGGAAGAGGATGGCCGCATCGCCACCGGCACCTCGGCGGATACCGATACGGTGGTTGCCAGCGTCAAAGCCTATGTAAATGCGCTGAACCGGCTGATCCAGCGGCGGCAGAAATCGGCACCGGATTCGGATGTAAAGTCCGTTTACTACAAGGATGCCTCGCAATCCGGCGTCAAATAGGCACTGAAATGTTGTGGAATCACAACAACTTGGGGGTCGGGCGCCAATCCGCCCGACCCTTAGTCTGCCCTTTCCCTCGCCCCGCGTAACCCGTATATGAAGGCGCTCGCCTTGGGGTGCACCCCCGAGTCGCGGGCACTTATCTTTTGCGAACACGAAGGCGCTTTAGCATGTGGTTACTCTCCGGCCTCTTCTCGTCAGATATGGCGATCGACCTTGGTACGGCCAATACTCTGGTCTATGTGCGGGGCAAGGGCATCGTGCTGAACGAGCCTTCGGTGGTCGCCTATCACGTCAAGGACGGCAAGAAGCAGGTGCTGGCGGTGGGCGAGGATGCCAAGCTGATGCTGGGCCGCACCCCGGGTTCGATCGAGGCGATCCGCCCGATGCGCGATGGCGTGATCGCCGACTTTGATACGGCGGAAGAAATGATCAAGCATTTCATCCGCAAGGTCCACAAGCGGTCGACGTTCAGCAAACCCAAGATCATCGTCTGCGTGCCACATGGTGCGACCCCGGTGGAAAAGCGCGCGATCCGGCAGTCGGTCCTGTCGGCGGGTGCCCGTCGCGCCGGCCTGATTGCCGAACCGATTGCGGCGGCGATTGGCGCAGGCATGCCGATCACCGATCCGACCGGCAACATGGTCGTCGATATCGGTGGCGGCACCACGGAAGTTGCGGTGCTGTCCTTGGGTGACATCGTCTACGCCCGCTCGGTGCGTGTCGGTGGCGACCGGATGGACGAGGCGATCATCAGCTATCTGCGCCGCCATCAGAACCTGCTGATCGGCGAACAGACCGCCGAACGGATCAAGACCACCATCGGCACGGCGCGGATGCCCGACGATGGCCGTGGCGCGTCGATCACCATCCGGGGCCGCGACCTTTTGAACGGGGTGCCGAAGGAGACCGAGATCAATCAGGCGCAAGTGGCCGAAGCGCTGTCCGAACCGGTGCAACAGATTTGCGATGCGGTGATGCAGGCCTTGGAAACCACTCCCCCTGACCTCGCCGCGGATATCGTGGACCGTGGCGTCATGCTGACCGGCGGCGGTGCCTTGCTGGGTGATCTGGATCTGAGTTTGCGCGAACAGACCGGGCTTTCGATCTCGGTGGCCAACGAACCTTTGAACTGCGTCGCACTGGGCACCGGCAAGGCCTTGGAATATGAAAAGCAATTGCGGCATGTGATCGACTACGACAGCTAGCCCCGCTCTGTTCTTCCGCGCATCTGGTCCGAAAACCGCTGCACACGTTTCGGGATGCGCCCTGATTGCCTGAAAGCGCCCGATGGCCAAGATGCGCACCTATGGTTCCGAGGAATTCTCCCGCCCGCTGCGCCGGGTGCTGGTGGGGCTGTTGGTGGTGCTGCTGTTGGCGCTGTTCCTGTTGTGGCGCATTGACAGCCCAAGGGTGGAACGGTTCCGCACCGCATTGGTTGACGCGGTGGTGCCGAATTTCAGTTGGGCGATGGTGCCGGTGACCAAAGCCGCCTCGATGATCGACAATTTCCAGTCTTACGCCCGGCTTTACGAACAGAACCAGCAGTTGCGCGACGAATTGCAGCAGATGAAGGCGTGGAAAGAGGCGGCGCTGCAACTGGAGCAGAAGAACGCCCGCCTGTTGGACCTCAATCAGGTGCGGCTCGACCCGATGCTGACCCATGTGACCGGGGTGGTGCTGGCGGATTCGGGCTCGCCCTTCCGGCAGTCGGTTCTGCTGAATGTGGGGGCCCGCGATGGCATCCGGGACGGCTGGGCGACGATGGACGGCATTGGTCTGGTTGGCCGGATTTCGGGAGTGGGGGAGCGGACGGCGCGGGTGATCCTGCTGACCGACAGCAACTCCCGGGTGCCGGTTGTGGTGCAGGCCACTGGCCAAAAGGCGATCCTGTCTGGTGACAATACCACCCAGCCTCCCCTGGATTTCATGGAACAGCCCGATCAGGTGCAGCCCGGCGATCAGGTCGTCACCTCTGGCGATGGCGAGGTGTTTCCGGCCGGTCTGCTGGTGGGCACGGTTGCCCTTGGTGCCGACAAACGGCTGCGGGTGGTGCTGGCCGCCGATTATCAGCGGCTGGAATTCCTGCGCGTGCTGCGCAGTCTTCAGGCGGAACCGATCACGGACGCCGGGGCGCTGCTGGCCCCCGAACCGCCAAAAGCCCTGCCCGCGGGCTATCAGGGACCGCTGCTGCCCGGTCCTGGCCTGACCGGGCCGTCCGAGACGGGGGGCGGCAATGGTTGAGGGCTGGATCAACTCGGTCTGGCTGCACCGGCTGCTGTTTCTGGCGGTGGCGGCACTGTTGATGTTTCTCAAGCTGCTGCCGCTGCCGGCGACGGCGGGTCATCTGCCGGGGCCGGATTTGCTGTTGTGTCTGATCCTGGCATGGACGGTACGGCGGCCGGACTATCTGCCGGTGCTGATGATTGCGGCAGTGCTGCTGCTGGAAGACATGCTGCTGATGCGGCCACCGGGTCTGTGGACCGGGCTGGTCATCCTGGGATCGGAATTCATCCGGTCGCGCGTGGCGCTGACGCGGGAATTGAACTTTGGCGTCGAATGGCTGCTGGTGGCGGGCCTGATGGTGGCGATCTTCGTGACCTACCGGGTCATTCTGGCGATGTCTTTCCTGCCGCAGCCCGCCTTTGGCTTTGCGCTGGTGCAGATCCTGTGGTCGATCGTGGCCTACCCCTTTGTCGTTGCGGTATCGCGCTACGGGCTTGACTTGCACAAACCCGCCACCGGCGAGCTGGACAGCTACGGGAGGCCGATGTGAGACGCACCTCCCGCGACAGTGAAGACAGCGCCAAGCACATCACCCGCCGTGCCCTGTTCATGGGCGGGGCGGTGACGGCGACGATGGCGGTTCTGGGCGGCCGCATGCACTATCTTGGCGTCGATCAGGCCGATCAGTTCCGCCTTCTGGCGGAAGAAAACCGCATCAACATTCAACTGATCCCGCCAGCACGCGGGTTGATTCAGGACCGGAATGGCAAGCTGATCGCCGGGAACGAACAGAACTACCGCGTCGTGATCACCCGCGAAGGCGCAGGCGATGTGCAACTGGTGCTGAACCGGCTGAGCCATCTGATCCCGATGACCGAAACCGACATGGCCCGCATCCTGAAGGATGTGGCCCGCAATTCGTCCTTCGTGCCGATCCCGGTGGCGGACCGGCTGAGCTGGGACGAACTTTCCAAGGTCGCGCTGAACGCCCCGGCTTTGCCCGGTGTCACCCCCGGCGTCGGTCTGAGCCGGATTTATCCGCGCGACACCG
>JAYUGA010000078.1:0-6310 GCA_043738565.1 Rhodobacterales bacterium
CGCGGCGCATCGTGGCAGGCCTGTTGCGCGAAGGTGTGGTGGAACACCCGATGGAATATCCGGTCACAACCGAACTTCGGTTCGACAGCCCTGCCTATAATGCCGCATTGGCGCGGTTCTACGACGATTGTGCCGGTCGGCTGCAGGTCCTCGCCAAAACCTGCGACATCGTTGTTCTGTGCGAGGGCGACCCGTTTTTCTATGGATCCTTCATGCATCTGCACAGTCGCCTGCATGGCCGCGTGGTGGTCGAAGTGGTGCCGGGCATCACCGGAATGGCTGGCTGTTGGCACGCCACCGGCCTGCCGATCACCTGGGGCGATGATGTGATGACGGTGCTGATGGGCACCTTGGCGGAAACTGATCTGGTGCGGCACATGCAGGCCGCCGATGCGCTGGTCCTGATGAAAACCGGGCGCAACCTGCCCAAGATCCGCCGGGCACTGGCAGCGGCGGGTCGGCTGGAGGCGGCCTGGCTGGTCGAAGCGGGAACCATGCCAAATCAACGGATTGCGCGGCTTTCTGAAACTGATGACCTGAGCTGTCCCTATTTTGCCATCGTGCTGGTGCATGGCAATGGCCGGCGCCCGGAGGCCGTGGGATGACCGGATCATTGGTGATCGCCGGGCTGGGGCCGGGGGCGGAGGCGCTGGTGACGCCGGAGGTCACGGCGGCGCTGGCCACGGCGACCGACGTGGTGGGATATATCCCCTATGTCGCCCGCATCGCGGCTCGGGCTGGGTTGCGGCTGCATGCGACCGACAACCGGGTGGAGAGGGACCGGGCGCGCCATGCTTTGGAAATGGCGCTTTCGGGTCAGAGGGTTGTGGTGGTTTCCTCCGGTGATCCGGGGGTGTTTGCGATGGCCTCTGCGGTGTTTGAGGCGCTGGAGGGCTGGGCGGATGCGCAGACCCTGGACATCCGGGTGCTGCCAGGGATTACCGCCATGTTGGCGGCTGCCGCGGCGATTGGTGCGCCTCTGGGTCATGATTTCTGCGCGATCAACCTGTCGGACAACCTGAAACCCTGGGCAATTATCGAGCGGCGGTTGCGGCTGGGGTGCCAGGCGGACTTTGCGATGGCGTTTTACAACCCGCGTTCAGCCATGAGGCCAGAGGGCTTTGCGCGGGTGCTGGAGGTGTTGCAGCAGGAATGCGGGCCTGCGCGGCTGATCAGCTTTGCCCGCGCGGTCAGCACGCCGGAACAGCATGTTCTGACGCTGACTTTGGCCGAGGCGCGGCCCGAAATGGCAGATATGCGAACCGTCGTCATTCTGGGCAATTCGGCGACGCGGCGGGTCGGGAAACATGTCTACACGCCGCGGAGTGCGGGATGAGCGAGCCAGTGCATCACTTCGGCCACTGTCTCGACACTGGGGCGGGGCGGGACCAGTGGGCGGTCGATCAGGATCACCGGCAGCGCCAGTATGCGGGCGGCGTCAAGTTTGGCACGGGCACCGGAACCACCAGAGTTCTTGGCGACAAGCCATTGAATGCGGTAGGTTTTCAGCAACGCAAGGTCACCGTTCAGCGTGAAGGGACCGCGCGCGATCACCGCGATGGACTGGGGCAACGGCAGCGGTTCGGTGGGCGTATCAACCAATCGCAGCAGGTAGTGATGCTGCGGCTTTGCGGCGAAGGGCGTCAGGTTTTGCCGACCGATGGCCAGAAAGACGCGGGCAGGTTCGCCGGGCAGGGCCTGCACGGCGGCACTTACATCACCCACATGGGTCCAGCCGTCACCGGCCCACGGCGCGCGTTCCAGCGCCATCAGCGGCACTCCGGCAGCGGCACAGGCGGCGACGGCGTTGCGGCGCATTCCGGCGGCGAAGGGGTGGGTGGCGTCGATGACATGTGTGATAGCTTCGGTCTGCAAGTAGCGGATAAGGCCGGATACTCCACCAAAACCGCCCGTGCGCTGCGGGATCGGCTGCGCTGTGGGACTTTCGGTGCGGCCGGCGTAGGAATAGCGGGCGTTCAGCCCGGTAGCGACCAGGGCGCGGGCCATTTCATTGGCCTCGGTGGTGCCGCCAAGCAGAAGGATGCGGGTCATGGCTGAACCTTGGCTGTCGATCATCGGTCTGGGCGAGGATGGACTGGCGGGGCTGACCTCTGCAAGCCGTGCGGCGCTTGCGGCGGCGGAATTCATCTTTGGCGGGGCGCGGCACCTGGAACGGGCGGGAGTGCAGGGGCGGGTCTGGGCGGTGCCGTTTGATCTGGCCCCGGTTCTGGCGCTGCGGGGGCGGAACGTGGCGGTTCTCGCCTCGGGCGATCCGTTCTGGCACGGGGTGGGTGGCACGCTGTCGGCGCATCTGGCGCCGGCGGAGTGGCGGGCATTTCCGGCACCTTCGACGTTTTCGCTGGTGGCGGCAAGGCTTGGCTGGCGGTTGGAGGAGGTGATTTGTCTGGGTCTGCACGCGGCACCTCTGGCCCGGTTGCGCCCGGTGCTGGCGCGGGGGCAGCGGCTGATCTGCCTGGTGCGCGATGGGGCGGCGGTGGCGGAACTGGCGTTTTATCTGGCCGCGCAGGGTTTTGGCGCATCGACGCTGTGGGGGATGGAGGCTTTGGGCGGCCCGCGCGAAAAGGTCTGGAAGGTGCGGGCGGATCGGTTTGCGGCCGGGACGATTGCGGCCCCGGTGGCGGTGGCGATCGAGGCTGTCGGGGTGGGGATGGCGCGGGCCTCTGGCTTGCCGGACGAGATGTTCGAGCATGATGGCCAGATCACCAAGCGTGCGGTCCGGGCGATGACCCTGTCGGCGCTGGCACCACGGCCCGGCGAGGTGTTGTGGGACATCGGCAGCGGCTCGGGGTCGGTGGCGATCGAGTTTCTGCTGGCGGCAACCGGGTCGGTGGCGCATGCGCTGGAGGCGGACCCGGTGCGGGCGGCGCGGGCGCGGGGCAATGCCGAGAACTTCGGGCTGGGGCACCGGTATCTGGTGACGGAGGCGCGGGTGCCGGAAGGGTTGGCGGATTTACCGCCGCCGGATGTGGTGTTCATCGGCGGTGGCGCGTCGGAGGCGGTGCTGGCGGCGGTTTGGCCTGTGCTGCCGCAGGGCGGGCGGCTGGTGGTCAATGGCGTGACGCTGGAAACCGAGGCGTTGCTGATCCGCTGGCAGGGCGACAAGGGCGGCGCGCTGCTGCGGATCGAACTGGCGGAGGCGGGGCCTTTGGGCAGCAGACGGGGCTGGCAGCCGCTCCGGCCGGTGGTTCAGTGGAGTGCCGTCAGATGAGGGTGGCCGGCTTTGGCTTTCGCCGCGCGGCAAGTCTTGACAGCCTGCGGGCGGCCTTGGCACTGGCGGGTGGCGATGTGGCGGCACTGGCGACGGCCGAGGACAAGGTGATGGGGTTAAAGGCACTGGCAGAGCAGTTGGGGGTGCCGGTGATCGGGGTTTCCGTTCAGGCGATGGGGCTGCAAGCGGTTGCGGGATCGGGCAGGGTCAGGGCGCTCTATGGCACCGGGTCGGTGGCAGAGGCTTCGGCCTTGGCGGCGGCGGGGCAGGGGGCGCGGCTGGTGGTGGGGCGGGTCACCTCGCCGGACGGGATGGCGGTGGCGGCGATTGCGGAGGGGCTGCGGCAATGACGGTGCATTTCATCGGGGCGGGGCCGGGGGCTGCGGATTTGCTGACGCTGCGCGGGCGCGATCTGATCGCGGCCTGTCCGGTCTGTCTGTATGCCGGGTCGCTGGTGCCGGTGGGGGTGCTGGCGCATTGCCCCGCAGGGGCGCGGATCGTCAATACCGCAGCCTTGGCGCTGGACGAGATCATGGCGGAGATTGCCGCCGCCCACGCCCAGGGCTTCGATGTGGCGCGGCTGCATTCGGGCGATCTGTCGATCTGGTCGGCGATGGGCGAACAGTTGCGGCGACTCAGGGCGCTGGACATCCCCTATGACGTGACACCCGGCGTGCCGAGTTTTGCGGCGGCGGCGGCGGCTTTGGCGGTGGAACTGACCCTGCCGGGCGTGGCGCAGTCGGTGGTGCTGACGCGCACCTCCGGGCGGGCGTCACCGATGCCTGCGGGCGAAACTCTGGCGGCGTTTGCGGCGACCGGGGCGACTTTGGCGGTACATCTGTCGGTGCATGCCTTGGCCGAGGTGGTGGCGCAGCTGGTGCCGCACTACGGGCCGGATTGCCCGGTGGCGGTGGTGTGGCGGGCGTCGTGGCCGGATCAGCGGGTGATCCGCGCGACGCTGGGCACGATCGCAGCCACCGTCGGACCGGAGATTGACCGCACGGCGCTTATTCTGGTGGGATGGGCCTTGGCGGCAGAGGGGTTCAGCGACAGCCGCCTGTATGCTGGGGATTATGACCGCCGCTATCGCCCGGTCGGCACCGACCCGCGGTTCCCGGAGGTGCCATGACGCCGCCGGGATTGCTCATCTCCGCGTCGGCCTCTGGCACCGGCAAGACCACGCTGACGCTGGGTCTGGCGCGGGCGTTTCGGGACCGGGGGCTGGTGGTGCAGCCCTACAAAGCGGGGCCGGATTATATCGACCCGGCGTTTCACCGGGCGGCGACCGGGCGGCCCTCGTTCAATCTGGACAGCTGGGCGATGGGGCCGGGGATGATCGCGGGTCTGCTGGACAAGGCGGCGGGCGCTGATCTGGTGATCGCGGAAGGCTCGATGGGATTGCATGACGGGGTCGCGGTGGCGGGTGAGATTGGCACCGGGGCTTCGGCGGACCTTGCGGTGCTGCTGGGCTGGCCGGTGGTGCTGGTGATCGACGTTTCCGGTCAGGCCCAGACGGCGGCGGCGATTGCGGTGGGTCTGGCGGCCTATCGCAGGGGTCTGACGTTGGCTGGGGTGGTGTTGAACCGGGTCGCCTCGCCAAGGCACGAGCGGCTGGTGCGGGCCGGGATGGCGCTGGCGGGGATTGCGGTGCTGGGCGCCTTGCCGCGTCATGCGGCGATCGGGATGCCGGAACGCCATCTGGGCCTGGTGCAGGCGGCGGAACTGCCGGAACTGGAGCCGATGCTGGCCGAAGCGGCGCGGTTTGTGGCGGCGCATGTCGATCTTGACGCGGTGCTTGCCGTCGCGCGACCCGGCAAACCGCCACAAGGGGGCTTTGGGAAAATCACCCCACCCGGTCAGCGCATCGCCCTGGCGCAGGACGCGGCGTTTTCCTTCCTCTATCCGCATCTTATAGATGGCTGGCGCCGGGCAGCGGCCGAGATTGTGCCGTTCTCGCCGCTGGCCAATCAGGCACCGGACCCATTGGCTGACATCTGCTGGCTGCCGGGCGGCTATCCGGAACTGCATGGCGGGCGCATTGCGGCGGCGGGCAATTTCCGCAAGGGGTTGCGGCACTTCGCCGAAACCCGGCCAGTGCACGGCGAGTGCGGTGGCTATATGGTGCTGGGCGCGGGTCTGATCGACAAGGGCGGTCAGCGCCATGAAATGGCCGGGCTGCTGGGACTGGAGACCAGTTTCCAAAGTCGCAAGATGCACCTTGGCTACCGGTTTGCCACGCTGGCCAGCCCGATTCCCGGCCATGCCAAGGGCGCACGGCTGCGCGGCCATGAGTTTCATTATTCCACCATCCAGCGCCAGCCCGATGCGCCGCTGGCCGATGTCCTGGATGCCGAAGGTTCGATGGTTCCCGAAACCGGTTCGCGGCGCGGCACGGTCACCGGATCGTTTTTCCACCTGATTGCAGAGGCGACATGACCGGTTTTGTATCCTTCGTCTCCGCCGGTCCGGGCGACCCGGAATTGCTGACGGTCAAGGCAGTGAACCGGATTGCCGCCGCCGATGCGGTGCTGTTTGACGACCTGTCATCGGGGCCGATACTGGCGCTGGCGCGGGTGGGCGCCGACATGGTGGGGGTCGGCAAACGGGCGGGGCGGGTGTCGCCGAAGCAGGATCAGGTCAGTCGGCTGCTGGTCGAATATGCGCGGTCAGGCGCAAAGGTCGTGCGGCTGAAGTCGGGCGATTGCGGGCTGTTCGGGCGGCTGGAGGAAGAGATCGACGCCTGCCGGGCGGCCGGCATCGGGTTCGAGATCATTCCCGGCGTCACCTCGGCCTCGGCGGCGGCGGCGGCGGGCATTCCCCTGACCCGGCGATTGACGGCGCGGCGGGTGCAGTTTGTCACCGGCCATGATGTGACGGGGGCCTTGCCCGAGGATCTGAATATGGCCGCCCTGGCCGATCCTGCGGCGACCACGGTGATCTTCATGGGCAAACGGACCTTTGCCGAACTGGCGGCGCGGCTGATGACGGCGGGGTTGTCTGCCGACACGCCCGCGCTGCTGGCCGAAAGTGTTTCGACCCCCGATCAGCATCTGCACCGCGCCACGCTGGCCACCCTTGCCG
>JAYUGA010000079.1:0-6293 GCA_043738565.1 Rhodobacterales bacterium
CGATCATCAGCATGATGGCGAAAAAGCCGGCAAACACCCGCAGGAACAGCCAAAGGAAGCGTTTTGCGATATAGAGGTTCAGTGTCATGCCGGCAACGCGCTGATGGGCACGCGGCGGGGGCGGTTGGCCCACCACAGCATGACGGCGGCCAGGACAAGGCCGGTCAGCGGTGCCAGGTAGGACAGCATCCAGCCCTGGGCGAACCTGATGCCCTGTTCGGTGGCAACGGTGGCGATCGCCTGCACGATGACCAGCAGCACCACGGCCAGCAGGACCTGCCGCCACAGGCCAAAACGGCTGAACCCGCCCAGCAGCAGCGCCGAAAACCCGATCAGGGCGACCGAAGTGGCCGTCAGCGGCTCGGCAAACCGGCTGTGCGCGTCAAACAGCAGGGCGGCGCGGGATTCCCCGGTTTCGGTCACGATGGCGTCGGTGGGCCACAGCAGATCGGCCGTCGAAAGTTCGGCCGAGCTGCGTTTGGGGGCGACGCTGCCGGTCAACAAGGCGCCCAGATCATAGGTGAAATCGGCAAAGCGCGTGACCGAAAGCCGGTCGGTCTTGCGGTCCAGCATTTCCGCCATGCCATTGAACATGATCAGTTTTGGCCCGGCATCGCCGCGGGCAAACAGTGCATTGCGCGAGGTATAGGTGGTGCGGGTGGTGGCGGATCGTTCGTCCGACAGGAACATGTCCAAAAGCTCGCCCGAGGGGGAGATTTCGCGGATATAGAGCGTGACGCCCTTGGCGGGATGGGTGAACTGGCCATCGGTGAGGTAGCGGGCGGTGATGTTTTCCGACATGGCGGCACGTTCGGAGGCCATCATCTCGCGGCTGGCGGGCACCAGAACATGGACGAGGACCAGCATCATCGCGGTGACGCAGAGGCCGAAATACAGGACCGGGCGCGCCATGCGGAAGGCAGAGAATCCGGTGGCCTGCATCACCACCAGCTCGCTTTCCATCATCAGGCGGTTGCCGACATAGACCGTGGCGATGAAGGCCGCGACGGGCAGCACCAGTTTGATGACATTGGGCAGGGTCAGCAGCGAAAATTCAAGGAAAACCAGGGCGGACTGGCCGTCGCCGATCAACTGGTCAAACAGGCCAACGGCGCGGTTGATCCAGTACACTCCAACCAGCACGAGGGCGAAAAAGCCAAACAGGGTAAGCATTTGCGACAGGATGTATCGGTCGAATCTTGGCACGCGTCCGGCGCTCCCTATCAAGCTGGCGGAACGCTACCGGAAAAACCGGGCGGGGAAAACTCATATCTGGCCATTTGGCAGGGGTCGCACTAGCCTTGCGCAAAGTTGCGCCCGAAGTGCGCCCCCAGTTCCCGGAGAACTCCATGACCAAACCCGTCACGCCGCAGTATATTGCCACCGATCTGGAGGCGCTGGCGACACGGCCGGGGCGGATTGTGGTTCTGGTCGAAGGCGATGCGCCGAAATCCCCGGCAGCGCGGCGACTGGACCGGTTGATGCGCGGGGCGCTGCGGCGGTTCATGGCGTCGGAGAAATATGCCAAGCTGAAAGCGGGAGAGACAGCCGATCTGGCGTTTCCAGCGGGTCTTGCTGCCGATGCGGTGCAGGTTGTCAAATTGCCGCGCAGGACCGATCAGGCCACCGCGCGCAAGGCGGGTGGGGCGATTGGGCGGGGGTTGGCTGCGGCGGGTGTTCTTGTGCTGGCGGAGACCCATTCTAGGGCCGCCGATATTGCGTTGGGGTTAACGCTGCGGGCCTATGAGTTCGACGCGCATAAGTCGGGCGAAAAATCGGTGCTGGGGGCGGTAGAGTTCATGGTCTCGGCACCGGATGCGATGGTGGCGGCTGCTGCGCCGGGGATGGCTGTGGCGGAGGGGGTGTTTTTCACCCGCGATCTGGTCAACGAGCCGTCCAATGTGCTGACAACCTTTGAATTTGCCGAGCGTTTGTTGGGGCTGCGCGAACTTGGCGTCGAGGTCGAGGTGCTGGAGGAAGAGGCGCTGGAGCGGCTGGGGATGCGGTTGCTGCTGGGGGTGGGCCAGGGTTCGGACAGCCCGACCAAGGTTGTGGTCCTGCAATGGCATGGTGGCAAGAAGGACGCGCAACCCTTTGCTTTGGTTGGCAAAGGTGTGGTGTTCGATACCGGCGGCATTTCAATCAAAGGTGCTGGCGGCATGGAAGAAATGACGATGGATATGGGCGGTGCCGGCGTCGTGGCGGGGGTGATGCGCACTCTGGCTTTGCGCGGGGCCCGCGCCAATGTCGTGGGGCTGGTCGGCATTGTCGAGAACATGCCGGACGGGCGGGCGCAGCGACCAGGCGATGTGCTGCGCTCGATGAAGGGCGATACGGTGGAGGTGATCAATACCGATGCCGAGGGGCGCTTGGTTCTGGCGGATGTCCTGTGGTATGCGCAGGAGCGGTTCAACCCGTCGGGGATCATCAATCTGGCGACGCTGACCGGTGCGATCATCGTCGCGTTAGGCCATGAAAACACGGGAGTATTCTCGAATGACGATGATCTTTGCAATGCCTTCCTGAAGGCGGCGGCGAGCGAGGGAGAGGGGGCATGGCGGATGCCGATGGGGCAGGCTTATGATGACCGGTTGAAGTCCCGGGTCGCGGATATGATGAACGTCGGGGGGCGTGAGGGCGGCGCGATTGTGGCGGCGCAGTTCATCAAGCGGTTCATCAAGGAGGGGATGCCGTGGGTGCATCTGGACATTGCCGGGACGGCGCTGGTGAAGTCTGACCTGCCATTGTCGCCCAAGGGCGCTACCGGTTGGGGTGTGGCGGCACTGAACCGCTTGATCCTGGACAGGTTCGAGACAAAGTGAGTGCCACGGCGGTCTTTTATCATCTGACCCGCTCGGGGTTGGATGATCTGGTGGCGACGCTGCTGACCCGGGCGGCGGGGCAGGGGTGGAATGTGTTTTTACGCTGCCCGGACAAGGGGTTGCTGGACCATCTTGACGCAAAGCTGTGGCTGGGGCCGGAGGATGGCTTTCTGCCGCACGGCATGCAGGGCGGTGCCCATGAGGCCGTGCAGCCGGTGTTGTTGGGGCAGGGTGAAATCGCCAATGCGGCCAAGGGGTTGATGCTGCTGGGCGGGGCTCTGGTTTCGCGTCAGGAGGTGGTGGCGCTGGAGCGGGTCTGGCTGCTGTTTGACGGCAGCGATGAGGCGGCGGTGCAGGCGGCGCGCGGGCAGTGGACGCAACTGACCGGCTGGGGCCTGGCGGCGCAGTATTGGGCGGATGAGACGGGATCCTGGGTCAAGAAGCTGGAGAAGGCGGCGGCTCAGCAAGACTGAGCGGGGGAATTTCGGCGGCGGCGCGAATCGGGGCGAAATTGTCAGTTAATGCTCGGGATTTGGGTTGGGTTGGCAGTCTTGCCCGCGTCTTGCTTGCGTCTCTACGTTTTGGGGGGATTTCGGGATTAACGCGGCGCACGGTTCAGCGCGACAGGATCATCTGGTCGCCGGCCATGGTGACGCGGAAGCGGTCAAGGTAGGTCATGCCCAGAAGTGAGGTGTCCATCGGGCCGTCGTTGACCTCGGCCAGAAGGCTGGCGTCGTGGAAGGGGCCGAAGCTGACATCCCGCAAGGTGACGCTGGCGGTGCGGACCATGCCATTGGCGGTCATCGCCCGCCCGACATAGGCAAGGCGGCCGGGGTCCAGCCCGAGTTTGCGGGCGTCGGCCTGGCTCAGGACCACCGAACTGGCCCCGGTATCGGCGATGAAGTGAATGGTCTGGTCGCCTATGGTCAAGCTGGGATGGTAATGGCCATCGGCGGCGCGGGGGATGGTGATCTGGCCGGTCTCGACCATCTGCTGGGGCAGGATGTCGCGGCGGATGTCGCCCCAGAGGCCGTAGCCCGCCATCAGGCCGACAAAGATCATGCCCCAGGCAAGGGCGGTCCGCAGGGTCTGGCCCATCCGTTTGCGAAACTCGACCATGATCCAGCCGGAAATCGCCGCCAGCAGGAGGCCGAGGTAGACCAGTCGCATGGTGTCGTCGCCACTTAGCATCAGGGTCAGGTAAGCGGGCGGGCTCACCCGATCAAGCCGGTGCCGCGGATGCCGTCGATCACGAACTGGACCGAGAGGGCGGCGAGCAGCATGCCCGGAAGCCGGGTGATGACCACGGTGCCGGTGCGGCCGAGCAGGCGCTCGAGCGGGGCGGAGGCGAGCAGGAACAGGAAGGCGGCGAGGATCATCGCATAGAGGAGGGCGAGGACGGCGATGCGACCGGACCAGCCCGGGCCGGACTGGCCCATCAGGAGGATCATCGAGGCGATGGCGCCAGGACCGGCGATCAGCGGGGTGGCGAGGGGGAAGACCGAGGGGTCATGGTGTGGGTCGGGCTGCTGGCCTTCGCGGCGTTGGGTGCGTTCGAACAGCATGTCGAGCGCGGTGAGAAACAGCAAGATGCCACCGGCAATGCGGAAGGCAGGCATCGAGATGCCGATGAAGCCCAGCAGGGCCTCGCCGAACAGGGTCAGGAGCACGGCGGCGATGATGCGGGCGCGTTGGGCAAGCGCGCGGCGATGGGCGGTGTCCATGCCCTGGGTCAGAGCGATGAACAGCGGCACCAGAGCCGGCGGGTCGATCACGACGAAGAGCGTGGCGAAGGCGGTGATCAGGAAGGGAGACATCGGTGGCCCTTGGTCGGGTCGGGACAGGGTAGGGGCGGAACCGGGTTGGGGGAAGGCGATTCGGATGCCCCGGTGGCGGGCAATTATTCCGCGAAAAATTGGTTTTCTATTGAGATCCGGAGTGGTGGAAAAAAGAGCCTCCGGCGGGGATATTTGGGGACAGAAAATGGGGTTAACTGGCGCTTTCGAGGCGTTCGGAGGCGGTGAGCCACATCGCCTCGGCCTTGTCCAATGCGCCCATCACCTCGGCGTATTTGCCGTTCCAGGTGGCAAGTTCGCCTTTGCGGGCGTCCTCATACAGGGCTGGGTCGGCGAGTTTTTTCGCCAGTTTGTCGCGCATGTCGTTGAGTTTGGCGAGGCGTTCTTCGGCCTTGCGCACCTCTAGCCGGTAGGCGGTGATGTCGTCGCGGCTGGCTTTTCTGGGTTTTTCGATGGGTTTGGCGGTGGGTTTGCTGTCTTCATCTCCGGCGAGGAGTTGACGGCGGTAGGCCTCCAGATCGTCGAAATAGGGGGTGACGGCACCGCCTTTGACGAGCCACAGGCGGTCGGCGACGAGGGACAGCAGGTGCATGTCGTGGCTGACGAGGATGACGGCACCCGAGTATTCGGTGAGAGCCTCGACCAGTGCCTCGCGGCTTTCCATGTCGAGGTGGTTGGTGGGTTCGTCGAGGATCAAGAGGTGCGGGGCGTCGATGGTGGCGATCAGCAGGGAAAGCCGGGCCTTCTGGCCACCTGATAGCCTGCCAACCGCGGTTTCGGCCTGGTCGGCACCGAGGCCGAAGCCGGCGAGGCGGGCGCGCAGGCGGGGCTGGCCTTCGGCGGGGCGCAGACGCTGGATGTGTTGCAGCGGGGTTTCGTCGATGTGCAGCTCGTCGACCTGATGCTGGGCGAAATAGCCGATGCGGAGTTTGGAGGATTTTGTCAGGCGGCCTTCGGCGGACTGGAGTTTGCCGGCGAGCAGTTTGGAGAGGGTGGATTTGCCCTCGCCATTGCGACCCAAGAGGGCAATGCGGTCGTCCTGGTCGATGCGGAGCGAGAGCTTTTTGAGGATGAGGGGGCCGCCATAGCCAACCGCCACGCCCTCCATGTTGATGATCGGCGGCGACAGTTCCTCGGGTTTCGGGAAGGTGAAGACGACCTTTTTGGCATCCTCGGGGGCGGTGATCGTCACCATTTTCTCCAGCATTTTCACCCGGGACTGGGCCTGTACCGCCTTGGAAGCCTTGGCTTTGAAGCGATCCACGAAAGATTGCAGGTGGGCGCGGCGAAGTTCCTGCTTTTTCGCCTCGGCTTGCAACACGGCGCGGCGTTCGGCCATCTGGCGGGCGAACTGGTCATAGGGGCCGGTCCAGTAGGTCAGTTTCTTGGCGTCGAGATGCAGGATGCCCTGCACGGCGCGGTTCAAAAGACCGCGGTCGTGGGAGATGATGATGACGGTGTGGGGATATTTCTGCAGGTAGCTCTCGAGCCAGAGCGCGCCTTCGAGGTCGAGGTAGTTGGTGGGCTCGTCGAGGAGCAGGTAGTCGGGCTGGGCAAAGAGGACACCGGCCAGGGCGACGCGCATGCGCCAGCCGCCGGAATAGGCCGAGCAGGGGCGTTGCTGGGCGTCATTGTCAAAGCCCAAGCCCTTGAGGATCGAGGCGGCGCGGCCTTC
>JAYUGA010000080.1:0-6285 GCA_043738565.1 Rhodobacterales bacterium
GAACAGCTACTGGCCGTTTGTCTGGCCTTCGCCCGAGGCGGGACGCCTGACGGTGATAAAGGGGCGGCTGGATTTGCCAGTATATCACGGCACGGGTCAGACCTGGGATGCGCCCGAGGCGGAGGGCGCGCCGGGGTGGAACCACCGCGTGCTGCGCCAGGGCCACGCGGCGCGGCGGGTCGAGGTCGATCTGCTGACCGGCACACAGGCGCTGGTGGTCGAAGACGACAGCGGCGAGGTTGAAAATCTGGACCATGGTCTGTGCACGTCTGAAGTGATGACCGAGCGGTGGGAGATCGGGGCGGATCCGTTGACAGCGAAAGCGGTGCATGTCTGGGAGCAGACACTGGCGCGTGGCGACTGGCGGGTGCGCACCCGTGCCGTGGCGGAAATGACCGGGACGGCGACGCATCTGCGCATGGCGGCGCGCCTGACCGCATGGGAGGGTGACCGAGTGATCTTTGAACGCAACTGGGACGACAGGGTGGAACGCCGTTTTGTGTAGGGCGCGACTGAAAATAGTCCTTGGTCCGAACGCAGAATCGCGTTTTATTGACTGAGGGATCAACAAAAAGCCGCAGGCGCCAAGATCTGCGGTGCAACAGGGAGATTGCGATGACCAAGGAACTGGAACAACGCGTGCGTCAGGGCGGCCTCAGCCGTCGCGACTTTGTCGGGCGGGCGGGGGCGCTGGGGGTGTCTTCGGCGTTTGCGGGCACGATGCTCGCCACGGCGGCGCAGGCCGCAGGGCCGGTCAAGGGTGGCGTGCTGCGCGCGGGTGTGCAGGGCGGGCAATCGACCGACAGTCTGGATCCGGCGCTGGCGGCCTCGGATGTGCCATTCGTGATCAACTCCACCTGGGGTGAGACGCTGGTCGATGTGGAACTGAACGGCACGCTGGGTCTGCGGGTGGCCGAGGAGGTCTCGTCCAACGCCGATGCGACGCAGTGGATGTTCAAGATCCGCAAGGGCATCGAATATCACAACGGCGCCACACTGACGCCCGAGGATGTGGTGGCGACGCTGAAGCGCCACACCGATGAAAAGTCGCAGTCGGGGGCTGCGGGCATCGTCAAGGGCATCACCGGCATGAAGGCCGAGGGTGACATGGTCACCCTGACGCTGGCTGCGGCCAATGCTGACCTGCCCTTCCTGATGGCCGATTACCACCTGGTCATCCAGCCCGGTGGCGGTGTGGATAATCCGGCGGCAGGCATCGGCTCTGGCCCTTACAAGGTCACCGAAAACGAACCGGGCGTGCGGACGGCTTTCGAAAAGCACGCAAATTACTGGGATCCGGACCGGGGCTTTGCCGATCAGGTCGAGGTGCTGTCGATCAACGACAACACCGCGCGGACGGCGGCAATCCAGTCGGGCCAGATCCACATGATGACGCGGATCGACCCCAAGATCGTGGATCTGCTGAAAGGCAACACCGATGTGGTGATCGAGCGCGCGGCGGGCCCCGGGCATTACGTGTTCATCATGGAATGCACCAAGCCGCCCTATGACAACAATGACCTGCGGATGGCACTGAAACTCGCGATCAACCGGCAGGAGATGGTGGACAAGATCCTGGGCGGCATGGGGTCGCGCGGCAATGACTTTCCGATCAACGCGTCCTACCCGCTGTTCGACGACGGCATCCCGCAGCGCGAATATGACGCGGCGGCGGCGGCGGAGTTCTACAAGAAGTCGGGTCATGACGGATCGCCGCTGATGTTGCAGGTCGCACCGGGTGCCTTCCCGGGGGCGGTCGAGGCGGCACAGCTGTTTCAGGCCTCGGCCAATGCGGCGGGCATACCGTTGCAGGTCAAGCTGGAGCCCGATGACGGCTATTGGTCCAACGTCTGGAATGTCGCCCCGTTCTGCGCCAGCTATTGGGGCGGGCGTCCGGTGCAGGACCAGATGTATTCGACGGCCTACCTTTCGACCGCCGACTGGAACGATACCAAGATGATCAACCCGCATTTCGACGAGGTGCTGATTGCGGCGCGGGGCGAGTTGGACCCGGTCAAGCGCAAGGCGATGTACAGCGAGCTGGCCAAGATCGTGCGCGACACCGGCGGCTTGATTTGCCCGATGTTCAACGACTGGGTCGAGGGGCGCCGCGCCGAAGTGGGCGGCTGGGTGGCGAACCCGGCGGGCAGCCTGATGGACGGCAAGGCGCTGTCGAAGTGCTGGCTGAACGCCTGAGGATCCGCGCGGTGCATCCGATCCTGAAAATGGTGGTCCAGCGCATCGCGCTGGGCCTGCTGCTGTTGCTGGCCGTGTCCTTCGTGATCTTCCTTGGGGTCGAGATGTTGCCGGGCGATACCGCTCAGGCCATTCTGGGTCAATCGGCCACGCCGGTTGCCCTGGCCAACCTGCGTGAGGCTTTGGGGCTGAACCAGCCCGCAATGACGCGCTATCTGACCTGGCTTGGCCATGCCATGCAGGGCGATCTCGGCAAGGCGCTGACCAATGGGCAGGACATTGCCCATGGCATCGGCCAGCGTTTCGGCAACACGGTATTCCTCGCCGCCTGTGCGGGGGTGATTGCGGTGCCTTTGGCGATTTCGCTGGGGCTGATCGCCGCACGCTATAACGGGCGCTGGCCGGACAAGCTGATCTCGGGCATCACGCTGGCCACGATCAGCCTGCCGGAATTTGTGGCGGCGTATTTCGTGATCTACCTGCTGACGCAGGTGGTGCACTGGTTCCAGCCGGTGTCGATGGTGTTTCCGGGCATGTCCTTTGGGGCCAAGCTGCAGGCCGTCGCCCTGCCGGTGATCGTGCTGGTGATGGTGGTGCTGGCGCATATGATGCGGATGACGCGGGCGGCGATCCTGAACGTGATGCAATCGGCCTATATCGAGACGGCGGAGTTGAAGGGTCTGGCGCCGATGCAGGTGATCTGGCGGCACGCCTTGCCGAATGCCGTGGCCCCGATCATTTCGGTGGTGGTGATCAACCTCGCCTATCTGGTGGTGGGCGTGGTCGTGGTCGAGGTGGTGTTCGTCTATCCCGGCATGGGGCAGTATCTGGTCGATCATGTGACCAAGCGCGATCTGCCGGTGGTGCAGGCCTGCGGGATGATCTTTGCTGCGGTCTATATCGTGCTGAACATTCTGGCGGACGTGATCTCGATCCTCGCCAATCCCAGGTTGAGGCATCCGAAATGAGGCGCACACCGATATCCGCATTGATCGGGCTGGTGATTACGGCTGGGTTTTTTCTGCTGGCGCTGACCGCGCAATGGGTCGCGCCCTATGACATGGCAAAGATCATGGGCGGGGTGTGGGATCCGATATCTTCGGCGCATTGGCTGGGGACGGATGCCATCGGGCGCGATCTGCTGACGCGGATGATCTATGGCGGGCAGGTCACGATCTTCGTGGCGACCTGTTCGACGATTTTGAGTTTCGTGCTGGGGTCGGTGCTGGGCTTCACGGCGGCGACGGCGGGCGGCTGGGTCGATCAGGTGATGTCGCGGCTGGTTGATCTGGTGATGGCGGTGCCGACGCTGATTCTGGCGCTGGTGATCCTGACGGCCTTGAGTGTGACAGTGCCGACGCTGATCATCGTGATGGGCCTCTTGGATTCGACGCGGGTGTTCCGGTTGAGCCGGGCAGTGGCGGTGGACATCACGGTGATGGATTACGTCGAGGCGGCACGGTTGCGCGGTGAGGGGCAAAGGTGGGTGATCTTCCACGAGATCCTGCCGAATGCGCTGTCACCTTTGGTCGCCGAACTCGGGCTGCGGTTCATCTTTGCGGTGCTGTTCATCTCTACCCTGAGCTTCCTTGGGCTGGGCGTGCAGCCGCCGTTGGCGGATTGGGGCGGGCTGGTGAAGGAGAATGCCACCGGGCTGGTGTATGGGATTCCGGCGGCGCTGGCCCCCGCCATCTGCATCGCGGTTCTGGCGATATCGGTCAATCTGGTGGCGGACTGGGTGCTGTCGCGCACCACCAGTCTGAAAGGCGGGCGCGGTGGCTGACATGCTGGACATTCGCAATCTGCGCATCGAGGCGACGTCGTATCCGCCGGGCGAGGCACCACGGCATGTGGTGCTGGTCGATGACGTGTCGGTGTCGGTCGCCAAGGGGCGCGTGCTGGGGCTGATCGGCGAAAGCGGGGCGGGAAAGTCGACCATCGGGCTGTCGGCGCTGGCTTATGGCCGGGGGGGAGTGCGGCTGACCGGCGGTGAGGTCTGGTTCAACGGGCGGGATATTCGCCGCGCTGATGCGGCTGGTCTGCGGAAGATGCGTGGGCATGAGGTGACGTATGTCGCGCAATCGGCGGCGGCGGCGTTCAACCCGGCGTGGCGGCTGCTGGATCAGGTAATTGAGGCTTCACTGCTGCATGGTCTGATGACACGGGCGGAGGCGGAAATGCGGGCGGTGGAACTGTTCCGCAAGCTGGGGCTGCCGAACCCGGAAAGCATCGGGCGGCGCTATCCGCATCAGGTGTCGGGCGGGCAGTTGCAGCGGGCGATGACGGCGATGGCCTTGTGCCCGAAGCCGGACCTCGTGGTGTTCGACGAGCCGACCACGGCGCTGGACGTGACGACGCAGATCGAGGTGCTGGCGGCGATCAAGGAGGCGATCCGGGATACCGGGGTGGCGGCCTTGTACATCACCCATGATCTGGCGGTGGTGGCGCAGATTGCGGATGACATTCTGGTGCTGCGCGGCGGCAGACGGGTCGAATACGGCACGACCGACCGGATCATCAACGCGCCGCAGCAGGCTTATACCCGGGCACTGGTTTCGGTGCGGTCGATTGAGCATGTCGAGAAAGCGGCTGCGGAACCGGTCTTGCGGGTGCAGGCGATCACCGCCCGCTATCGGGGCACCGGGTTTGATGTGCTGAAGAATGTGACGGTCGAGGTGGCGGCGGGGCAGACTCTCGCCATTGTCGGGGAAAGTGGTTCGGGCAAATCGACTTTGGCGCGGGTGATCACCGGGCTGCTGCCGGCATCGGCGGGGCGGATCAGTTTCGCGGGGCGGGTGTTGCCTGCGGACCTTGCGGCGCGGACCAAGGATGATCTGCGCGAGGTCCAGATGATCTACCAGATGGCCGATACCGCGATGAACCCGCGGCAGACCGTGGGCACGATCATCGGGCGGCCGCTGGAGTTTTACTTCGGCTTCAAGGGCGCGGAAAAGCGGGCCAAGGTGCAGGAATTGCTCGACCAGATCGAGATGGGGTCAGGCTATGGCGACCGCTATCCGGCGGAATTGTCAGGCGGCCAGAAGCAGCGGGTCTGCATCGCGCGGGCGCTGGCGGCCAAGCCGAAGCTGATCATTTGTGATGAGGTGACGAGCGCGCTCGATCCGCTGGTGGCCGACGGCATTCTGAAGCTGCTGCTGGAATTGCAGGCGCGGGAGAATGTGGCCTATCTGTTCATCACCCATGATCTGGCGACGGTGAAAGCCATCGCCGACAAGATCGCCGTGATGTACCGGGGCCAGGTGGTGCGCTATGGCGGCAAGAGTGATGTGCTGACACCGCCCTATGATGACTACACCGATCTTCTGCTGTCGTCCGTGCCGGAAATGCGGTTGGGGTGGCTGGAAGCGGTGCTCCAATCGCGAAAAATGGCAGGCGCGGGGAACTGACGCCCACTTTCTGTCCCTAAATATCCCCGCCGGAGGCTTCCACTCCTGAAGCCCGAGCCGCCGTCGGGAAGGAGAAAAGCATGACAAGACTGCTGCTGATCATTCTGGACGGGGTGCCCTACGCCAACTGGCGGCGGCTGTTCGGCAATCTGGAAGGCTGGGTGGCCAGTGGTGAGGCGCGGGTGTGGCGGATGCGGTCGGTGCTGCCGTCGACCAGCGGGTCTTGCTATGCCTCGATCCACACCGGGGTGCCGCCGCAGGTGCATGGCATCTGGGGCAATGCGGCGCGGCGGCGGCTGGAATTCCCGGATGTGTTTTCGGAACTGACCAAGGCGGGACGCAAGACCGGGGCGGTGACGCATTCGTTCTGGAGCGAGTTTTTCAACCGGCATCCCTTTGATATGGTGCGAGATATTGAATATGACGAGCCAGAGGGGCCGATCAGCCATGGGCGGTTTCATACGATGACCGGGGATAGTGGCTATAACCAGATGACGCCTGCCGATGTCGATCTGTTCGCCACTTTGACCCGGCTCTGTGAGGTCAAGGGGATTGACTATGGCATCCTGCACACCTGCACGCTGGACAGCATGGGCCACCGGTTTTTCCACGATTGCGCGGAAATGGACGACGCCTGCTACCGGATGGACGAGGCTTTGGCGCAATACCTCAGCCGCTGGCG
>JAYUGA010000081.1:0-2195 GCA_043738565.1 Rhodobacterales bacterium
GTCGGCCAAGATCGTGAGCCGCTGGACCGAGCGCTTCAGGGCCGAGGGGCGGGAGGGCCGAGGGGCGGGAGGGCATGCAGGACCGTTCTTCGCGGTCAAAGCTGATCCCGACCCAGGGCGCAGAGCCGCTGGCGGGGCGCAT
Organism: Rhodobacterales bacterium; assembly: GCA_043738565.1. GTDB lineage: Bacteria > Pseudomonadota > Alphaproteobacteria > Rhodobacterales > Rhodobacteraceae > Stagnihabitans. The sequence goes on from JAYUGA010000081.1 coordinate 143, forward strand.
CATCACACTCCGCCGCCAGCGGCTCTGCGGGCGGCATATTGCGCTGCAAACCGGCGTTTCGCCCGCCACGGTCAGCCGGGTTCTGCGCCGCGCCGGATTGTCGAGACTGCGCGACCTGGTCCCCGCGGAACCGATCCTCCGCTACGACTACAAGGAGCCGGGCGGGCTGATCCACATCGACATCAAGAAACTTGGCCGTTTTGAACGGGTTGGACACCGGATCACCGGCGACCGCACCGGTCAGAGCAATGCGCGCGGGGTCGGTGGGGAATATGTCCACACCTGCATCGACGATGCTACCCGCGTCGCGGTCACCGGCATCTTCCCCGACGGAAAGGCGGTCAGCGCCATCGCCGCCCTGCAAGCCGCTGTGGCCTATTATCAAAGTCTTGGTGTCACGGTGACCCGTGTGATGACCGATAATGGCTCGTGCTATAAGGCCAAGACCTTCGCCGCAGCCTGCAAAGCCCTCAGCCTCAAACACATCCGCACCAAGCCCTATAGGCCCAAAACCAACGGAAAGGCCGCAAGGTTCATCCAGACCGCGCTCAGGGAATGGGCCTATGCCCGCGCCTGCGCCACCTCCGGGCAGCGCAAAACCCACCTGCCGGAATGGACCCACATGTACAATTGGCACCGCCCGCACGGCAGCCTAAACTCAAAGCCACCGATCAGCCGCCAAGGTCAACCCATGGACAACCTGTTGAGGTTCCACAGCCAGAGCGGATCCCGCGTGATCATCCGGTCAAAATTACCCCCCCATTCATTTGCTCCCAAATATCCCACGGGGGTCCGGGGGTGTGAAACCCCCGCGAACCTCAATGCAGCACGCCGGCGGTTCCGCCGGAACCCCAGCCTGGTTGCAACCCCGCCCCCGCCGCTTCACCCTTGCACAGCAGCCAGCCCGCGAGGATCAGGTGAACCGCCCAACCATAGCCTGCATCGGCGAAGGCATGATCGAGCTTAGCCAGCTGGACCTGACCCAGGGAACAGCCCGCCTGGGCTTTGCCGGTGATACGCTGAACACCGCCACCTACCTCGCCCGACTTGGCGCCCAAACGGCCTACATCACCAACCTTGGCCGCGACGCCTTTTCCAGCCACATGCTGACCCAGTTTCAGGCCGAAGGCATCGACACCAGCCTGATCGGCCGCCACCCCACCCGCCTGCCCGGCCTCTATGCCGTCGAGACCGATCCGACAGGCGAACGCTCGTTCCGCTATTGGCGCGACACCGCCGCCGCCCGCACGCTGTTTCAAGGCACCGGGGCCAGCCTTGCCGATCTCGCCCGGTTCGACGTGATCTACCTCTCCGACATCACCCTCGCCATCCTGCCCGCCGACATTCGCACTGCACTGATCCAGACTGCGGGACAATTGCGCGACGCCGGCAAAACCATCGTCTTCGACACCAACTACCGCCCCCGGCTCTGGCCCGACGCAGGTAGCGCCCGCGCAGCCTTCGCCGCGATGTGGCAGGCCACCACCCTCGCCTTGCCGTCCTTTGACGATGAAGAACGCCTCTATCCCGGCACCTCACCGGCAGAGGTCATCGCCCGCATTGCCGCCCTTGGCCCAACCGAAGTGGTTCTGAAAAACAGTGCCGCAGGGCCGATGATCCTCGACCACGGCACAATCACCCATACCACCCTGCCCAGGTCCGCGAATGTCGTGGACACCTCCGGCGCAGGCGACAGCTTCAACGCAGGCTACCTCGCCGCCCGTCTGGCTGGCACCACCCCAGGCGAAGCCGCAGCCTCTGGCCACCGCCTCGCCACCTGCGTCATCGCCCACCACGGCGCAGTGATCCCGCGCGATGCAATGCCCACGTGCAGCCGTTGCCCTGGCTGAGTCTGTCTGGCGATTCTTCCATCGCCCGACAGACTCTGATCCCGCCGCACGGATCGCATGTGTGTACGGATCGCATAGCAACTGAAAATGGGCCCGAAATCCCGACTCTGTTGCACAAATCTGTTGATGGTGGGACCTGCCCCTCCGCTAGACAGACTTCCCCCACAGCCTTGGTTTCGGGTATGCCGAGAGCGGTGAAGCCG
>JAYUGA010000082.1:0-16216 GCA_043738565.1 Rhodobacterales bacterium
GAACGACCCGGTTTCCCAGACATAATCGCCATGACCGCCAATCAGATGCGGGCGGCTGTCACGGTTGGCCTGATTGTGGACAAACAGCACGGTTTCGCCGACGGCGGCGCTCATGGCATTTTTGCCGGTCAGCGCCCCTTGGGCCCCGTTGAACACAACGTGGGTCGGGATCAGGGTGCGCATGACGTCAAGCGCGTCCGAAAAGTCTTCCATCGCGCTGCCATAGGAGCGGAAGGCCCCGGTTTCATCGCGCGGGATGTAGAAATCCTGTTCGCCGATGAAGTAGGCGCGGTCATAGGTGACAGGGTTGCCGTCCTTGTCGCGCAACCCGTCCCGCGGCAGCACCATGATCGAGCCGTTCATGCCGTGGGTGACGTGGTAGGGGGTCATCTCTTCGCCCGGCGCACAGTGATAGGTGAAAACCCCGGCCTTCAGCAGGCGAAAGCGGATCAGGACCTGTTCCCCCGGCAGGATCCTGGTGATCTCGCCGCCGCCCATCGCCCCGGTGGCGGCGTGGAAGTCGATGTTGTGTTCAAGCTCGTTGGTGGCGGCGCTTTTCAGGGTCAGTTCAATGTAATCGCCTTGATGAGCCACGATCATCGGGCCGGGGACCGAGCCTTCGTAGGCGAAGGCCCAGATCGTGGTGCCATCGTCGTCGATCTGAATTTTCTTTTCAATGATGGTCATGGTGACTTCGACGATTTTCGGCCCGGTTGTGGCGATCTGGTCATGGGCGGGCACCTGGGGCGGTGGCACGAGGGTCAGTTTGACGCGGGGCAGGGCGGCAATGTTGATGTCGGCGGTTGCGATACCCAGGGGATCATCGGTGGTGGCCGCATTGGCGGCGGCAGGGGTCAGGATGGCGGTGCCGCCAATACTGGCAAGGGTTGCACCGCAGGCGGAGGCGGTCAGAAAACCTCGGCGACCGATCTGGGTTTTGCCAGGATACAAATTTTGCGACATCTTATCACCTTTCCCATGCATGGCGGGCGCGGTTGGGCTGGCCCGATGGACAGTAGCCTAGCACTGCGAATCCGGGGCTGATTTGATCTGTGTCATGTCGGCGGGATTAGCGGCGAAAGTTCAGGTTTGAGTTGCCGAATTCGGGTTTGACGGTTTGGACTTGCCGGGTCTGCATCTGCCAGTGCGCACTGCCGAAAAATATGAATGGCGGCGACCGAGTTGTTCCTTGGGCGCTTGACGGCGCAGTCAGGTGCCCGTAATACCCCCACACGTTCGGGCGGGCCCGGGCGGCGAAGCGGTGGTAGCTCAGTTGGTTAGAGTACCGGCCTGTCACGCCGGGGGTCGCGGGTTCGAGCCCCGTCCACCGCGCCAGCCGCCCGCCCCGAACGTGGTGCGTTCCAGCCAAAAGCCCAACGTGTTTGGTGATAGCGCGCGGTGGTAGCTCAGTTGGTTAGAGTACCGGCCTGTCACGCCGGGGGTCGCGGGTTCGAGCCCCGTCCACCGCGCCAGTTCATCCCGAAATTGTGATTGAAATGCGGTGCCGTCGGCGGCTTCCCGCCGGCTGTCCCGTGCGACTCATTGCACGAATTATCACCTGTTATCAAATACTTGTGTGAGGGGCTATCGGGACTCGGCGGGCGGGTCTAGACCGTCGCTGGCACGGTCGGGACATGCCGGGTGGTAGGAACCGCCGACACGACTTGTCAAGACGACCGTGTAAGTTCAGGCCGCCGAAAAACAACAATCGGGGCCGGTCCCGGAGACTGAATATGCGTACCAAACTTGCTTCCGTCATTCTGCTGACCACCACCCTTGGGTTCGGGGCGGCTGCTTTCGCCGCTACGCCGATCGACGCCACCGGCTCGATCAAGGCGATCGACGCCAAGGCCATGACGGTGACACTTAACGATGGCACGATCTATGTGCTGCCCAAGGGGTTCAAACTGGCTGCTTTCAAGGTCGGCGAGAAGGTGAAGGTCCAATACGAGCTGAAGGACACGGTTCGTGATCTGACCACGATGAAGCCCGCCGCCTGACGGCACACGGAAGCGATCTGGACGGGGGCCTTGCGGCCCCCGTTTTTGTTTGCGGCGATGCCTGGGGATTTGTGCCGGTTTTGTGGGCGGGTTTGCCCGATTCGCAGGCAGAACAGCGGGGCGGAAAGTGCGGCAATATTCCCCGCTGCACAGGCATCGTGCATTTGCCCCTGTCGGCAGAAATCAGGTTAACACATTGTTGTTACACAAAAATTCACGTATCATTACCGACGCGTGATTTGTCCTTTCATCCCATCCGACCCGCTCCCAGATCGGATCAGCAAGACCAGAGCCAGCCGGGCGACCCGTCGTAAAGGTCGCTGACACGACCGACCCGGAGCGCCTTGCGATACCTGAGGGGACCGCCGCCACACCAGAGGGTGCTTGGTCCGAATACTGGAGTTTCCATCATGTCTACTAAAATCGTCTCTCTCGCCCTGATCTCTGCCCTGACCCTTGGCGGTGCCTTGTCGTTGGGCGGCGCGGCCTTCGCATCGAACTCGGCCCCGGTCTCGCGGGCCGATGGTTCGGTTCTGGTGCTGCATGCCGAAGATGGCAGCGTGATCCTGAGCGATGGCAACCAGTATGTGATGCCCGCCAAAATCAATCTGGCGGCGTTCAACGACGGCGAGCGGGTGACGGCCAGCTGGCTGCAGGTCGGCAATACCCGCGTCGTGGTCGGTTTGACCCACGCGCAGTAAGCTCTGGCAAGGTTTGAGCGGGGGCAGCGCGCCCCGGTTCCAAAGTCTGAACGGGGGGGGCTTCTGGCCCCCTTTTCATTTTAGACGATGGCCAGGCGGTAGCGGATATGGCCGTCCGCAGGCACGATGCTGTCATACAGCCGCCGCGCGGTCGCATTGCCGGTGTCGGTGTGCCAATACAGCCGGTGCCAGCCGCGACAGCGGGCGAGGTCGATCAAATCCATGATCAGTGCCCGGCCCAGACCCTTGCCGCGTGCTGCGGGCGAGACGAACAGGTCTTCCAGATAGCAGTCGGCACCCATCACCCAGGTCGATTCGTGGTGATGGTGGATGGCAAAGCCCAGGATCGTGCCCTCCACCTCGGCCAGCCGCAGGTGCAGGCGCGAGGCGGGGTCCATCAGCCGTGCCCAGGTGTGGTCGGTGATCGAAGGGTCGATGGTGGCTTTGTAATGGGCCAGGAAGCCCTGCCACAGGTCACGCCAGACCGCTTCATCGGCGGCGGTTGCGTCGCGGATCATTGCAGTTTGGCCAGAACCCGCGCCCAGGAGCGGATGCCTTTGTGGAAACTGCCGATGTCGTATTTCTCGTTCGGCGAATGGATCTGGTCGTCGTCCTTGGCAAAACCCAGCAGGATCGCGTCCATGCCGAGGTAGGTCTTGAAATAGCCCGCCACCGGAATCGAGCCGCCGGCACCGATATAGGCGGCGGCGAGGCCCCATTCTTCGGTGAGCGCGGCTCGCGCCGCCTCGAACGCCGGATGGGTGATCTGCATGACCGAGGCGGGGGAGCTGCCGTGGTCCTTGAAAGTGACGCTGCAATCGGCGGGAAGCTGGGTGCGGACCCAGGTGCGGAAGGATTGTCGCAAGATGGCGGGGTCTTGCGTGCCGACCAGACGGAAGCTGACCTTGGCATGGGCCTCGCCCGGCAGGACGGTCTTGAAGCCGTCGCCGGTATAGCCGCCCCAGATGCCGTTGACCTCGGCGGTCGGGCGGGACCAGATTTTCTCCAAGGGTGTGCGGTCCTGTTCGCCGGCGGGCACCGACAGGCCGACGTCGGCGAGAAAGCGGCTGTGGTCGAAGGCGAGGTTTTGCCATTGGGCGCGCAGGGTGTCGGCCAGTTCGGTGACACCGTCATAAAAGCCGGGGACCATGACGCGGCCTTCGCTATCGTGCAGACCGGCAAGGATGCGGGTCAGGATGTGGATCGGGTTTTGCGCGAGGCCGCCATACATGCCGGAATGCAGGTCACGCGAGGCGGCGCGGATGGTGATTTCCTCACCCAGCAGCCCGCGCAGCATGGTCACAATAGCGGGGGTGCGGCTGTCAAAGAGGCCGGTGTCGCAGATCAGCGCCACCTCGGCCTTGAGTTCGGCGGCATTGGCCTTGAGGAACGGGATCAGCGAGGGCGAGCCGGATTCTTCCTCGCCCTCCAGGAATATGGTCAGCTTGCCGGGCAGGGTGCCGTGGACCGCTTTCCAGGCACGGCAAGCTTCGAGGAAGGTCATCAGCTGACCCTTGTCGTCGGACGCGCCGCGGCCGCGCAGAAGCCGACCGTTCGGCGTGGCTTCGATTTGCGGATCGAACGGGTCATGGTGCCAAAGTGACAGCGGATCAACCGGTTGCACGTCGTAATGGCCGTAGAACAACAGGTGGCTGCCGCCTGCGCCGCCGTGGCCGACGACCATCGGATGGCCGGGTGTCGGACGGGAGGAGGTGTCGAAGCCCAAGGTTTTCAGGTCATCCACCAGCCAGTCGGCGGCACGGGCGCAATCCGCCTTGAAGGCGGGGTCGGTCGAGATCGACGGGATGCGCATCAGGTCCATCAACCGGTCCAGCGCTTGCGGCAAAGTGTCGTCGATGCGGGCCAGAACGGCAGCAAGGGTCATCGCAGTCTCCATTTCGTGATCGGCGAGCCCGAGCCTAGCAGGCGGGTGGGGACTGTCCAGTGCCAGCGCCCTGCGCTAGAAGGCGCTACGGACATGCGGAGAAGTGCGATGCGGATCATTATGGGGCTGGGTCTGGCGTTCGGTTTGGCGTTCGGTTTGGCGGGCGTGGCCGGTGCGGGCGAGGTGCCGACCGAGGTCAGCAAGCTGGCCGGGCAGACGATCACGCTGCATGTCCAGCCGTTTCTGACCGATAGCGAACTGTCGACTTTGCGGCTGGTGGCGACCAACAAGCAGGCGATGCAACTGTTCGTGACCAGCGCCAAGGGCTATGCGGCGATTGCGGTGGCCCCGAAGGAAGGCTTTATCCGCGATGGTGCACCGGTCGCCTCGGCCACGGCGATCAGCGAATTGCCGGATGCGGCAAGTGCGACTGCGGCGGCGCTGAAGGGCTGTGACGACAAACGCAAGGGTGGTGCGGCTTGTGTGATTGTGCTGGAAGTGGGGCCGGGGCGCTGACGCCCGGACCAGGGTCGATTGCCAGAACAGCGGCAAAATGACCAGTATCGTTTTGCTGCGGATTGCAGCACATCAGGGCCGCGACCCGGTGCGGATGGGCTGCCAAGTTGGGGATGCCGGAATGAGTTATGATGCCGCGCTGGATGCTGCGCTGAACCGTCTGCATGACGAGGGGCGCTATCGCACGTTCATCGACGTGGAGCGGCAGTGCGGGGCCTTTCCCCAGGCGGTCTGGCACCACCCGGACGGATCGGCCCGGCAGATCACGGTCTGGTGCGGCAATGATTATCTGGGCATGGGGCAGAACCCGGAGGTTCTGGCCGCGATGCACGAGGCGGTGGATGCCGCCGGGGCAGGGTCGGGGGGCACGCGCAACATTTCGGGCACCACGGTTTATCACAAGCGGCTGGAGGCGGAACTGGCCGATCTGCATGGCAAGGAAGCGGCGCTGGTCTTTACCAGTGCCTATGTCGCCAATGATGCGACGCTTTCCACGCTGCCCCGGCTGTTTCCGGGGCTGATCATTTATTCGGACGCGCTGAACCATGCTTCGATGATCGAGGGCGTCAGGCGCAATGGCGGGGCCAAGCGGGTGTTCCGGCACAATGATGTGGCGCATCTGCGGGAACTGCTGACGGCGGATGATCCGGCCGCACCGAAGCTGATCGCGTTCGAGTCGATTTATTCGATGGATGGCGATTTTGGGCCGGTCCAGGCGATCTGCGATCTGGCGGAGGAATTCGGGGCGCTGACCTATCTCGACGAGGTTCATGCGGTCGGCATGTACGGGTCGCGCGGGGCAGGGGTGGCGGAACGCGATGGCCAGATGGGCCGGATCGACATCATCAACGGCACTCTGGCCAAGGCGTATGGCGTCTTTGGCGGTTATATTGCTGCAAGTGCGAAAATGGTGGATGCGGTGCGTTCCTATGCGCCGGGCTTCATTTTCACCACCTCGCTGCCGCCAGCCGTGGCAGCGGGTGCCGCCACCTCAGTTCGGATTCTGAAGTCGGCCCAGCACCTGCGCGATGCGCAGCAGTTGAACGCGCGAATCCTCAAGATGCGGCTCAAGGGGTTGGGCCTGCCGATCATCGACCACGGCACGCATATTGTGCCGGTGCATGTCGGCGACCCCATCCATTGCAAGATGCTGTCGGATCTGCTGTTGGAAGATCACGGCATCTATGTGCAGCCGATCAACTTTCCGACCGTGCCGCGTGGCACCGAACGGCTGCGGTTCACGCCGTCGCCGGTTCATACCGCGCCCCAGATCGACCAACTGGTCAAGGCGATGGATACACTTTGGCGGCATTGTGCGCTAAATCGCGCCGAGGCTTCGGCCTGAGTTTTCTCGCATATGCAAAAAGGCTTGCCCTGTGGTAGCCTTTGGGAAATAGGAACCGGATGAGTCGCCTGCTGCGGGTGGCCATGACTATAACGGGGCAAGCATGGGGCAGTGCGCATGATCGGGCGGAGGTCTAAAACTCCGACGGTGGAAGTCGACAAGCCCCGCGGGTTTGACGACTTTGAGTTGCGGCTTGGCGACCTGATGCGCGGTGAACGGGCGACGCTGGGCAAATCGCTGCTGGATGTGCAGCGCGAGTTGAAGATCAAAGCCACGTATATCGCCGCCATCGAAAACGCCGATATTTCGGCGTTCGAGACCCAGGGCTTTGTCGCGGGCTATGTGCGGTCCTATGCGCGCTATCTGGGGATGGACCCGGATGTGGCGTTTGGACGGTTCTGCAAGGAGGCGAATTTCGAAGTGGCGCATGGCATGTCTGCCGCGGCGTCGACCGCCAGCATGTCGGCGGCGCGCAGTCGGGCATTGGCGGCGGAAAACCGCGATCCGTTCGTCCATGCCAGCTTCATTCCCCGCGCCGAAAGCCTGTTTGCGCAGGTTCAGCCGGGGGCGGTGGGGTCGCTGGCGGTGCTGGTCGCGCTGATCGGCGCACTGGGCTATGGCGGCTGGTCGGTGCTGCAAGAGGTGCAGCGCGTGCAACTGGCCCCGGTCAACGAAGCGCCGGCGGTGGTGGCGGAAATTGACCCGCTCGGCAATGTGACGGGCGATGCGCCCCTGGTGCGCTCGGCCCCGGCGGTCCCGGATCAGGTGGCGCAGGCGAGTAGCGATTCGGTGTCGTCCGACCGGCTTTACCGGCCAGAGGCGCTGGACGTCCCGGTGATGACCGCGCGGGATGGGCCGATTGCGGCGATCAATCCCAATATCACGCCAAGCCAGATCGACAGTGCTGCGAACCCGATCGACCAGGCGGTGGCGACGGCGGTTGCGGACGGTGCGTCGGTGCAGGTGGTGGCAGATGCCGCACCGGGCGTGGAAGTGCTGGCGGTGCGCCCGTCCTGGGTGCGGGTGTCCTCGGCGGACGGCACCGTGCTGTTCGAGAAGATTCTGGACGCGGGCGAGCGTTACACGGTGCCCGCCTTGCAGCAGGCGCCGTTGCTGCGGTCGGGCAATTCCGGGTCGGTCTATTTCGCGGTCAATGGCAAGACTTATGGGCCGGCGGCACCGGGGGCGCAGGTGATCAAGAATGTGTCGCTGGCGGCAGATGCGCTGACCCAGACCTATGCGCTGGCGGATTTGTCCGGCGATGCCGATCTGGCGCAGTTCGTCAATGTCGCGGATGCCTCGGCGGTCGCGCCCAAACCCTGACCCGATTTGTGTGGCAGATGTTGCCGCGCCGCACGGACTGGCCTATCTAGGCATCAGCCGCGATGGAGTTCTGCGATGACCCACAATCCGATCCGCCCCTGGCGCAACATTGAACGGCGGCTGTCGCGGCAAATTCGTGTGGGCAAGGTTTTGGTGGGGGGTGATGCGCCGATTTCGGTGCAGACCATGACCAACACCCTGACCCATGATGTCAAGGCGACAATCGAGCAGGTCCAGCGCTGCGCGGTGGCGGGTGCCGATATCGTGCGTATTTCGACGCCGGATGAAGCCTCGACCAAGGCTTTGCGCGAGATTGTCGCGGAAAGCCCGGTGCCGATCGTGGCGGACATCCATTTTCACTACAAGCGCGCGATCGAGGCGGCGGAGGCGGGGGCCGCTTGTCTGCGGATCAATCCGGGGAATATCGGCTCGCCCGCACGGGTGCGCGATGTGGTGCAGGCGGCCAAGGATCATGGCTGTTCCATTCGCATCGGGGTCAATGCCGGGTCGCTGGAGAAGCACCTCCTGGAGAAATATGGCGAGCCTTGCCCGGATGCGATGGTGGAATCGGCGCTGGATCACATCCGGCTGCTGGAGGACAACGACTTTCGGGAATACAAAATCTCGGTCAAGGCGTCGGATGTGTTCATGGCGGCGGCGGCGTATCAGCAGTTGGCGGGCGTCACCGATGCGCCGATCCATCTGGGGATCACCGAGGCGGGGGGGCTGACCTCCGGGACGGTGAAATCGGCGATTGGGCTGGGCAGTCTGTTGTGGTTTGGCATCGGCGATACGATCCGGGTCAGCCTGAGCGCCGATCCGGTAGAAGAGGTGAAGGTCGGCTTCGAGATTCTGAAATCGCTGGGGCTGCGGCATCGGGGGGTGACGATCATCTCCTGCCCCTCTTGTGCGCGGCAGGGGTTTGACGTGATCCAGACGGTGCAGGCGCTGGAGGAGAGGTTGGCGCATGTCACCACCTCGATGAGCCTGTCGATCATCGGCTGCGTGGTGAACGGGCCGGGCGAGGCGTTGATGACGGATATCGGCTTTACTGGCGGCGGGGCGGGCAAGGGGATGATCTATCTGGCGGGCAAGCAGGCGCATGTGTTGGGCAATGCGGGCATGGTCGACCACATCGTGGAACTGGTTGAGAAAAAGGCGGCGGAAATCGCGGCTTCGGCGACAGCCGAGGCGGCGGAATAAGCGGGTGGCACGACGGTGCAGCGGCACAGCGCCGCCGCGCGGCGCGGGTCAGTCGGCGCGCTGGTCCGCCACGACCTGCTTCATGCCGGCTTCCGGGACATAGCCGCGCAGCATGGTCTGGTCGATCACGAAAGTCGGGGTGCCGGTGATGTTGAGCGTGGTGGCCAGCGCCTGATTGGCGGTGAGGATCGCGGTGATCCTGGCGTCCGGCATCAGGTCGAGGATCGGCTTGGCGGCAAAGCCAAGGGCTGCCGCCAACCGTGTCAGCGCCGCCGCGTCGGCGGGGCCATTCAGGGCGATCAGCGTGTCATGGGCGTTTTTGTAGGCAGCGTCGCCATGCAGCATGCGCACGGCGATGGCAAAACGCGCCGATGCCACGGAATCGGCGCCAAGGATCGGGAATTCCTTGAGAACGAAGCGGATCTTCCCGTCTGATTTGATCAGATCCTCGACTTCGGCGAACGCCTTGCGGCAATAAGGGCAGCGATAGTCCATGAATTCGACGACGGTGATGGTGCCGTCCAGATTGCCGCCGGCCCAGGAGTTCGGATCCTTGAACAGCGCGTCGGCATTGGCGGCCAGTGCGGCTTGATCCTGTGCTGTGGCAGCCTTGTCCTGACGGTCCTGCAAGACCTGTTGTGCATCGAGCAGCACTTCGGGATTGTCGAGGAGGTATTGCTTAACCTCGGCGCGGAAGGCGGTGCGTTCGGCGTCGGTCATGTCGCCCAAGCCACCGGCGAAGGCGGAGGTGGCCAGAAGCGTCAGGGCGGCGGTGAGGGGGATCAGGCTGCGGCGCATCGGGAACCTATGACTGGGGCGAGGCTTGACGTTGCAACCTCGGCGGGGACTATGGGCGGGAACAATGGGGCAGGGCGATGGATAGATCAAGCCGGGGTCAGGTGGACCCGTTCATCGTGATGGATGTGGTGGAGGCTGCCCGCAAGGCCGAGGACGCCGGGCGGCATATCATTCACATGGAGGTTGGCCAGCCGGGAACGCCGGCGCCTGCCGGAGCGAGGGCGGCTTTGGCGCGGGAGCTGGAGGCGTCATCGCTGGGCTATACGGTGTCTTTGGGGATACCGGCGCTGCGGGCCGGGATCGCGGGGCTGTACGAGCGCTGGTATGGGGTGGCGTTGAACCCGGAGCGGGTGGTGGTGACGGCGGGGTCGTCGGGTGCATTTTTGCTGGCCTTTACCGCGCTGTTCGATGCGGGCGACCGGGTGGGCATGGGCGAGCCGGGCTATCCGAGTTACCGGCAGATATTGAAAGCGTTGAGTTTGGTGCCGGTGGGGATTCAGACGAAGCTGGCGAACCGGCTGCAACTGGTGCCGACGGAGTTGGCAGGTGTTGATTTGCAGGGGCTGATCGTCGCCTCGCCGGGCAATCCGTCGGGGACGATGCTGGCGCGGGCGGCTTTGGGCGATCTGATCGGGTATGCCGGTCAGCGGGGCATCCGGTTTGTGTCGGACGAGATTTATCACGGGCTGCACTATGGCGAGCGGGCCGTGTCGGCGCTGGAGATCAGCGATGAGGTCTATGTAGTCAATTCATTCTCCAAGTATTTCAGCATGACCGGCTGGCGGGTCGGCTGGATGGTGGTGCCGGAGGATCACATCCGCACGGTCGAGCGGCTGGCGCAGAACCTGTTCATCTGCGCACCGCATGCGGCGCAGGTGGTGGCGCTGGCGGCCTTGGACTGCGTTGAGGAGCTGGAGGCGAACCGGGCGACGTATGCCGAGAACCGGAGGCTGATGCTGGACGGGTTGCCGCGGGCGGGGTTTGACAAGATCGCGCCGCCGGATGGGGCATTTTATGTCTATGCGGATGTGGGAGAGTTCACGGGCGACAGCGTTGATTTTGCGGCGGAATTGTTGCGCGAGGCCGGGGTGGCGGTGACGCCTGGGCTGGATTTTGATCCGGTGCGCGGGCGGCGGAGCTTGCGGTTTTCCTATGCACGGGCGACGGCGGATATCGTGGAGGGGTTGCGGCGGCTGGAGGCATATATGAGGGTGCGCATGGCAGGCGGTGGCGCCTCCGGCGGGGATATTTAGGGACAGAAAATGGGGTTGGTGCGGGTTCTGGCGGCGGTCATGGTGGTTTTGGCGGGGCTGGGCGCAGGGGCAGCGCAGGACTTGTCGGCCCTGGCGCGGTTTGATCCGGCGCGCTCGCATGTCAGCGATCAGGGCGGCGCGGTCGATGTAGTGCTGTCGATCAGCCAGCCGGTGCCGTGGCGGGTGCGGGTGCTGGATCGGCCGCCACGGTTGGTCATGGATTTCCGCGAGGTCGATTGGGCCGGGCTGGCGGCGATGGCCAAGGCTTCCAGCGCGGTGACGGGCGTGCGGGCCGGGGTGTTCCGGCCCGGCTGGTCGCGACTGGTGATGGATCTGGCGGGGCCGATGCTGGTGACGCAGGCCGGCATGGTGACAGAAGGCGGGACGGCGGTGCATCTGGTGCTGGCACCTGCCAGTCAGGCGGAGTTTGCGGTCAAGGCGGCGGAGCCGGAGCCGCTGGGCTGGGCGCTGCCGCAGCCTGCCGCGTTGAAACCGGTGCCGCCACGGGGCGGCGGCCCGCTGATCGTGGTTCTGGACCCCGGGCATGGCGGGATTGATCCGGGGGCGGAGCGCGACGGCCAGAGCGAAGCCAGGTTGATGCTGGTCTTTGCGCGGGAGTTGAAGGAAGTGTTGCTGCGCGATGGCGGGTTTCAGGTGGTGCTGACGCGGGAGGATGACAGGTTCGTACCGCTGGAGACCCGCATCTCGATTGCCCATCAGGCCGGGGCGCAGGTGTTTCTGGCGCTGCATGCCGATGTGCTGCCCGAAGGCGAGGCGGTCGGGGCCACGATTTATGCGCTGTCGGCCGAGGCCAGCGATGCGGCCTCTGCCACGCTGGCCGAACGCCACAACCGCGATGATCTGCTGGCGGGGGTGGATTTGAAGCAGCAGGATGATGTGGTGGCCGAAGTGCTGATGGACATGGCACGCACCGAAACCCAGCCGCGCACCGGGCGGCTGGCCGATGCGCTGGTCGCCTCGATCAAGGGCGCGGGGATCAGGATGCTGCGCAAGCCGATGCAGGAAGCCAGTTTTTCGGTGCTGAAGTCGCCGGACATTCCGTCGTTGCTGGTTGAACTGGGCTTCCTGTCTTCGGCCAGCGATCTGGCGCGGCTGCGCGATGCCAATTGGCGGCAAAAGATGGCGCTGGCGATCCGCGATGGGTTGAAGGCCTGGGCGGTGGCGGATGCAGCGCAGGCCGGGGTGGCACCCTGAGGCGGGGAGGTGCCGTCCGGCCTGCGCCGTCACGGCATCGTTTTGACCTTTGCCCGGGCCCGCGTGTATAAGGCGCTCAGCCAAGGAGGCAGTGCGCGTGCTGAGATTTACCGGGTCGTTCTTTGGGGCCATCTTCACGATGGTCACGATGGGTCTGCTGTTCGCGGCCCTGACGGTGGGAGGCATTTTCTACATGTATGCCCGCGACCTGCCGAGCCCGGAATTCCTGACAACTTATGCGCCCAAGACGATCAGCCGGATCTATTCCGCCGAAGGGAAGATCATGGACGAATTCGCCACCGAGCGGCGGTTGTTCGTGCCGGTCAGCGACATTCCCGATCTGGTGAAACAGGCGTTCATTTCGGCCGAGGACAAGCGGTTTTACGCCCATAACGGCTATGACCTCGTCGGTATGATCTCTGCCCTGCGCGACGCCATCGTCAGCCGGGGCAAGGATATGCGCGGGGCCTCGACCATCACCCAGCAGGTCGCCAAAAACTTCTTTCTGTCCAGTGATCGTTCGGCGCAGCGCAAGATCAAGGAAATCATCCTGGCGACCCGGCTGGAGCAGACCCTGGGCAAGGACAAGATCCTGGAATTGTACCTGAACGAGATTTTCCTGGGGCAGAATTCTTTCGGTGTGGCGGCGGCGGCGCAGACCTATTTCAACAAGAGCCTGACCGATCTGAGCCCGCATGAGGCGGCGACGCTGGCGGCGGTGCCGAAGGCGCCCAGCGACTATCATCCGGTGCGCAACAAGCAAAAGCTGCTGGATCGCCGCAACTATGTGCTGCAGCAGATGTGGCAGAACGGCTATCTGGACGAGGCGACCTACAACCGGGAAAAGGACGCGCCGCTGCAATCGGTGCAGAACGGCGATTTCCCGGCTTACCGCAACGTCTTGCCACCGCGGGATTATTTCACCGACGAGATCCGCCGCCAGTTGTCGGGAACCTTTGGCAATGAGGAGTTTTTCTCGGGCGGTCTGTCGATCCGGGCGACACAAGACCCCGAGTTGCAGAAGCTGGCCGCCAAGGCGCTGCGCGACGGGCTGGAGAAGTTTGACCGCAATCTGGGCGTCTGGCGCGGCACCGGCAAGGTGATGACGCCCGAGGATCTGGCGGCCTGGCGTCCGGCCTTGGCCAATGTGACGGGCCTGCCGCGCGATGTGGTGGGCTGGTCGGCGGCGGTGGTGCTGAAGGTGGGCAACGATACCGCGACGCTTGGCATCGAAGGCGTGGCGGATGGCACCGATACGACAGTTCCCGCCAAGGACGTGACCTGGGCGCGCAAGAAGTTGCCCGACGGGACGCTGGCGGCCAAGGCCAAGGTGCCGGGCGATCTGGTGTCGGTCGGCGACATCGTCATGGTCCGGGCCCTGACCAAGGACGACGGCAGTTTTGACCGCTGGTCGCTGCGGCAGGTGCCCGAGGTGCAGGGCGGCTTCATGGCGATGGACGTGAACACCGGGCGCGTGATGGCGATGCAGGGTGGCTTTTCCTATGAGGATTCGGTGTTCAACCGGGCCACCCAGGCGGCGCGGCAACCGGGCTCCAGCTTCAAGCCGTTTGTCTATGCGGCGGCTTTGGACAGTGGATTTACGCCGGCCACGATCATCATCGACGCGCCGATCGAGATCAATACGCCGCAGGGCCTGTGGACGCCGAAGAACGCGTCCAACAAATACTATGGCCCGACGCCGATGCGCACCGGCGTCGAGCAGAGCCGGAACCTGATGACCATTCGCATCGCGCAAGCCGTGGGCATGGACGTGGTGGCGGGCTATGCCGAGCGCTTTGGCGTGTATGACAAGTTGCAACCGCTTTTGGCCAATGCGTTGGGATCGCAGGAAACCACCCTGTTCAAGATGGTCGCCGCCTATGCCGAGTTCGCCAATGGCGGCGAGCGGGTGGAGCCGACGCTGGTGGACCGGGTGCAGGACCGCTATGGCAAGACGATCTACCGCCACGACACCCGAAAGTGCGAGGATTGTCAGAGCGATAGCCTGCCAGAGGGCCAGGCGGTGAACATCAATTCCGACCGCGAGCGGATGATGAATGCGATCACAGCCTATCAGTTGACTTCCATGCTGCAGGGCGTGATTCTGCGCGGCTCGGGCACGGGGGTGAAATTGCCGGTGCCGGTGGCGGGCAAGACCGGAACCACCAATGATTCCAAGGATGTCTGGTTCATCGGCTTTACCTCGAATGTCGTGGCCGGCTGCTATATGGGCTATGACACGCCGCGTTCGATGGGCGAGGGGGCGTTCGGCGGCACTTTGTGCGTGCCGATCTTCCAGGCTTTCATGCAAGAGGCGGTCAAGCGCTTTGGCGGGACGGCGTTCAAAGTGCCGCCCGGGGGCTATTTCATCAACATCGACCGCTACACCGGGGCGCAACTGCCCGACGGCGTAACCGGGCCGAATGTGCAGGCGGAGTATTTCCGCGAAGGCGAACAGCCGGTGTTCGGGTTGGGGGCGCTGGTGGATGGCGGCTTTGGCATGGGGCAGGATTTGCCGCTGTTCGCGGTGGGCGAAACCGATCAGGCTGACACCGTGACCACGGCGAATGGCACCACCAAGAAGGTGCCGAAGAAGGCAAATTTTGGGTCGCTGAGTTCGGGCGGGTTGTACTGACTGGCTTGCCCCCTGACGCTGTAGCCGCTATCACCCCCGCCTGACTTGAGCCTGAGGAAAGTTTTCATGCGCGCTGAAACGCAGAACCATGTCGATGCGATCGCCAAGTCATTGAAATTGCTGGGGCAACGGATGGATATTGTAACCGTCGCGCACCGGCTGGAGGAGTTCGGCGCGATGATCGAGGCACCGGATTTGTGGAACGATCCGGCCCGCGCCCAAAAGCTGATGCGGGAGCGGCAGGGGGTGCTGGATGCGCTGTCGACCTACCGGCTCATCGACAGCGGCCTGCGCGACAATGTCGAGCTGATCGAACTGGGCGAGGCGGAGGGCGATGCGGAGATCGTCACCGAGGCCGAGAACGCCTTGAAATCATTGGTGGAACTGGCAGCGGGGAAAGAGCTGGAGGCTTTGCTGAACGGCGAGGCGGACAGCAATGATACGTTCCTGGAGATCAATGCCGGGGCGGGTGGCACGGAAAGCTGTGACTGGGCCAGCATGCTGGCGCGGATGTATTATCGCTGGGCGGAGACCAAGGGCTACAAGGTCGAATTGCAGTCGGAACAGGCGGGGGACGAGACCGGGATCAAGTCGGCGGCCTACAAGATCTCCGGGCACAACGCCTATGGCTGGTTGAAATCGGAGTCCGGGGTACATCGGCTGGTAAGGATCTCGCCTTTTGGGTCGGCGGACAAGCGGCAGACCTCGTTTGCCTCGATCTGGGTCTATCCGGTGGTCGATGACAATATCGAGATCGAGGTGCAGGACAAGGACATCCGGATTGATACTTATCGGTCTTCCGGGGCGGGTGGGCAGCATGTCAACAAGACGGATTCCGCCGTGCGGATCACCCATTTTCCGTCGGGGATTGTGGTGACCAGTTCGGAAAAGTCGCAGCACCAGAACCGTGATATTGCAATGAAGGCTTTGAAATCAAGGCTTTACCAGATGGAGTTGAACCGGCGCAACGCGGCGATCAACGAAGCGCACGAGGCCAAGGGCGATGCGGGCTGGGGCAACCAGATCCGGTCCTATGTGTTGCAGCCCTATCAGATGGTCAAGGATTTGCGCACCAACTATGAGACCAGCGACACCCAAGGTGTGCTGGACGGCGATCTGGACCGCTTCATGGCGGCCACGCTGGCGATGGATGTGGCAGGAAAAAGCCGCGCCCAGGCGAACGCCGACGAGTGAAACACTATTAGTCTGCGGGTTTGCGACCGAGCCAGACGGCAGACACGATGGCCGAGGCCAGCGCCAAAGCGGCTGAAAATGCCGCGATGTGGGCGAAGGCGTTGCTGGTTGCAAGAACGTGGACCGGATCTGGTTGCCCCAGCCTGCG
>JAYUGA010000083.1:0-6223 GCA_043738565.1 Rhodobacterales bacterium
GACATGGCATAGTCGAGATAGGCGGTCTTCATTTCCGCCACGATGTCGATCTGCGGGCCGTGCGGCACCGGGCGGTCGGGGATTTCGTCGGTGGCGTCAGGGGTTTCCGGGGTGTCGGTCACTGGGGCCGCGCCTTCCTGTTAGGGACAAGATATTGTTGGTGCGGACCTTACACTATCCCGCATTTGGGGTGCAATGGCACAAGCGGCCGGGGTTTGGCAGGCGCAAAGCCACAATGATATCACATTGTTTTCATTGAAAATAAAATCCTTAGGCGCATGATGATTCTATCGAAGCGGCAATGGAGGTGCAAATGCGCCCGCGTGAGACGGAACTGATGCTGAAGGGTTACGGGTTGCTGACGGCGGAACTGTTCTACCGGATTCCCGATTATCGCAATGTTCTCAATACCTTCGTCTGGCAGGAGTATGATCTGGCCCCGGATTATCCGCAGCTGTTCGGGTTTATCGAGTTCTGGCAGGACAAGATCGAAGGACCGCTGCATTCGGTGCGCTTCACCCATCGCAAGCTGATTGCGCCCGGGGAATGGAAGAATGTGGTGGGGGAGTTCCGGCTGCATTGAGGCCAGGGTGGCCTTGTCAAGGCTTCGGTCCAGCGGATAAGCGCGGGTAGCTTTTGCAGCAAGGGGCCCGTGCCATGACAGATCAGCCGCGCGCGCCGGAAAACCGGGCCTGGACGAGTGTTGGCGAGTTGGTGGCCGGTAGGCTGGTCGCGCCGGAGCAGGAAGCGGTCTTGCAACAGGTGGCAGAGGGATTCCGAATCCGGGTCTCTGCGCCGATGCGGGCGGCGATTGCGGCGGCGGATGACCCGATCGGGCGGCAGTTTTTGCCCGACGAGGCGGAACTGGTGATCCGGGCGGATGAACTGGCCGACCCGATTGGGGATCAGCTTCATTCGCCGGTCAAGGGGCTGACCCATCGCTATCCGGACCGGGTGATCCTGGCGGTTACCCAAAGCTGCGAGGTCTATTGCCGGTTCTGTTTTCGCCGAGAAACCGTGGGCGGCGATGGGGCGTTGAGCGACGAAGAGCTTGATGCCGCGCTGGAGTATATCCGGGGTCGCCCGGCGATCTGGGAGGTGATTCTGACCGGGGGCGATCCGTTGGTGCTGTCACCCCGGCGGATTGCGGCGTTGATGGCGGGGCTGGCGAGGATCGGGCATGTGCAGATCGTGCGGATTCACACAAGGGTGCCGGTGGTGGCTCCGGCGCGGATTTCTGCGGCGCTGATCGCCGCGCTGCGGGGCTTTCCGGTGGTCTATGTCGTGGTCCATACCAACCATGTGCGAGAGATTGGCGTAGAGGCGCAGGGGGCGCTGGCGCGGCTGGTTTCGGCGGGGATTCCGCTGTTGGCGCAGACGGTGTTGCTGCGCGGGGTCAATGATGATGCTGCCGTGCTGGAGGACTTGTTCCGCAGCCTGGTGCGCAATCGGGTGACGCCCTACTATCTGCACCACTGCGATCTGGCGCGCGGCACCGGGCATTTCCGCACCACGATTGCCGAGGGGCAACGGATCATGGCGGCGCTGCGCGGCAGGCTGTCGGGGATTTGCCTGCCGACCTATGTGCTGGATATTCCCCAAGGGTTTGGCAAAGTGCCGATTGGTCCGGCTTATGTCGAGGGCCTGGGCGGGGGCAGTTTTCTTGTCACCGATTATCAGGGCGGAGTGCATCGCTATGACGACCCCGCGTCGTAGGTTTCATTTCGCGCGCTGCAGCATACCGTAGAGGTCGCGCGGGTCGTCGGGGTCGGCGATCATGTCGAGCTGGGTGAAGAGGCCGGTCTCCCGCAGTTTCGAGCGGACGTAGCGCAGGGCGGCGAAATCTTCGATGGCGAAGCCGACAGAATCGAAAAGGGTGACTTCGCGGGCGTTTTGGCGACCCTTTGCGGTGCCGGTCATCACTTGCCACAGTTCGGTGACCGGGTGGTCGGGGCTAAGTTGCTGAATCTCGCCCTCGATCCGGGTTTGCGGCGGGTATTCGACAAAGATGGTGGAGCGCAAGAGGATGTCGCGGTGCAATTCGGTCTTGCCGGGGCAGTCGCCGCCGACGCCGTTGATGTGGACGCCTGCACCCACCATGTTGTCGGTCAGGATCGTGGCATATTGCTTGTCGGCGGTGACGGTGGTGATGATCTGCGCGCCCAGAATGGCGTCTACGGCGGTTTTGCAGGCGGTGATTTGCAGGCCGCTACCCGCGAGGTTGCGGGCGCATTTTTCGGTTGCCACGGGGTCGATGTCGTAGAGGCGGACGTCGGTGATGCCGCAGATCGCCTTGAAGCCAAGGGCCTGGAATTCGGCCTGCGCGCCATTGCCGATCAGGGCCATGGTGGTGGCTTTTGCCGGGGCAAGGTATTTGGCGGCCAGGGCGGAGGTGGCGGCGGTGCGCAGCGCGGTCAGGATGGTCATTTCGGACAGAAGCACGGGGTAGCCGGTAGAGACATCGGCCAATAAGCCAAATGCAGTAACGGTTTGCAGGCCTTTCTTCATGTTGTACGGATGGCCGTTGACGTATTTGAAGCCATAGGTTTCACCATCAGACGTGGGCATCAGTTCGATAACGCCGACATCGGAATGAGAGGCGATGCGCGGGGTCTTGTCGAAGGTGGGCCAGCGGCGGAAATCGACCTCTATCTCTGCGGCCATTTCGGTCAGCACCCGTTCGATACCGATGTGATGCACGAGTTGCATCATGTTGTGGACCGAGACGAAGGGGACGAAGGCGAGGTGCGAGGGGGCCGATTTGGCGAGGGTTGGCATTCAGTAGCTCCGGGTCGGGCGGTCGAAGACCTTGCGGCCCATCAGCGAGCCTACCAGGTCAACCATCAGGAGGGCGGTTTTGCCGCGGTCGTCGAGGAAGGGGTTCAACTCGACGAGGTCGAGCGAGGTGACGAGGCCGCTTTCGTGGAGCAACTCCATCACCAGATGCGCCTCGCGGAAGGTGGTGCCGCCGGGGACGGTAGTGCCGACGCCGGGGGCGATGGCCGGGTCGAGGAAATCGACGTCGAGCGAGACGTGGAGCATGCCGTGGGCGGCTTGCACGGTGTCGAGGAATTCGCGCAAGGGGGCGACGATGCCGCGTTCGTCCAAAACCCGCATGTCGTTTATGGCGATGTCGTGCTGCAGAAGGGCGGCGTGTTCGGCGGGGTCGACCGAGCGGATGCCGTAAAGGCAGATGCGTTCGGCGGGGATCGGGCCGGGGAAGGGCGGGAAGGGGGCGAAGCCGGAGCGGCCCGCGATATAGGCGACGGGGGTGCCGTGCAGGTTGCCGGAGGTGGTGGTCATGGGGGTGTGGAAGTCCGAATGGGCGTCGAGCCACAGCAGGAACAGCGGGCGGTCTTGTCTGGCGGCGTAGTTTGCCGCGCCGGTGACGGTGCCGAGGGCGAGCGAGTGGTCGCCGCCGAGGATGATCGGCATCTTGCCCTCGGACAGGGCGTCATCGACGCGGTCGGTCAGGATTTGGGTCCAGCCCAGGATTTCGGGCAGGTGGTGGACGACGGGGTTGGCGCAGGTCGCCTTGGGCAGGTCGGGGAGTGAAAGGTCGCCCCAGTCTTCGACGCCGTGGCCGAGGTCGCGGATGGCCCGGGCGATGCCGGCGACGCGGTAGGCGGCGGGGCCCATGACGCAGCCTTGGCGGCGCTGGCCGTGGTCGATGGGGGCACCGATCAGGATGGTGTTGGACATGGGGCGATTCCTTTTGACGCAGGGTCTTTCCGGCTTGCGGGAAGTTCTAGGCGAGATATGGTCGTTTGGCATGAGGGTTTGTGCAAAACGGCGAGGGAATTGGCCATGATGGACGATTCGGACCAAAGGCTGCTGGCAGAGTTGCGGCGGGACGGCCGGGCCTCGCTGTCCGATCTTGCAGAGCGGCTGGAGTTGAGCCGGGCCACGGTGCGGGTGCGGATGGAGCGGCTGACGGCGCGGGGCGAGATTGCCGGGTTCACGGTGTTGACCCGCAGCGATGTCACTGCGGCGCCGGTGCGCGGGCTGATGCTGATCCGGGTCG
The DNA here is from genome assembly GCA_043738565.1 of Rhodobacterales bacterium. Classification (GTDB taxonomy): domain Bacteria; phylum Pseudomonadota; class Alphaproteobacteria; order Rhodobacterales; family Rhodobacteraceae; genus Stagnihabitans. Next base: position 4,025 of record JAYUGA010000083.1, read on the forward strand.
AGGGGCGCAACAGCAACAAGGTCATGGCGCGGCTCACCGGGATTCCCGCCGTTCAGGCGGTGCATTCTACCAATGGCGCGTGGTCGCTGATCGCCGAGTTGGGGGCGCAATCCCTGCTGGAGTTGGATGAGGTGATCAACCGCATCCGGGAGATCGAAGGCGTGATGCATTCAGAAACCAACCTGTTGTTGTCGACGCGCCGGGCGGGGCGGCGCTGATGGGGGTGCCGTCCGGAATGTCCGCGCCGCAGGAAGCCCTGTGGTGGCTGAAGCAGGGCGCGTTTCTGCCTGGCCCGGACTGGGAGCGGGCGCATGCGCTGTGCCAGTCGGACGAGGGCAACCGTGATTTTGATCTGGTCCACGCTTTGTGCCACTGGATCGAGGGGGATCTGGGCAACCGGGATTACTGGTATCGGCGGCTGGTCCCTTGGGTCCGGGCCGCGACGATCGAGGCGGAATGGCATGCGGTGCGGGACGCGGTGTCTTGATCGGCCGGGCATTGGAAGCCTTGGGATTTTGATCTATGATGCTGCCAAACAGGGGGCGCTGAATGATCGTTGAACTTGGGCATTTTGCGGTGATTCTGGCGTTCTGCGTGGCCGTGGTGCAGATGACCCTGCCGATGATCGGGGCGCAGCGGCGGGATGGGGCGCTGATGGCCGTGGCGGGGCCGGCGGCGGTGGCGCAGTTTCTGCTGATTGCCCTGGCCTTTGCAGCGCTGACCTATGGTTTTGTCACCGATGATTTCAGCCTGCGGCTGGTGGTCAACAATTCCAATACTTTGCAGCCGATGATTTACAAGGTGGCGGGGGTCTGGGGCAACCATGAGGGGTCGCTGCTGCTGTGGGTGCTTGCCTTGAGTTTCTATGGCGCCTGCGCGCATTGGTTTGGCGGCAACCTGCCCGCGGTGCTGAAGGCGCGGGTGCTGGCGGTGCAAGGCTCGATCGGCGTGGCGTTTCTGGCCTTCATGCTACTGACTTCCAACCCATTCTGGCGGCTGGCGAGCCCGCCGATGAACGGGGGGGATCTGAACCCGCTGCTACAAGACCCCGGCCTGGCGTTCCATCCGCCGTTTCTGTATCTGGGCTATGTCGGGCTGAGCATGGCGTTTTCCTTTGCCATCGCCGCGCTGATCGAGGGCCGGGTCGATGCGGCCTGGGGGCGGTGGGTGCGGCCCTGGACGCTGCTGGCCTGGGTGTTTCTGACCATCGGCATCGCAATGGGGTCGTGGTGGGCCTATTACGAACTGGGCTGGGGCGGGTTCTGGTTCTGGGATCCGGTAGAGAACGCCAGCTTCATGCCGTGGCTGATTGCGACGGCGCTGCTGCACTCGGCGATTGTCGTGGAGAAGCGGGAGAGTTTGAAGGCGTGGACGATGTTGCTGGCGATCCTGGCGTTCGGATTTTCGCTGATCGGGACGTTCATCGTGCGGTCGGGGGTGATCACCAGCGTGCATGCCTTTGCCGCCGATCCGGCGCGTGGCGTGTTCATTCTGATGATCCTTGGCGTGTTCATCGGCGGGGCCTTGACGCTGTTTGCGGCACGGGCGGGGGCGCTGGAGGCGAAGGGCGTCTTCGCAATGGTCAGCCGGGAATCGGCGCTGGTGGCGAACAACCTGTTGCTGACGGTGGCGGCGTTTGTCGTGTTTGTTGGCACGATCTGGCCCCTGGTGGCGCAGATCGTGATGGGGCGGGCGCTGAGTGTGGGGGCACCGTTCTTTGATGCGGCCTTCACGCCGTTCATGGTGGCGCTGGCGGTGATCCTGCCGGTGGGCGCGGTGATGCCGTGGAAGCGGGCGGAGATTGCACGGTCGGTGCGGTCGTTCCGGGCGGCGGCGGTGCTGGCACTGGCGCTGGGGCTGCTGATTTTTGCGATGCAGACCGGACGGTCGGCTTTGGGCCCGGTGGGGGTGATGCTGGCGGTCTGGGTGGTTGCGGGCGCGGGCTTTGATTTGTGGAAGCGGGCCGGGCTTGGTCGGTTTGAAAGCCGATTGGGCCGGTTGTCCCGGTTGCCGCGGGCGGATTGGGGCAAGGCGCTGGCGCATACGGGCTTCGGCATTACGATTTTCGGGATCGCGGCGATGAGCGCCTGGGTGACGGAGGATATTCGGGTGGTGCAGAAGGGCGGCTCCTATGATCTGGGGCCGTATCAGGTGCAATTGGTGGCTGTGACCGAGGTGCCGGGGCCGAACTACACCGCG
>JAYUGA010000084.1:0-2167 GCA_043738565.1 Rhodobacterales bacterium
GAGCAATGAATCCCGCCGCCGTTCTTATGCATCGCGGCGAAAGGGATTGTGGTCCACGAAACCCCGTGCCGGGCCAGAGCGTCCAGCGTGCGGTTGCCGGCGCCTTCGGGCATCAGGAGTTTGCCGGGGGCTATCGCGAGGGAGTTGTTGATCCAGGGGTCGTCGGCGGGGTCGATCTCGATCAGGGTGACACCTCGTGATTTCAGGTCTTCCATGAAGGTGTAGGGCAGGCCCATCGGGTTGACGAGGGCCAGGTCCTTGTCGATCATCAGGAAACTGACGTCGAGGTGGATGTCGTAGCCGGTCAGTTCGACGATGATGAGGTCGACACCCTGTCGCGCCAGCACCTCGGCCACCTGCTCTGCCCCCTCGCGGTTGACGCGGACGCCGATACCGATGGCGCAAGTCTTGTCGTTGATCCAGGCGAAGCTGCCGCCTTCCATAACGCCGGAGCCTGACATGGTCCGCAGGATCGGCACGCCGATCTTGGCAAGGGTTCTCGTAGTGGCGAGTTCCTCGCCGCGCCGGATGCGCGCCCCCATGCGGCAGATGATTGCCCCGCCCTTGACCATGATCAGCGGGTCGCGGGTGTAGCAGGATTTGAGGCGGGTGGTGTCGACGCCTTCGGCATGGAACACCTCGACCCCGGCGGCTTGCAGGGCGGCGACCATGGCGTCGTGCTGGGCTTGCATCTTGGGGATGTCGGGCGGGGTGTCGGACTGGAAATACCAGCCCTTTTCAGGGTCACCGAAAGAGCCGATTTCGGGGATGCGTTTGGCGGCATCGACGATGTTCATTTCCGGGCCGGGTCGGTGGACCAGAACGCTGCGAATCTGACCCACATCGTTGTCGATGCCCCAGACGCGGCCCCAGTATTGGGTGAGCTCATCCGCATCCTCGAACCGGGTGGCCGGGTCGGCGGCGAACATGCGGACGGTCTGGTTGTAGACCCAATGGGGGTTGCTGTCCGTCATGTGCGCTCCTGCTTTGGGGGCAAGTGTTAGGGATGGAGGTGGGGGGTGGCAAGGCGTCGCTCATCATTCCCTGACGGTCATTCTTCGCTGGGGGACGCGAGGAATGACCGACAGGGAATGATGAGCAGGTGTTATGCCGGGGTTGGGGGCGGCGGGCATCTCTGTTATCAGCGGGCCGGATTGAGGGGGACGCGCAGCATGCATCTTTGGGTCAGGGCCGAGCAAAGGCCGCATGAGGAGCGGGTTGGGCTGACGCCGGAAGGTGCCGCCGCTTTGGTGAAGGTGGGCATTCGCGTGACGGTCGAGGAAAGCCATGTGCGGGCCATTCCGATTGACGGCTACCGCGCGGCGGGGTGCGAGATTGTGGCGGAGAATCTGTGGCCGGAGGCGCCGAAGGATGCGGTGATTTTCGGGCTGAAGGAGCTGCCGGAAGATGGCACACCCTTGCGGCACCGGCACATCATGTTTGGCCACGCGTTCAAGGGGCAACCGGCGGGGCGGGTGTTGTTGCAGCGGTTCAAGGCGGGCGGCGGGTGCCTGTATGATCTGGAGTATCTGGTGGATGAGGACGGGCGGCGGGTGGCAGCGTTTGGCTATTGGGCGGGGTATGCCGGGGCGGCGGTTTCGCTGAAATGCTGGGCGGCGCAGGCGCGCGGCGGGATTTGCGGGCCGGTGACGCGGTGTGATGGCCGCGCGGAGTTGCTGGACAGTCTGGCGGCGGAGTATGCCGGGTTGGGGCGTCCACGCGCGATCATCATCGGGGCTTTGGGGCGGGTTGGCAGCGGGGCGGCGGACCTTTGCACGGCGATGGGCGTGGCGGTGACCAAGTGGGATATGGCGGAGACGGCCAGCGGCGGGCCATTCCCGGAGGTGTTGCAGCATGAGATCTTCCTGAACTGCATTCTGGCGCGACCGGGCTGCCCGGTGTTCGTGCCAGCCAGCGCGAAAACGGATCGGCGGGCGTTGACGGTGATTGGCGATATTGCCTGCGATCCGACCTCCGAGTTCTCGCCGATCAAAGTCTATGACCGGGCGACGGACTGGGACGCGCCGGCCTTGCGGGTGGCCGAGAACCCAGCCCTGGACGTGACGGCAATTGACAACCTGCCGTCGATGCTGCCGGTGGAATCGTCGCAGGATTATGCCGGGCAGTTGCTGGCGTCGTTGCTGACTTTGGATGCGCTGGATCAGGG
>JAYUGA010000085.1:0-16123 GCA_043738565.1 Rhodobacterales bacterium
TCGCCCTGATGCGAAAACTCATCGAACTGGCAAACACACTCGTCAAAGCAGACCGGCTATGGGTCCAAAAAGGGGCTTGATCAAGACGGATACTCTAAAGGCGCCGCCCCCTCACCCCATTTTCTGTCCCCGAATATCCCGGGGGTCCGGGGGCTGGTCCCCGGCGCTTGTCACCGGCACTCAGCCCACATGATACAGCGAGGCAAACAACCGTGGGTCCAGACTTTCCGCCGCAAATGTCGCGCCTTCGGTCAGCACCGACACCGCATCATGCGAGTGCAACGATTCCTGATGGCTCGCCACAATCCGAAAATCCCGGATCCGCGGGTCCATTTGCAAACTGGCACAGAAACTGCGGGCGGCATCCTCGACAAAGATCGGGTTCGCGGCGTTCAACTCGGCAAACGCCTGCTCATCCTCGCGCTTGACCATGACCTGGGTCTCGGTCGGCACCCCGGTCCGTGCCAGATCAATCAGATCCTCGAACCACAGACATTCGCCGACGAACTCCACCGAAATCCGCGCGACCGACCGTTGCGAATGCGGTGTGGCCAGTTGCCCCCGCGTCCGCCGCGCATGTTCCGACAGTTCCAGCGAACATGGGCAGGTCGAAGAATAGACGAAATCCAGATGGATGATCCGCTTCCTGACCCCGGCTATGTCCACCAGTTCCAGCGCGATGTCGTAATACTGCCAACCCTGCAGACCGGACCGCAGGCTGTCCACCTTCACCGGAAACGAAAACCGCATCTGAATACGGGCATCGAACGACCCCAGATCGCGCTTGTAGTCGTCCAGCGCGTGTTCGATGACCTGAAAACTGAAATCCCGCTCGGCATGAACATAGAATGACCGCATGATGCGGCTCATGTTGATGCCCTTCTTTTCCGCCTCCAGACTGACCGTGCCGGTGACCGAAGTTTCCAGCGCGAGGTCTCCAGTATCCCGGATGCGATAACGAATCGGCAGGCGAAAGTTGGAAATTCCGACATGCTGGATCACTTGCTTTGCCCCGACAATCAGGCTGGCCGGACCGTTCTGCAAATCGGGCAAGGTGGCGATATAGGCTTCGTCCGCCACGAAATCCTCCGGATAGGCCCGGCGCAGCGCAGCACCACTTAGCCTCCCCAGTGCCCCCACCGCCGGATCCAGCGCCTCGATCTCGTCCTCGGTGGCGCGACCGGCCCATTGCTTCAGCATGGCCAGCGCTGCCTCCGCCTCGGCCTGTGTCGGCTTGCGGTCCCGTTCGGCAATCTGGATATTCATGGCAGTGCTCCCTTTCCCATATCGGTCGCAAAAACCAAATATAGGGTAATTTGCCCAATGTTGAAAGTCTTGGCTGACCACCAGCCAACATTACACCAGCCCCGCAGCGCGGAAGAACAGCGCCAGGCCCGCCGCAATCAGCACGGCCCCGAGTGGCCGGGCCAGATGATCGCCGTGCGGAACCAGTTTTTCCGCCGCCACGTAAAGCGCCACCCCCAGAATCCACCAGAGGTTCATCACGCCGCCGACAAACAGCAACGCCATCAGCCCCCAGCAGCAACCCAGGCAGAACGTGCCGTGCCATGCCCCCATGCGAAAGGCCGCCCACCTGCCGGTGCGCCGGTATGTCGTCAGCGCGGCAATCGGCCCCCGGCAATGGGCAAGGCAGGCTGCTTTGAGCGGCGTCCACTGGTACAGCCCGGCCGCCACCAGAACCGCCGCACCCAGATACTTTGTGCCGACGGTCATCGACATCATGGCCATTAGCCCGGCCGCGGCCAGCAATCCCTGCGCCGCCGTCGCCGCCAGACTGAAACCCGCCCAGACCACCAGATAGCCCGCCAGAAACCCCAGCATGCCCCGCGATCCGCTGTCACGGTGCAGCGCACCGTACAGCAGAATCGTCGGCGCGGCGCTCGGCACCATCATGGCGACCATCATCAGCCACCACATCGTGAAAATCGCGGCGGCATAGCCCGGCGTCCAGGTCGCAGCAGCATCCATGCCGGGCGCGCCGCCGCCCGCAGCCATATCACGCGGCGCCATTCCGGTGCCGCCCCCGGTTACGATATATGCCGCCGCCCCCGCCACGATCAAAGCCAACGCACCGGACACGATCCAGCGCTCTCGCCCCAAGAGGCGGGCCACCGCCGAAACCCGCGTCATCGCGGATCAGGCGGCGTGGTCGATGACGCCGTGACCGTTCATATAGATCCGGCAGATATGAGCATGGGTGTCGACGTTCTTCTTGAGCGAGATTGCCCCCGAGGTCTTCGTTGTGCCGCGCGCCATTTCGGCGACGCGATATTCGAACCCATGCGGCAGGTTGATCCTTGCCCGGTGCTCTGCCCCGGTGATGGGATTGCGGATCGGATTGGCTTCCATCTCGAAAACCCCCGGCACCCGCACATGGCCGGTCCGGCTTTCCGGGTCGATGGCAGCGTCTATCGGTTTGACCAGCGTTTCAAGCTGGTTGGGTGACATCTTGTTGAAGACCCAGAACGCGGTCGCCATGTCGTCCGTATCGCCGCCCGAGAAAATCGTCTCAAGCGCTTTGCGCTGCGCCGGGCTTGCAGCCGTATCCACGATGAATTGCATCGTGCCGTTGCCCTGATGAATGGCCCCCGGCCATTGCGCCATCATTGCCACTTTCAGCCCGTCAAGCTTGACATCGCCGTGATGGCCCTTGCGAATGATCACGCCAATCGCAGCTTCGCAATTGCCGTTTGTCGGCAGCGAGTTGAACTGGCACGGACAGCCAAAGGCGCAGTTGCAATTGGCAAGTTCAAGCGCATCAATCTCCCAGGATATCATGATTGCCCCCGTCGCGAGTCTGATTGACCCAGCATCACCTTACCACACTCCGGCTGCATTCGTTAAGAATATGCCGGACCGCTCGCCGAGGCAGGGCATCCGGCGGGTGTTTCGGACAGATCGGGTCACATCGCCGACAGCGCCGCCATCAACTCGGCGATCAGGTCGTCGACATCCTCGAGCCCCACTGACAGCCGGATCAGACCGGGCGTGATCCCCAGCAAATCCTTTTGATCCTGCGGCAGGCGCTGGTGGGTCGTGGTCGCGGGATGGGTGGCAATCGTCTTGGCATCGCCGAGGTTGTTGGAGATCTTGATTATGTCGAGCGCATTCATGAACCTGAACGCCGCTTCCTTGCCACCCTTGACATCAAACGCCACCAGCGTCCCGCCCGATCCCATCTGTGCCTCGGCCAAAGCCGCCTGCGGGTGGCTCGCCAGTCCTGGAAAGATCACCCGGCTCAACCGGTCATCCCCCGCCAGCGCCTCGGCAATCTGCAACGCCGATTCCGCCATCGCCCGGCAGCGCAAATCCAGCGTCGCCATGCCGTTCAGCATGATCCACGCCGTGAACGGGCTCATCGAGCCGCCAGTGTGCTTCATATAGGGTTCAAGGGTCTTGCGGATGAACTCGCGGCTGGCACAGACCACACCGCCCAAAGCCCGGCCCTGCCCGTCGATATGCTTGGTCGTGGAATAGACCACGACATCCGCCCCCTGCTCGACCGCCCGCGAAAAGATCGGCGTGGCGAAAACGTTGTCGCAGATCACCAAGGCGCCGACGGCATGGGCAATCTCGGACACGCCGCGAATATCGACCAGCTCCAGCGTCGGGTTCGACATGCTCTCGAAAAACACCGCCTTGGTTCCGGGCACGACCGCTTTGCGCCAGGCGTCAAGGTCCGCGCCATCGACAAACGTCACCTTGACGCCGAACCGCTGCAACACCTCTTCCAGCACATACAGGCACGACCCGAACAGTGCCCGGCTGGACACCACATGATCGCCCGCCCGCAACATCGAGGTCAGCGCGCCATTGACCGCCGCCATGCCGCTGGCGGTGGCAAAGGCATCCTCGGTGCCCTCCAGCGCCGCGATGCGTTCCTCGAACATCCGCGTCGTCGGGTTGCCGTAACGGGCATAGATGAACTCGTCGTCCCCGGCCTTGATGAACCGCGCCTCGGCGCATTCGGCGTCCGGGTAGACGAAGCCTTGCGTCAGGAAAATCGCCTCGGCCATCTCGCCATACTGGCTGCGGCGGCTGCCCTCATGCACCAGTTTCGTGCGCGTCTTCCAGTCCTTGCTCATCCTAGCCTCCGGCAAAACAAAACCCCGAAACCAAAAAGGCTCCGGGGTGCTGACCCTGACCCTTTTAGCGGAATGTTTAACGTGGCCCGCAATCCGGTAACAAAGCGCCACGAAGGTTTGGATAGCGCCGGGAAACGCAAAGGTCAACAGAGTGAGTTGTGCCCGTCACGAAGTGTCAAAGCCGCCCGTAACCCTTGGCATAGGCCTCGTCCACCGTCTTGACCAGGGCGAGCAGAACCCGATGCGACAGCATCGGCAGCAGCCCGAAATACACCAGCCACACCGTCAACGAGGTCTGCGCGATCAGCGTTTCGTTCAACAGCAGCAACGCCATCTGATAGATCGCCATCACCCGCGTCATCAGCGCATCTGCCCGTTGATTGCGTTCGGCAGGCAGGAAATAGCGCACCATCATGTGCTTGCCGTCGATCACGTCCAGCACATACAGCGCGGCCATGATCAGAAAATACAGGCTCAGAAACCGCTGGCACCAGATCGGCTGGCCGATCCAGACCAGCGCGGCCAGCATCCCCGGCCCGAAGACCAGCGCCAGAATGACCGTGCCGCGGCGCGAGATCTGGCTGCGGGTCATGCGGATCGAACCATCGGATTGCAATACCAGCCGCAACCCCATCGCCAGCACGAAAGCCGCCATGAACGTCGCCCGCTCGTCGTCCAGTCCGATGCGCAACAAGGGCCAGGCCACCACCAGCAGCACCAGCGGCAGCAGAATCGTCCACGGCAGCTCACTGCCCTGACGGAACAACCCGATGAAGCGTTTCAGCGTCGTGGTGATCTCGTCAAACATGCCCGCCTCCGGATTGCGCCTGCCAAAGCCTTGCGCACAAATGGGGCAGGGTTATGGCAGTCACAGCCGGAAACGCCGCAAACTTCGCCTCAGCCCTTGTCGGCCTCCTTGATCCCATAGCGCTCCAACAGCCGCGCCTGGGTCAGAAAGAACAGAAACATCGCCGCCGTCAGCCCGAACAGCTTGAAATCCAGCCAGATCTGCGTGCTGAAATTGCGCCAGATCACCTCGTTCAGCGCCGCCAGCCCGGCGAAAAAGCCGGTGATCCGCCGGGTCAGAATCATCCAGCCCTCGGGCTGCATCGGCAGCGTCTCCTCCATCACGAACTTGAGGTAGGACTTGCCGCGCAACAGCCCGAATCCCAGCACCGCCACAAAGGCCAGATAGACCAGCGTCGGCTTCATCTTGATGAAGCGCTCGTCATGGAACCAGACGGTCATGCCGCCCATGAACAACACCACCGCCAGCGTCACCAGCTGCATCGGCGACAGCTTGCCGGTCAACCGCCACAGCAGTGCAATGCTGGCGGCGAAAATCACCACGAACCCGGCGGTCAGCACGATAAACGCCGAATATTCGACGCCGCCGATCTGAAACACCCGGTCCTTCAGCACCGAATAGCCGACAAAGAACAGCACCACCGGCCCCAGTTCCAGTGCCATCTTCAGCTTCGGATCAATCTTTTTGTCCATCACGTTCCCGCCCATTCCATCACCACCGCCCCGCTCGCAATCAGCGCCATCAACACGACCTGCACCCGCCCAACCGTTTCGCCCAGGACCCACCAGCCGATCAGGGCCGCAAACATGGTCGAGGTTTCGCGCAGCGCCGCCACCTCGCCGACCCGGTCCAGTCTGGTGGCCAGCATGACCGAGCCAAAGCTGAAATAGGCGACAATGGCCCCGAATACACCCCGTTTCAGCAAAGGCACCACGCGCACCGGATCAAGATCGCGCCATTTGCGATGCGTCACCACCGGAATGAACACGCCGTCGATCATAAAGAACCACGCGAGGAAGGTGAACGGGTCCGCCGTCGCCCGGATACCCCAGGCGTCATAGGTCGTATAGGCTGCCACAAACCCGCCGGTGATCAGCGCCAATCCCAGCGCCGGCAGGATCGTCTCGCCCACCGCCACCCGGGCAATATTGTACAAAGCCAGCCCGAAGATCCCGCCGACCAGCAGCAACAGGCCAAACCATTGCAGGGTCGCAAACTGCTCGCCAAACACCAGTCCGGCGCCGATCGCCGTGAAAAACGGCCCGGTGCCCCGCACCACCGGATAGACCACCGTATAGGGTGCCCGGTCATAAGTCATCGCCTGCATGACCTTGTAACCGGCATGGATCAGAAACGCCCCGCCCAAGATGCCCCACATCCACGGCTCCGGCCACGGCACCACGAACAGCGCGAACGGCGTGGCGAGGATCCCGTAACTCGCATCAATCGCCGCCCGTGCCAGCCACGGGTCATCCCGCCCCTTCTGCAACGCCCCGAACAACGCATGCAGCACCGCTGCCAGCAACGCCAGGCCCATCGCCCAGCGGTGGCCTGCAGGGGTGCCAACCATCGAAATCAGCCCGTCGCCCATACACCGCCCCTTGCATACAAGCCCTTAGACCGGGCCAGGCCTCTCTTGTAAAGGACCGCGACAGTTGTCCTGTCGTCTGTAATACTCGGTCGATCAGTCATACCGTCCGTTGGAGCTTTGCCATGCCACATGCATTGCTTTTTGATATTGTCGCCCGTCACCGCGCCAGCGACTTCGTGGACCGGGTCAGTCTGGCCGACTTCAGCCTCGGCCCCGCACAGGACGTCGATGCTGCCATTGTGGTCAACGATCCCGACTGGTCGCTGTACGGCGTTGACCTCGAATCCGACCACGCGATCTTTGTCCGCCTCGCCCCCGGCACCGATCTGTCAAAGGCCACGTTCGTGCATATCCTGCAGCACTCTGCGGCCCGCCAGGTTTTGACCGTGCCGCTGGATGCCCTGCCCGAACTGTCCATCGCCCTGCCCGCGCCCGAAAAGATCATCTTCATCTTCTCGATGGGCCGCTGCGGCACCACGCTCGCCAGTCAAATCCTGGCGCGGGTGCCCGGGGTCTATAGCCTGTCCGAGCCCGACCCGTTCATGACTTTGGCGCTCGCCCGCGACACGTTGCCGATTGCCCGGCAACAGGCCCTTCTAGCGGCCATCACCCGGTTCAGTTATCGCCCGCCCCTGGGTCACGGCTTCAAGATCCTGGCGTTGAAATTCCAAAGCCAGGTTCTGTTTCAGGCCGAGCTTTTTCACCGCGCCTTCCCACAGGCAATCAACATCTTCATGTACCGTGACGCGGACAGTTGGAGCAATTCCATGAGCCGTTTCATGCAGATGGTCGGCGAACCGTTAGCGATGGACCCCAAGACCGCAGCCTTTTCCTGGAAGATGGGCGGGGCCGCGACCCCGTGGGAACACCTTGCACTGACCACCGACATCGACGCGAAAAGTTTCGCACATGTCCAGGTGATCGCGCCCGCTTGGGCCCTGCATATCGAAGAATATCAGCGGCTTGCGGCACTTGGTTTGCCCATTATGGCCTTGCGCTACAACGAGTTGAACGCCAATCGCGTCGGCAGCGTTGCCCGGCTGCTTTCACATTGCGGCCTGCCTGCATCCACGCTTGCGTTGGCCGTGGAAGCCTTCGATTACGACAGTCAAGACGGCACCCAGATATCGCGGGACCACAAGGTCAGCCAATTCACGCCCCAGGACTACGCCCGGCTGCACGACATCCTGGCGTGCTTTCCCGGCAATCTGTCGCCCGACCTCATCCTGCCCTAGCCATCCAGCCCCACTAGCGCCCGCGCAAACTCCTGCGGATCGAACGGTGCCAGATCCTCAATCTGCTCGCCCACCCCGATCGCGTGAATGGGCAAGCCAAAGCGATCCGCCAGCGCCACCAGCACGCCGCCCCGCGCGGTGCCGTCCAGCTTGGTCATCACAAGGCCGGTCACATCGGCGATCTTGCGAAAAATCTCGACCTGCGCCAAAGCGTTCTGCCCGGTCGTCGCATCCAGCACCAGAATCGTATTGTGCGGTGCCGACGGATCCTTCTTGCGCAACACCCGCACGATCTTGGCCAGTTCCTCCATCAGATCGGCCCGGTTCTGCAACCGCCCCGCCGTATCAATCATCAGCAAATCCGCGCCATCCGCTTGGCACCTGACCAGCGCGTCAAAGGCCAGCGACGCCGGGTCCGAGCCTTCCGGCGCGGTCAAGACCGGCACGCCCGCCCGCTGCCCCCAGATCTGCAACTGCTCCACCGCCGCCGCCCGGAACGTATCGCCCGCCGCGATCACCACCGACTTGCCCGCCGCCTTGAACTGGCTTGCCAGCTTGCCGATCGTCGTGGTCTTGCCCGAACCATTGACCCCCACCACCAGCACCACCTGAGGTTTCTGCGGATACAACGGCAGCGGCCGCGCCACGCCCGCCATGATCCGCGCCACCTCGTCCGCCAGGGCTCCCTTCAACTCCTCGGTCGACACCCGCCTGCCCATCCAGCCCGCCGCAATATTGGCGGTGACGCGCAACGCCGTCTCCACCCCCATGTCGGCCTCGATCAGCACCTCCTCCAGACTTTCCAGCATCGCATCATCGACCACCCGCCGCGTCTCGTCCCGGCCCAGCAAGCGCCCGATCAGCGACGGCTTCGCGGCCTCGGCGGGTGGCTCAGCCACCAAAGCCTCCAGCCCCTCGCCGATCTTGTCGGAAGAGCGGAACATCCGGTCGCGGAGTTTCTTGAAAAAGGACATGCGCACCCCAAAGCGGTTTCCCCCCACCTAGTCATTCCGGCCCAAAAGGGGAAGGGCCAGCCTGCCCCATGCCGCCTGCGCCCGCTTCACCCCGGAACCGCGGAAATTCACCACCCAACCAAATTTTTCGTCCGAAAAATTTTCGCCACCCGTCGCACCAATCAAACCCGGGCGGCACGCGATCACCGCAGGGCTGGCCTGCACCGCCGCGCCTGCTACACTCCGGTCATGCGCCCGATCCCCGTGACCCTGTTCGCCCTCGCCGCCGCCAGCCCGCTGGCACTGCTGGCGCTCGGCATCACCCTTGGCGGCTTCTGGCCGCTTCTGGCACTCCTCTACATGACCGTCGCCGCCGTCGCCCTCGACCTCTTGCTCCCGCTTGCCGCCAACCCCGCCGCAGACCGCGAATTCCCCGCCGCCAATGCGCTGCTCGCAGCCCTCGGCCTCTGCGCCCTCGCAGCCCTGCCGCTCCTCACCTGGGCCATCGCCGGAGCCTCCGGCCTGTCGCCTCTCGCCCGCGCCGCCCTGTTCCTCGCCGGTGGCCTGTGGTTCGGTCAGGTCGCCCACCCCGCAGCCCACGAACTCATCCACCGTCCCCGGCCGTTTTTCAGCCTCGGCGTTGCCGTCTATACCGCGCTGCTGTTCGGCCACCACGCCTCCGCGCACCGCCTCGTCCACCACCGCCACGTCGCCACCGCCCGCGATCCCAACACCGCCCGCGCCGGCGAAGGCTACTACCGCTTCCTCTTGCGGGCGTGGGTCCAAAGCTTCCGCCGCGGCTGGGCCGCCGAAACCGCCCTGCGCACCACCACCCCAGGCCTGAACCCCTACGCGATCTACCTTTTCGGAGCCGCCCTCGCCCTGAGCCTCGCCACCCTGATCGCGGGGCTGCCCGGCCTTCTCACCTGGGTCGCCCTCGGTCTCCATGCCGGATCGCAAATCCTGCTCAGCGACTATGTCCAGCACTACGGCCTGACCCGCGCCACAATGCCCGACGGCAAACCCGAACCGGTCAGTGCCGCGCACAGCTGGAACACCCCGCACCTGTTCTCCGCCGCCCTGATGCTGAACGCCCCGCACCATTCCGACCACCACACCAACCCTCAGCGCCCGTTCCCGGCACTGCGCCTGCCCGCAGACGCCCCCCTGCTGCCGTGGCCGCTGCCGCTCGCCTGCCTGATCGCCCTCGCCCCCCCACTCTGGCGCCGCAAGATGCGCCCTCAACTCGCCGCACTCTCCAAGCCGTGACTGGTCTTGCGACGGCCCGGGTGGCAGAATGCGCCAAAATACCGGAGCCATCATGCGCCCTTTTCTCTTAGCCCTCGCTCTGATCCCGCTGCCCGCGCTGGCCGACCCGCCGCAGGCCATGCCTGGCACGCCGCAGGCGATGCTAGGCACGCCGCTGACCGCGAGTGAATTCGACACCTACGCCACCGGCAAAACCCTGCTCTATGCCGAAGGCGGTGCGGCCTGGGGTCAGGAACAATACCTGCCCGACCGCCGCGTCCTGTGGGCCTTCACCGGCCAGCCCTGCGAATACGGCATCTGGTATCCAGACAAGGGGGCGATCTGCTTTGTCTACGAAGGCAAACCCGACCCCAATTGCTGGCAGTTCTACCACGGCACCCAGGGCCTCGTGGCGCAGTTCCTCAGCGGCGACGGCTCTGGTCTCTTGTCCGAAGTCGGCCAGACCACCGCGCCGATGAACTGCCCCGGCCCGCAAGTCGGCGTCTGACCTCTACAATTTTCCTGAAATATCGCCCTACATTCATCTGTCCCTGAATATCCCACCGGGCGATGAGCGCCCGAAAAATCTTCCGGCGGAAGATTTTCAGCGAAGCGCGCCGCGCACGCTTGCGCGGCTGGGGGGTGTGAAACCCCCGGCGCCTGTGACACCCCTTGCGCTTCAGAACAGGCTCGCCTGCCCCGGCCCTTCACCCGGCTGCCCTTTCCGCACCGGCTTGCCGCCCAACGCCAGCCGCCCATCCTGAAACTGCACCTCCAGCGCCCCCGCCTTCTCCGCCCCGGCCTTGGTCGTCACCACCGCGCCATCGCCCCAAACCACCGCATAGCCGCGCCGCAAGGTCTGGGCGATGCCCAGCGTCGCCCGCGTCCGATCCAGCGCCTCCAGCCGGAGGGTAAGATCGCCAAACCGCTTGCCCGGAGCTACCTCCAGCCGCGCCACCAACCCCGCCAGCCGCTCCCGCCCCGTCGCAATCTCCCGGGCCGAGCCGCCAATCAGCCGCGCCAGCGCCGGGGCCAGCCGCGACGCCCATTTGTCCAGACCCGCATGCCCGCGCTCCAGCCGCCGCTCGGCCCGCATATCCAGATCGCGCCCTAGCCCGGCCAGTCGCTCCGACCTGCGGGCAAAAAGCCCCAGCAACACCTCCGCCCGGTGCCGCCCCGCCAGCGCCTCATACCGCGCCCGCTTTTTCGACGCGGCCAGCCCCAAAGCCCCGGCCAACCGCTGCACCCCGGTATCAAACCGCTGCGATGGCCCCGCCAGCAACCCGTCCAGCCGGGGAATGGCGCGGCCCAGATCGCGCAAGCGCTGCCCGCGCAACCCCAGCCCCTGCGCCAAAGCCCGGCTCAGCCGCGCCGCCTGCCCATCGACCGCCGCCAGCAGTTCCAGCCGCACCGGCACCGCCAGTTCCGCCGCTGCCGTCGGTGTCGGTGCCCGCAAATCCGCCGCATAGTCAATCAGCGTCGTATCGGTCTCATGCCCGACCGCCGAGATCAGCGGAATGACCGATGCCGCCGCCGCCCGCACCACCACTTCCTCGTTGAACCCCCACAGATCCTCAAGGCTGCCGCCCCCGCGCGCCACGATGATCAGATCCGGCCGTGGGATCGCCCCGCCCGGCGCAATCGCATTGAAGCCCCGGATCGCCGCCGCCACCTCTGCCGCACAAGCCTGGCCCTGCACCGCCACCGGCCAGATCAGCACATGGCGGGGAAAGCGGTCGCGCAGCCGGTGCAGAATATCCCTTATCACCGCCCCAGACGGCGAGGTCACTACCCCGATCACCAAGGGCAAATACGGGATCGGCTTCTTGCGCGCCGCATCAAACAGCCCCTCCGCCGCCAGCGCCGCCCGCCGCCTTTCCAGCATCGCCATCAGCGCACCCATGCCCGCCAGGGCGACATCCTCGACGATCAGCTGATATTTCGACTGGCCCGGGAATGTCGTCATCCGCCCGGTGGCGATCACCTCCATCCCCTCCTCAGGCCGCACCTGCATCTTGGCGACCTGCCCTTTCCAGCTGACCGCATCCAGCGAGGCGCGATCATCCTTCAGCGCGAAATACAAATGCCCCGAGGCCGGCCGCGACACCCGCCCGACCTCGCCGCGCACCCGGATCAGGCCGAATTCGCCCTCGATCACCTTCTTCACCGCGCCGGACAATTCCGACACGGTATATTCCGGCGCGTTGCCCAGTGGTGCTGCATCTTCGAACATGTCAGACATGAGGAATCCTTGTGGGGCGCTGCTGCAGACCTTATGACGCCCTCATGGAAACGCCAAGCGGGGGCACTCATGAACATCCTGATCCTGGGCTCCGGTGGACGCGAACATGCCCTCGCCTGGGCCGTCAAGCAGAACCCCAAATGCGACCGGCTGATCGTGGCCCCCGGCAATGCGGGCATCGCGGCGCTGGCCGAATGCGCCGATCTCGACATTCTGGACGGGGGTGCTGTCACCACCTTCGCCGCCGAAAACGCCATTGATTTCATCATCATCGGCCCCGAAGCCCCCCTCGCCGCCGGAATTGCCGATGTCACCCGCGCCGCCGGTCTTCTGACCTTCGGCCCCTCCGCCGCCGCTGCCCGGCTGGAGGCGTCCAAAGCCTTCACCAAGGAAATCTGCACCGCCTGCCATGCCCCGACCGCCGCCTATGCCCGTTTCACCGATGCCAAAGCCGCCCGCGCCTATGCCACCGAGCGCGGTGCCCCCATCGTCATCAAGGCCGACGGCCTCGCCGCAGGCAAAGGCGTCGTGGTTGCGATGACCCTGCCCGAAGCCCTTGCCGCCATCGACGCCATGTTCGGCGGCGCGTTGGGCGCGGCTGGCGCGGCAGTCGTCATCGAGGAATTCATGACCGGCGAGGAAGCCAGCTTCTTCGTCCTGACCGATGGCACCCACGCCCTGCCGATTGGCACCGCTCAGGACCACAAACGCGCCTTTGATGGCGACAAAGGCCCCAATACCGGCGGCATGGGCGCCTATTCCCCCGCCCCGGTGCTGACCGAGGCGATAGCCACCCGCGCCATGACCGAAATCATCCTGCCGACGATTGCCGAGATGGCCCGCCGTGGCACTCCCTATCAAGGCGTCCTCTTCGCCGGCCTGATGATCGAAGGCGGCCAGCCCCGCCTCGTCGAATACAACGCCCGCTTCGGCGACCCCGAAACCCAGGTCCTGATGATGCGGCTTGGCGCGCAGGCTTTGGACCTGCTGCTCGCCTGCGCCGAAGGCCGCCTGTCCGAGGCCCGGGTCAACTGGGCCGACGACCATGCCCTGACCGTGGTGATGGCCGCCAAGGGCTACCCCGGCAGCTACCAGAAAGGCTCCGTGATCCACGGCCTGCGCCGCCTGCCCGAAGACAGCCGCCACATGTGCTTTCACGCTGGAACCGCCGAGAAAGACGGCCATATCATCGCCAACGGCGGTCGCGTGTTGAACATTACCGCCCGTGGCGACACGCTGCAAGAGGCTCGCAATCGCGCCTATGCCATGATCGACCATCTGAACTGGCCCGAAGGCTTCTGCCGCTCCGACATCGGTTGGCGGGCGCTGTGATCGTCCGCGACAAACCCGGCCTCGTCCAGCTCTTGACCGCCGCCCGCGGCTCGGTGCTGCCGCATATCGCCGGACCGCTGCTCTCCTTGATCGCCCTCAGCGCCGCCCTGACCCTGATCGACCAAACCCTCATCACGCTGCCCCAATCCGCCGCCACCCCGTTCTCGGTCCTCGGCGTCGCGCTGTCGCTGTTTTTAGGCTTTCGCAACAACGCCGCCTATGACCGCTGGTGGGAGGCGCGCAAGCTCTGGGGTGGACTGGTCGCCGACTTGCGCAGCCTCGCCCGCGAACTCGACCTGTTCCTGCCCGACCCGCAAACCCGCCACCACATCCTGCGCCTGTCACTGAGCTTCCTGCACCTGCACCGCCTGAACCTGCGCCGCCTGCCCCCCGATGCCGCCGCCCTCGCCCTGCCCGGCAGCAATGCCCTCGCCACCGCGCCCCATCCGCCCTGTGCCGCCCTTGACGCCATGAATGCCGCTCTGACCCAGGCCTACCGCTCGGGCCAGATCGACGGCTACGCCGCCCGCGCCCTGACCACCCGCATGGCCAGCATCGCGCTCAATCAGGCCGGCTGCGAACGCATCGCCACCACGCCCTTGCCTTACGTCTACTCCCTGCTGATCTTCCGCACCGTCTATCTCTACTGCCTCTTGATCCCGCTGGCCCTGATCGGCCCCGAAGGCTGGCTGACCCCCCTGTTCGTCGGCATCATGGCCTATGTCTTCCTCGGCCTCGCCGAAGTCACCGAAGACCTCGCCCATCCGTTCGGCAACACGCTGAATGCCCTGCCAATGGACGCCATGTGCCGCACGGTCGAGATCAGCCTCGCCCCCCACCTGAACCAGCCCGCACCACCGCCGCTTTTGCCGCAGGATTTCCATCTGAACTGACATGGAATGGCGTTTCGCCCAAAATCCGCTGGAACCATCTCTTGCCAAACTGCCTGAAATTTCGCCCGCCCCCCCCCATTCATTTGCTCCCAAATATCCCACGGGGGTGTGGGGGTGTGAAACCCCCACGCAGCGCAATGCAGCAGCGCAGCGGTCCCGGCAAAGCCCAGCCCCCCTTGCGCCGCCCCGCCCCCCCGCTTAAAGAAGCTGCGCAATAACCCGGGCGCGACCATGCCACTTCTCGTAATGAAATTCGGCGGCACCTCGGTGGCCGATCTGGCGCGGATCGAAACCGTCGCCCGCAAGGTCCAGCGCGAGGTCGATCGCGGCTTTGACGTCATCGTCATCGTCTCCGCCATGTCGGGCAAGACCAACGAACTGGTCGGCTGGGTCGAGGGCACCGCGAACCTCTATGACGCCCGCGAATATGACGCGGTGACCTCCTCGGGCGAGAATGTGACCGCTGGCCTGATGGCGCTGCGCCTGCAGGAAATGGGGGTGCCCGCGCGGTCGTGGCAGGGCTGGCAGGTGCCGATCAACACCACCTCCGCCCACGGCTCCGCCCGCTTCATCTCG
The DNA here is from genome assembly GCA_043738565.1 of Rhodobacterales bacterium. Classification (GTDB taxonomy): domain Bacteria; phylum Pseudomonadota; class Alphaproteobacteria; order Rhodobacterales; family Rhodobacteraceae; genus Stagnihabitans. The sequence continues at coordinate 14,985 of JAYUGA010000085.1, forward strand.
ATCCCGCGCGACAATATCGACGCCAAGTTTGCCGAAGGCTTCAAGGTCGCGGTTGTGGCCGGCTTTCAGGGCGTCAGCGCCGAGGGCCGCATCACCACCCTGGGCCGGGGCGGCTCCGACACCACCGCCGTCGCCTTTGCCGCCGCCTTTGGAGCCCTGCGCTGCGACATCTACACCGATGTCGATGGCGTCTACACCACCGACCCGCGCATCACCGCCAAGGCCCGCAAACTCGACCGCATCGCCTATGAGGAGATGCTGGAACTCGCCTCGCTGGGCGCGAAAGTCCTGCAAACCCGCTCGGTCGAACTGGCGATGCGCTACAAGGTCCGCCTGCGGGTGCTGTCCTCGTTCGAGGACAGCGACGACACTTCCGGAACTCTGGTCTGCGACGAGGATGAAATCATGGAATCGAAAGTTGTCTCCGGCGTCGCCCACAGCCGCGACGAGGCCAAGCTGACGCTGGTCCGGGTCGAGGATCGCCCCGGCATCGCCGCCGCCATCTTCGGCCCCTTGGCCGACGCGGGCGTCAACGTCGACATGATCGTGCAGAACATCTCCGACCTCGAACACCCCGCCGACAAGCGTGCTTATACCGACATGACCTTCTCCTGCCCGACCAATCAGGTGCTGCGGGCGCAAAAAGCGATGGAGGATGCGCGGTCAGCCGGCCTTTTCGCCTATTCCGATCTGGTGGTGGACACCGATGTCGCCAAAATCTCGGTCGTCGGAATTGGGATGCGCAGCCACGCAGGCGTCGCCGCCAGGATGTTCTCGGCTCTCGCCGCCGAAAACGTCAACATCAAGGTGATTGCCACGTCAGAGATCAAGATCTCCGTCCTGATCGACCGCAAATACATGGAGCTTGCCGTGCAAGCCCTGCATGACGCGTTTGAGTTGGAAAAATCCAGCGACTGAGGCGAATAGCCAAAATTTTTCGCCGAAAAATTTTGGACGGCACCGGCGGGTCACGATGACCGCAGCAAAACCTTGGTCGAATTGACGACTGCCGCCACCTGCTCATACGCGATGCGCCGCCGATCCGACCCCGAAGACGACCGCAGCAGCACCAGCCTGGTGTCCCGCACGATGGCCACCGCCCTGGCCGCCAGGGCCGCCGGATCGGCCACCGCCGTCAG
>JAYUGA010000086.1:0-2161 GCA_043738565.1 Rhodobacterales bacterium
GGTCCAGCGCCTCGCGGGCGATCTCGGATTTGGTGGCGGTGTGGACGTCGAAGAAGTCGCGCCGCAGATGGGCCCAGCAGGCCGCCTCGCGGATGCGGGGCTTACCGGATGCGTCCGCGGCATAGAGCGCTTTGAAGCCGGAATAGGCATCTGCTTGCAGGATGCCGCTGAACCCCGCCAGATGACGCTGCGGATGTTCGCCCTTGCGGTCGACCGAGAAGAAGTAGGCGGCCCCCGGCGGTGCGGTGCTGCCCCACGGTCGGTCATCGCGGACATAGGCCCAGATCCGGCCTGCTTTGACCCCTTTGCCGATCCCGTCAATGCGTTTTGACGGGTCAAGCACCCGCACCGGGGTATCGTCGGCGTGCAAGCGGTCCGAGGCCAGGATATTGGTGCGGATGCGTTCGACCAGTGGGGTCAGCACCCGGACACCCTGGCCGCACCAATCGACCAGGGTCGAGGCCGGAATGTTAGCGCCCATCCGTGCAAAGATCTCGTTCTGGCGATACAGGGGAAGGTGATCGTCGAACTTCGAGACCAGAACATGTGCCAGCAGGCTGGGGCCGACCATGCTGCGCGGAATGGGGCGCGAGGGTGCTGGCAGCTGGGTGATCTTCTCGCAGCGGCGGCAGGACTTCTTCAGGCGCGCCGTCTGGATCAGCTTCAGCTTGGCAGAGATCAACTCGAGGATGTCGCTGGCGTCCTCGCCGATCAGGCGCAGGGTGCCGCCGCATTCCGGGCAATCATCACCGGGGTCCAGCACGATGCGCTCGCACGGCGTGCTTTCCGCGACCAAGGGCTTGCGGCGGCGTGGCGTGTTGGGGGCTGCGGCTTGTTCTTCAGTACTCAGTTCGGCGTCGTCATCGGGTTGGGTCGCTCTGATCGCTGCCGCCCCGGCAATCTCCAGATACTCCAGCGCCAGTTCCAGCTGTTCGATCTCGCGCTCGATACGTTCCGAGCTGGCGCCAAACTTCTGCTTCTTCAACCGTGCAATCTGGATTTGAAGCGCCTGAACCAGTGCCTCATGCGCGCGCAGGGTGGCGGATATCTTCGTGATATCCGCGTCCATCCGGGCATTCTCTGCCTGCAACGCCGCGATCATCGCCTTCAAGGCGGCGGGATCATCAGACAGGATTATGGGCGTATCGGACATGGCAATTTATACCATGCAGGCCAAAGAAATACCATAAAAACAAGCAAAAACAGTGTCGTATCTAGCCAACTCTGGCGGGCGGCGCGCCCCAGTCCGGACGCCGCCAATCGATCCCTTCCCACAGCATAGAGAGTTGTGCTGAGGTCAGACGCACTGCCCCATCCTGTGTCGTGGGCCAAGGAAATCGCCCGCGCTCCAACACCTTGTAGTATAGGCAAAACCCTTGGCCGTCCCAGTGCAGCAGCTTCAGCCGATCACCCCGTTTGCCGCGGAACGCAAACACCGCCCCACCCGCAGCCTTCTGCCGCAACACGTCCTGAGCCAGAGCCGCCAGCCCTTCGATGCCCTTGCGCATGTCGGTCGTCCCGCAGGCCAGATAAACCCGAACACCGGTGCCCGGCCCGATCATGCTGCCTCGACCAACCGGATCAACCGCGCCAGATCAACGTCCCCAATCCCGCCCCGGCACCGGATTTGACGACCATTCCGCAATACGATCTCCACCATGGGTGCTCCGATGTCCGCAGCCACCTTGGCCTCAGGAACCGCTGGCGGCGCAAAATCGACCGGCAGGAACAGCGCCGCGCCCTCTGGCTCGCAAAGCCCCTTCTTGCGCAGGTCATGCCGCCAAGCATAAATCTGCTGCCGCCTGAGATCGTGGCGCTGAGCAACCTGCGTCACCGAAGCGCCGTGACGACCCACCTCGCAAACCACAGCAAACTTCTCGGCATCCGTCCACCGACGCCGACGCTCAACCGTACCCAGAACATCACCGCGCATGCCACCCTCGCATCAGGGACGTCCGCAATGACGTCACTATGCACGTCTCTACGCCAAGGCCGGTGCCCTCATAAGGCGGTCAACGTCGGGCGGTTACGAACGATCTGATGGTAATGCCCGAACGTCTGCTCACGCCTTTAGCCTCCTCGTCTGAAGTTTCTGCTTCCACGGCGTCTGCTGCCCGGGTTGTGGCTGCGCCGGTGGTGGCTTCGGCCGAATTCACGGCTG
>JAYUGA010000087.1:0-2159 GCA_043738565.1 Rhodobacterales bacterium
TCCTCGACCCCGGCCCGCTTCTGATAGCTGAACAGCGGTGCCGTCCGGTCCGCCAACGCCATCGTCGCCATCTTCACCACCGGCACATAGCGTTCCCCCCGCGCATTCATCTGCGTGGTCGCCCCGCCCTTGGTCCACTCAAAATTCACCCGGTTGAAGTTGAGCGACAGGCCCGACAGCCCCGGATCATAGCCGACCTGAATCGGCTGCTCATCGGTGATCCGGTCGAAATTCGGCAACGCTCCGGCATAGGCCAGAAACCGCCCCGTCACCTCGCGCAGGCCCGTCGCCGCCAGCGCCGCGACCAGATCGCCCAGCTTGTCGCTGTCCAGCGTCGGATCGCCGCCGCCCGCCAGCACCAGATCGCCCGTCAGCCGCTTGCCGCGAACCGAACCCACCGCCATCACCCGCGTGGTAAACCGATGATCGCCCCCCAGCTTCTCCAGCGCGAACAGCGAGGTGATCGTCTTGGCCACCGAGGCGGGCGGCACCGGCGCATCGGCATTGACCTGCTCCAGCACCCGCCCGGTCTTCGCATCCGCCACGATATAGCCGGTGATCCCGCCCAGCCTCGCTGCCGCGACCAGATCGCCCGCACCGCTGACTGGAACAGCAGCAACAGCCGCCTTGGCAGGCCGCGGCATCGGACGGATGTCCTCAGCCCAGGCAGGCAGCGCCGCCCCGGCCACCAGCCCGCCCAACACCCCGCGCCGCGTCACAGACATAGTACGACTCCCGATCCAACCACCTCGATTATGCTCGCCACCAAACCCAATGCAATCACCGTCGCCATTTGCCCTGCGCCCGGATTTTACTGGATGACGCCGAATTGAGCGGCAGATTGACGAAGCACCACGCCGGGGGCCGCCGCTCGCCCAGCCCCTCGGGCCGCGCCACCTCAAAGGCCCGGCAGGCCCGCGCAGTCACCGACAACCGCGCCGCCAGCCCCGCTCCGGGCCGCGCCATCACCGCCACCGGCACCGCCGCCAGAATATCCCGCCAGCCTTTCCAGCGGTGGAACTGCACCAGATTGTCCGCCCCCATCAGCCAGACAAACCGCACCCCGGGATAAAGCGCCCGCAACCGGCGCAGCGTGTCCACCGTGGCGCGGGTGCCAAGCCGTGCCTCCAGATCGCTGACCACGACATGGGGGTCCGCCATCACCGCCCGCGCCCGCGCCAGCCGGTCCGCCATCGGCGCCGGGGGACGCGCCTTCAGCGGATTGCCGGGCGACACCAGCCACCACACCCGGTCCAACCCCAGCCGCTTCATCGCCTCGCGGGTGATGTGGACATGGCCTTCATGCGCAGGGTCAAACGACCCGCCCAGCAGCCCCACCACCATCCCCGCCTGCGCCTTTGGAAAGCCCTGCAAGCCCATTCCCCTGCTGCTGGCACGTTCTCACTGCCAAACCCCGCCAAAGTCAACGCCGCACACGGAAATCCCCCCTTGACCGGACCAACTATCTGCCCAAAGTCCCGCTCATGCGCCCCCTCATCCGCACCGCAGACCCAGACTCCCCGGCAGCTCAAAACTGCCTGCGCGCCTACTTCGCTTTGCTGACCACCAAGATCCCCGACCTGCCGCCAAACCTGTTCCCCCTCCCCGACCCCGACGCGCAGCAATACCGCCCCCCGGACGGCACCTTCCTCATCGCCTTCGCAGGGGATACCCCGCTCGGCTGCGTCTCCCTGCGCCGCCTTACCGCGACCACGGGCGAGGTCAAACGCCTCTGGGTCGCCGCCACGGCGCGCGGACAGGGCCTGGCCCGCCGCCTGATGACCGACCTTGAAACCGCCGCGCGCGCCCAAGGCCTGACCCGCCTCAACCTCGACACCCACGAAAACCTGACCGGGGCCCTGATCCTGTACCAGAAGACCGGCTGGATCCCCACCGCTGCCTATTCCGGCCCGCCCTCCACCCACTGGTTCACCAAACCGCTTTCTTGATTTTTCGCAGAAAAATCGCCCCTTCCTGCCTACCCAATTTTTCGCAGAAAAATTGTTCCCCTCCGGGCGCTGCAACCAGCCTTTGTTGTCGCGGCCACCGCCCTTGCATCCCCCGTTGCCCAAGCCCCGCCTTTGCCGTAAACGTCGCCCCAAACCCGACAGCCGGAGAGTGCACATGGCCGCCTATCAATATGTCTATCACATGGACAA
>JAYUGA010000088.1:0-16090 GCA_043738565.1 Rhodobacterales bacterium
AACAAGGATCGTGGGGCGATTACGGCGGAACTGGTGCAGGCGGTGCAGGCGACGCTGAACAGCTATGACAGCGGCATTTCGGTGGTGCGGGTCAACCTGTTGAAATCCGACCCGCCGAAAGAGGTCATCGACAGCTTCCGTGCGGTGCAGGCCGCACAGCAGCAGCGCGACCAGTTGCAAAAGGAAGCCGACGCCTATGCCAACAAGGTGACGGCAGCGGCGCGGGGTGCCTCGGCCCAGATCGGGCAGGAGGCGCAGGCCTATGCGGCGCAGGTGGTGAACGTGGCAGAGGGCGACGCCAGCCGGTTCGAATCGATCTATGCCGAATATGTCAAGGCGCCAGAGGTGACGCGCAAGCGGATGTATCTGGAAACGATGGAAGGCATTCTGGGCGGCATGAACAAGGTGATCCTGGACGGGGTTGCCGGGGCGGGCGGTCAGGGCGTGGTGCCCTTCTTGCCGCTGAACAACCTAGGCTCGCTGTTGCCGGCTGCCACGGCGGGAGGGCCGAACTGATGCGCTTGATCTATATCCTACCAGTTCTGGTCATCCTGGGGGCGACTGCCCTGTCGTCGGTGTTCACCGTGGACGAGCGCGAAAAGGTTCTGGTGCTGCAATTCGGCGAGATCACCCAGGCGATCGACAAGCCCGGCCTGTATTTCAAACGGCCGTTCATTCAGGACGTGCTGCGCTATGACGACCGGATTCTGGGCCTGCCGACCGATCCTTTGGAGGTGACGCCGCTGGATGACCGCCGTCTGGTGGTCGATGCGTTCGCGCGCTGGCGGATCGTCGATTTGCAGAAATTCCGCCGGGCCGTTGGTGCCGGTGGCGTGGAAGCGGCTCGCGATAACCTTGGCAAGATCGTCAATGCCGAAATCCGCGAGGTTCTGGGCTCGGTGCCGTCGCAAAGCGTCTTGTCGGAAGACCGCGTGACGCTTATGAACAAGATCCGTGACAATGCACGGGCCAAGGCGGCGACCTTGGGCATCGACGTGATCGACGTGCGGCTGACGCGGACCGATCTGCCCAAGCAGAACCTGGAAGCGACTTACGCAAGGATGCAGGCCGAACGGCAGCGCGAGGCGACCGACGAAGTGGCGCGCGGCAACGAGGCGGCGCAAACGCTGCGGGCAGAGGCGGACCGGTCGGCGGTGGAAATCACCTCGGAAGCCAAGAAAGAGGCAGAGATTGTCCGGGGTCAGGCCGATGCCAAGCGGATCGCGATCTATGCCGCGGCCTATGGCAAAGACCCGGAGTTCTTTGCCTTCACCCGGTCGCTGACTGCCTATGTGACGGCCTTGCCGGGCAACAACACCTCGATTGTACTTGCACCCGACAGCGAGTTTTTCCGCTATCTGGGCAATGACAACCCGGATGCCGCCAAGCCGGTGCCGCAGCCGTGAGCCTGGGCAGCCGGCATATCACGCGGCTTTGAGCCAAAGCGAGGCGGTTTGCATTGCAAATCGCCTCGCAGACCGGATGATAGCACCATCATTCGCCAAGCCCCGCGCCGTGCAGGGCCGCGCACATCGAGAGGAGTTCGAACGTGCCGCAATCTGACGTCGTAACCAAAATGCCGCCACGGCAGCGCGCCGTGTCGCCCAAACGGGTGCTGCTGGCGCTTGGTCTGGGTCTTGCCCTGACCGCTGGCCCGATCTTGCCGGTCTTCGCCCAAGGCGCACCGGCGAGCTTTGCCGATCTGGCCGAAAAATTCAGCCCGGCGGTGGTGGACATCACCACATCGTCGGTCATTGCGGCCCCGGCGGACGGCCAGCCGCAAGTGCCGCCGGGATCGCCGTTTGAAAAGTTCTTCCAGGACTTCATGGATCAGAACGGTCAGGGCGGCGGCCAGCAACAGCAGCCGGAGCGTTCAGAGGCGCTGGGCTCGGGCTATATCATCTCGGCCGACGGTTACATCGTGACCAACAACCATGTGGTCGAAGGAGCCGATGACATCCAGATCGAGATGTTCGGGGCCGACAAAAAAACCTTCAAGGCCAAGGTGGTCGGCACCGATGTCAAGACCGACATCGCGCTGTTGAAGATCGAAAGCCCCGCGCCGCTGCCGTTCGTGTCCTTTGGTGACAGCGACAAGATGCGGGTCGGCGACTGGGTTGTGGCGATGGGCAACCCCATGGGGCAGGGCTTTTCGGTCAGCGCCGGGATCGTTTCGGCCCGTGGCCGCGAGTTGAACGGCACCTATGACGACTTTCTGCAAACCGACGCGGCCATCAACAAGGGCAACTCGGGCGGGCCGCTGTTCAACACTAGCGGCGAGGTCATCGGGATGAACACCGCGATCCTGTCGCCTTCGGGCGGTTCGATCGGGATTGGGTTTTCGATGGCGTCGAACGTGGTCAGCAAGGTCGTTGACCAGTTGAAGCAATTTGGCGAGACGCGGCGCGGCTGGCTGGGGGTGCGGATTCAGGACGTGACGCAGGATGTGGCGGATGCGATGGGTCTGGCCGAGGCCAAGGGTGCGCTGGTGACGGATGTGCCGGATGGTCCGGGCAAGGATGGCGGCATTCTGTCGGGTGACGTGATCCTGACCTTCAACGCCCAGGACGTGAAGGACAGCCGCGGTCTGGTGCGCGAAGTCGCTGATGCGCCGATTGGCCAGTCGGTGCCGGTGGTGGTGATGCGGTCGGGCAAAGAGGTGACGTTGCAGATCAAGCTCGGTCGCCGCGAGGACGCCGAGGCAAAATCGACCCCGGTGGCCGAAAAGGCGAAACCGGCAGCCCCGGCGACGGCGCAAGTGCTTGGGCTGACGGTGGTGCCGATGACCGACGCCATGACCGAGGGTCTGGGCATGGCTTTGGGCGACAAGGGGCTGGTGATTTCCAAGGTCGATGTCGCGTCGGAAGCCTATACCAAGGGTCTGCGCGAAGGCGATGTGATCACCGAGGCGGGTCAGCAGCCGGTCGTGACCTTGCAGGACATCCAGGACCGCCTGAGCGAGGCCCGCGACGCCGGGCGCAAGTCGCTGCTGCTGTTGGTGCGCAGCGGTGGTGATCCGCGCTTTGTGGCGTTGACGATCCAGTAAACGGGTTGCGTGAAAGGCAGGGCGGCGGGGAAACTCGCCGCCTGTTATTTGGTAAAAGCCGCCTGATGGGCGGCGGGCCTGGTTACTTCAGGTCGGACAGGGCGGTGACAACGATGCCCAGTTCGCGGGTAGCTGCGAGGGTCAGAACCGGGCTGTCGAACCCGCGGGAGGCTTGATAGCGCCGCACCGCCTCTGCCGTCGCCGGATCCATTACCCCGGTCAGCGGCAGCAGATACAGGCCGCGTGCCTTGAGAGCGCGTTGCAGGGTGGCTACGAAATCCGGGATCATGTCAGCGGCGCAGGGCGTCTTGAACCAGACCTCGTCGCGGTCGCGCAGCATTTTCAGTTTGCTGACGGTCCGGTAGCTGGCGGGGGTGGTTACAGTGCCGGTCGTGTCACGGACTTCGGCGGTGGCCAGGGTCTGTTCGGTCGTCGTCTGGAACACGGCGGGGGTGATGGTGCTGCCCCAGCAGGTGCCATCGGGACCGGGCGGCGGGCCGGGTTGGTTCAGGTGGATCAGGGCAGCGGACAGATCGCCGGTCTGCGGCGCGGCGACCACAGTCGGATTGCCACAGGCGGCAAGGCTAAGGCCGGTCAGCAGACCTGTCAGCTTGGAGATTGCCATTCTTGCCCGTGCCTGCCCTGCCCGGTTTGGTCCGGGACTGCTCGGGCCGCAGCATAGAGCGAAAGTGCCACAGTGGAAAGCCGGGCGCGAAAGTCGTCAGGGCTGATCCCCGGCCCGGGCACCCTCGGGTCGGCAATCGGGGCGCAGCAGGGTGTCGAGCAAGGGGGGACAGATCCTCGATATTTTCAGCGACAATATGAATCACGCCCGCCTCGCGTTGCAGCCGCCCGGTGACGCGCAACAAACGGCCCGCGATGACGGCGCGGCGGAAGCGTTCGTAGACAGTGGCCCAGACCACGCCTTTGGCGGTGCCGGGGCGCTGGCGGACCAGCACCAGCCCCGCCACGCAGACCCGCGCCCCGGCGGAAGGTTCAACCAGACGCGCCGCCGGGATGGCGGCGGGCGGGCGCGGCCAGCTATTGGGGCGCGGGGTCGGGGTCAACCAGTCGGACATGGAACGAATATAGAACACGGTCCGGCGTCGGGCCAGCGTCAGCTTCTCACGTTCGCGGCCATGGCCCGGGCATGAAATACCTCAGCCGAGTTTGCCCGCGGATAGGGCGTATCGGGCACCGGCACCCCCAGATGGGCGCAAAGCGCGGGCCAGCCGTCGCCAAGTCGGTGCACCAGAAGCCGCCCCGGCGGAACCTCGGCCATGACCGCCGCCACATGCACCTGATAAAGCGCGATGGCATGGTTCTGATCGTCCATCTGTCCGCCGAAGATCTGCTGCGCAATCAGGGCGCGACCCAGCGAGGCCGGGTCGTCATCGGGGCTGCTGGCCTTCACGATGGTGCTGGCAAAGCTCTGCCACCAGCTTTCAGGACTGCGCCAGGTCAGGATCACCTTGGCCTGCGGGTAAACTTCAATCAACTCGCGCCAGTAATGGGCCGAGGGCCAATCGACGCAGGCGACATAGCCCTGAAACAGCATGTCCCAATCGCGCGGCCCGCCCGCCACCATCGCTCGCCACGCGGCCTTCTGGTCGGGATTGCCGATCACTTCGTACATGTGATGACATGGCCCGAAGCCCAGAATGGTCAGGGCTTCGCGCATCGAATCCGTCCCGGTACGGCCAAATCCAGTGCCGATCACCTTAAGTGTCATGCAATACACTCCCCTGTCACCGTCAGACTGACATCGATCCGTGGGCGGCGCAACATTGGGGTGGAAGCGTGCCCGAAGCTGGGCTAGATACCCCGAACCGGCGAAGCTGAGGGCGAAGAATGGCGAAGATCACCTATGTGGAACACAATGGCCGCGAACACGTGGTCGAGGTGGCCAATGGCCTGACCGTCATGGAAGGTGCGCGCGACAACGGCATTCCGGGGATCGAGGCCGATTGCGGCGGCGCCTGCGCCTGTTCGACCTGCCATGTCTATGTTGATCCGGCCTGGGTGGACCGGCTGCCGAAGAAAGACGCGATGGAGGCGGACATGCTGGATTTCGCCTGGAACCCCGACCCGCTGCGGTCGCGGCTGACCTGTCAGTTGAAAGTCACGGCGGCGCTGGACGGTTTGCGGGTGCAGATGCCGGAGAAGCAGATCTGATGCCGGCAGCCGGTTCTCTCAGTTCGCCTTGCGGGCAGGCATGAAGGGCAGGGGGGCGACAGGGACGCCGTCTTCCAGCAGTTTGATCGCCTCATCTGGCCGTGCCTCGCCGTAGATCGAGCGCTCGGGCGCATCGCCGTCATGGATGGCGCGGGCTTCGGCCACGAAGTTCATGCCGACATATTCGGAATGCGCCGCAATCTTGGCGCGCAGGTCGGCCAAAGCGCGTGCGCGGTCGTTTTCGGGGGTGCTCAGGCTGGCGGGCGTCGCCTCGCCGACCTTGCGGGCCGGGCGGACCACCGGGGCCATCAGGGTCTTTTCCACGGCAGCCGAACCACAGACCGGGCAGGACAGATGGCCGGAGTTCAGCAACCCGTCGAACGCATCGGCGGATTGGAACCAACTGTCAAAACCGTGGTCATCGGGGCATTTCAGGGCGTAGCGGATCATTCTGGGCCTTGGCCATCTGGATGTGGGTCGGGTTGGCCACACCCTTGATAACTGGAGAGTTTGCGGCGGAAGTCAAGCCGGATGAGCGGACATAGCCGCAGTTTGCGCCCCGGCGGCGCCCAGAAGTTCGGGTCGCTGAGCCGCAAGTTCAAAGAGCAGGCGCAGTTCGGCTTCGGCCACCAGCAGAGCAGCCTCGGTTGCGGGAAACCATTTGCGGCGGCGTTGCTTGCGTTCGGGAAAGCGGTTGCGCAGGGCTTCGACGCGCAGCGGAAACACCGCGACCGAACAGGGCAGGGCGGTGGCGGGGCGGGCGATTTTGTCATAGAGATACTGGCCAAGCGGCTGGTCCAGCGTCTTGCCCTCGACCCCGGCTTCTTCCCACGCCTCACGCGCGGCGGAACCGGCGGCGGTCAGGCCCATGATCGGCCAGCCCTTGGGGATGACCCAGCGACCGGTATCACGCGAAGTGATCAGCAAAACTTGCACGGCACCCTTGTGCAATCGCCAGCACAGGGCGGCGACTTGGGTGGCCAAGGTGGTTCCGCCGGAAATGGCGGGGGCGGGATGCGAAATCGACATGGCCATTTTGCCTGTGTTGTCTGCAATTTGACCCGTCTGCTGCGGGTCTTTGCTCTGAGAAACAGCATGGCACATCGGGGACATAATGCAAGACGGCTGTATCGGATCAAAGACGCGAATGCGTGAGGAGTTGCGCCAGAAGCGCGTCTGGGGTGCCATTTGCCGGAAAACAGGCGGTTGCGGCAAGGGAAATGCGGTCTTGCCGGGCGGCATCCAGTTGGACCAGCGCCTGGGCCAGGGTGTCTTGGGTCGCGGGCAGAGCGGCTTCGGCGGCGTCGAGTGCGGCAAAGCCGGTGGCAAAATTGCCGGTGCTGGGGCCATGCAGGATGGCGCTGGCATGGCGCACCGGTTCCCACGGCGAATGGCCGCCCTTTGCGGCGAAGGTGCCGCCGATGATGCAGGCGCCGCATTGGGCATACCACAGATCCATTTCGCCCATCGTGTCGGCCAGAAAGACCGTCGTCGTCGGCAGCGCGCCGGTGGAGCGTTGGGTGAAGGGCAGCTTGCGGGCGGCGATCAGCGCCGCAATCTCGGCGGCCCGGCGGGGGTGGCGCGGGGCAATGATCAGGTGGGTGAAGTTCGGGGCATTGGCGAAGGCGTCGAGGATTGCAGCCTCTTCGCCCTCATGGGTCGAGGCGGCGAGCAGCCACCGGGCGCGGGTATTGCGAGGGCGTGGCGTGACGGGTGGAAGGGCGGCGATGGCTTGCGCCTTGAGGTCGAAATCGGGACCGAAAGCGGAATGCGGCAAGCCAAGGCGGGTCAGGTGGTCGCGGGATGCGATGTCCTGGGCCGAGGCATAGATGACAAATTGCAGGGCCGCCTTGGCGAGGGGGCGGATCAGGCTCCAGCGTTTGTAGGACCGCGCCGACATGCGGGCACCGAGCAGGATCACCGGGGTTTTCGCGGCGGTGCAGGCGGCAAGGCGGGCGGGCCAAAGTTCGGCTTCCAGTGAGATCAGGGCGCGAGGCTGCCAGCGGCGCAGCAGGCGTTGGGTAGCAAAGGCAGTGTCTATGGGGGCAAAGGCGGCGGTGGTGCCGGGTATGGACCAGCCTCGGACCATCGCGCGGGCGGTGGCGCTGTTGCAGGTGACAAGCACTTGCAGGCCGGGGCGGGCGGCGATCAGCCGTTCCAGCAGCCAGCGGGCGGAGGTGAGTTCCCCGTTCGACGCCCCGTGCAGCCACAGGCTCGGACCTGGGGTGGTGGGGCGGGTCAGGCCAAGGCGTTCCGCTACGGTGCCCGCTGGTCCGCGCAACTGCCAGGGCAGCAGGAACGGCAGGGCAAACGCCATGATCAGACGGTAGATGAGCATCGGCCCTCTCTTTGGTCCGAGCAATAGGCGGATGGCGCCGAGGCGGCAAGGTCAGTTGATTTTGGGCGGGCACCTGCCGGGCCAGTCGGTGGCCGCATGATAGGACTGACCCAGCGCCAGAATGCGGGCATCCGCCCCGACCGGACCCGCCAGCTGCATCCCCATCGGCAGGCCGGTCGCGCCGAAGCCCACGGGCAGCGCCAGCGCGGGCAGGCCGATCAGGCTGATGGGAATGACCACCTCCATCCAGCGGTGATAGGTGTCCATCGCCTGACCATTGATCGACTGCGGCCAACGCCATTCGACGGGGAACGGCCAGACCTGGGCCGAGGGCAATGCGATGGCGTCATAGGTTTGGAACAGCCGGGCCATCCGGGCGTAATAGCGCGAACGGACCAGGCTGGCGGCATAGACAGCCTCGGCGGTAAGGGTGAGGCCCTGTTCGATCTCCCAGATGGTTTCCGGTTTGATCCGGGCGCGTTTGGCGGGATCGTCATACAACGCCCGCTTGCCACCTGCCGTCAGCATGGACCGCAGCGTGGTCCATGCCCGCCACAGGTCATCCGCGGGGAAGGGCGGTGCCAGCGGTTCGACCGTTGCACCCTGATCGGCGAAGACTTGCAACCCGGTCTCGCACAGCTCCAGAATGCCGGGTTCGATCTGATAGGCCCCGGCCCAATCGGCCAGCCAGCCGATGCGCTTGCCGCGCAAGTCGGTGTTCAGCAGATCGGCGAAGGCTTCGCTTGGGCGATCGAACGGGGTTTCCGGGTTGCGACCCGCCTGCACCTGCAACAGGCGGGCGACGTCTTCGATGGTGCGACCCATCGGGCCTTCGGTGGCAAGGGTGGCGAGGTGGGTGTCGCCTGTGGCATCGCCGGGCACAAGACCCCAGGTCGGGCGGAAGCCATAGATGTTGCAGAACGCGGCAGGGTTGCGCAGCGAACCCATCATGTCCGACCCGTCCGCCACTGGCACCAGCCGGGCGGCAAGCGCAGCGGCAGCACCGCCAGAGGAGCCGCCAGCGCAACGCGACAGGTCGTAGGGGCTGCGGGTGGTGCCGAATACCGGATTGAACGAATGGCTGCCCTGACCCCATTCCGGCACATTGGTCTTGCCGATGAAGATCGCCCCGGCGGCGCGCATCCTGGTCGCCAGCAGATCATCCGCATCGGGGATGAAATCGGCAAACAGCGGCGAACCCCAGGTGGTGCGCAGCCCCTTGGTAGCGCACAGGTCTTTGACGGCCAATGGCAAGCCATGCAGCCAGCCCCGGTGCGGCGCATCATCGGCCGCGCGGGCTTCGGCCAGCAATGCGTCGCGGCCGCGCAAGGACACGATCGCGTTGACCTGCGGGTTCACTTCGGCAATGCGGTCCAGGTGGTCGGCCATGACCTCGGACGGTGCCACCGAACGCCGCGCGATCAGGCGGGCAAGGTCAGAGGCGGAATGTTCTGACAGCCGCATCTCTATCCTTTCACAGTGGCATAGATATCCGAAGCGGGTATACCCCACTTCTGGCGACCCCGGCCATAGCCCGCAGCGCAGTCACTTGCGCCGCTCCGACCGCAGCGCCATCTGTTCGTCCGCGGCCTTGCCAGCGCCCGGCAGAGCCACCGGGCCGACGGCAACAACGCTGAATTCGGTCCAATTGCAGCCCGCAACCCAAAATTTCGGACAAGCTGTGATCCGTATGAGCCGCCATCCTATTTGTCCTAGCCACCTTGCCGTGACTTTCAGCTTGCCGGGCGTTTGACGGCGATCTCTTGCCACATCCTGCCATTCGCGCCGAAAATCAGGATGCGGTCATCCCTGGTGACAACCGCGATCCAGCCGCTGCCCATCGTGACGGCGGCGGCCTCGGCTCCCGCAGGCAAGCTCAACGCGGGCGGCACAACGGGACCACCCCCGAGTTGCGGCAGGCGGGTGACAAGCAGGGCGACGATCGCTATGACACCGACGATCATGGTCAGCGTCAGCGCCGTGACCAGATGTTTCAAGAAGCGCAGCGAGGGCGGCAGCGTGTCCTCTTCAGGGGTTCCAGTCATGTCCACCTCTTCGCACGATGACGGCACGCTGATCGTGACGATCGGGACGCAAGCGCCCAACCGTCTTGATAAGGCGCTTGCGGCCCTTGTGCCAGAGGCGGCGGCCTTGTCGCGCAGCCGGTTGATGCGGATGATCGCCGAGGGAGCCGTTTCGCGGGATGGCGTGGCGGTGCTGGACGCCAAGGCGAAGGTTCTGGAGGGGCAGGTCTATGCCCTGCGCCTGGACCCGGCGGCGGAAGTGGAAACTCTGGCCGAGGCTATTCCCCTGTCCGTGGTATGGGAGGATGGCGATCTGATCGTGATCGACAAGCCCGCCGGGATGGTGGTGCATCCGGCCCCCGGCACGCCCTCGGGCACTTTGGTCAACGCGCTTTTGGCCCATTGCGGGGATACTTTGTCGGGGATTGGTGGCGAACGGCGACCGGGGATTGTGCATCGGATCGACAAAGATACCACGGGGTTGCTGGTGGTGGCCAAGTCGGACCGGGCGCATCACGGGCTGGCGGCGCAGTTTGAGAAACACTCGGTCAATCGGCGCTATCTGGCGGTGGTGCATGGGCGGCCGGATGCGGGCGATCCGCGGCTGCGCGGCATCCGGGGGGTGAGTTTCGAGGCGGGCGGCATCGTGCGGATTGCCACGGGTCTGGCGCGGCACAAGACAGACCGCCAGCGGCAGGCGGTGGTGTGGGAGCAGGGTCGCCATGCGGTGACGCGGGCGCGAGTGGTCGAGGATTTTGGTGGCGCGTCGCTGGTGGAATGCTGGCTGGAGACCGGGCGGACCCATCAGATCCGGGTGCATATGGCCTATGCCGGGCACGGGCTGCTGGGCGACCAGACCTATGGCGGCAAGCGCAAGCTGGCCCCGAAGCTGTTCGGGGCAGCGGCGGCGGAACTGGGCAATGCTTTCCCCCGGCAGGCGCTGCATGCCGCGACTTTGGGGTTTGATCATCCGGTGAGCGGCGAGTGGCTGGAGTTCAATGCGCCGCTGCCGGATGATTTTGCAGCCCTGATTGCGGCGCTGCGGAGCGCGCACTAAAGGGCACCGCCCGGCGCGTCCTTGCCACTGCGCCACAGCGAATAGACGACGCCTATCGTCAGGATCGCGATGGTGATGCCCAACGACCAGCTTGCCGGGAATTTCTGCCAGCCCAGCAGATCGGCCATGAAAATCTTCGAGCCGATGAAGACCAGCAGGATCGCCAGCGCATATTTCAGATAGTGGAACCGGTGCAGCACCGCAGCCAGCGCGAAGAAAAGCGCGCGCAGTCCCAGAATGGCGAAGATGTTCGAGGTATAGACGATATAGGGATCGGTGGTGATGGCGAAGACCGCAGGCACCGAGTCGACAGCGAACACCACGTCGGCAATCTCGATCAGCACCAGCGCCAAGAACAACGGCGTCACGAAGCGCACCAGCTTGCCGGTTTTCGGGTCGGGTTGGTGCACAAAAAACTGGGGCCCTTCGATCCGGTCGGTCACCCGAAACCGCCGTTTCATGAACCGCAGCACCGGATTTGCCGAAAGGTCCAGCTGCTTTTCATCAGTCATCAGCATCTTGATGCCGGTGAAAATCAGGAAGGCCGCGAAGAAATAAAGGATCCAGCCGTATTGCGTGACCAGCGCCGCCCCGACCCCGATCATGATGCCGCGCAGCACGATCACACCCAGAATGCCCCAGAACAGCACCCGGTGCTGGTAGATGCGCGGAACCGCGAAGTAGCTGAAGATCAGCGCGATGACGAACACGTTGTCCAGCGCCAGCGTTTTTTCCACCGCGAAGGCGGTCAGGTATTCGGCGGCCGAGTTGGCACCAAGCTGCATCCAGACAAATCCGCCAAAACCGATGCCAAGCGTGATGTAGAAGGCGGAAAGCTTCAGGCTTTCCGCAACGCCGATCTCGTGATCGGTCTTGTTCAGAACGCCCAAGTCAAAGGCCAGAATTAGGATGACGACCAGAACGAAGGTCAACCACATCCACACGGGTTGGCCCAGAAACAGGGTGAAAAGCAGAATTTCCAATTGCGACCTCTTGCGTTGGCGAACGCACCAGAGGGCGGCCCTTTGAATTCGCAAGCGGGCCAACATCGAGTACGCTCGGCGCGATCCGACATCGCGACCAGGATTGTCGCCAGCGGGGCCCGGCTCGCCCTTGCAATATGGGGGAGCGAGCAAGGCTTGCAAGGGGTGCCGGAGCCAATGTCGACGCGGGCAGGTCGAATATTCCGGCTGACCAACGACCGTGCCGGGGGCGCATTCCGGTTGCAACTGCGCGATACCGGCGCAATATCCATGGCGGAGCGACGGAATGACATTCATCCGACGTTAAAGATGGTATGTTACGCGGCGTTACTTGAAGGTCGCCGGATGCTAGCGTAGATTCGCGTTCCCGGCGGTGATCCTGCACCGGGGCTAACAGGGGGCGTCAAACATGAGCACCTATGCCAATCTTCCCGCGCCAAGCCCGGAACAGGGGCTGAACCGCTATATGCAGGAAATTCGCAAATTTCCGCTTTTGGAGCCGGAAGAGGAATATATGTTGGCCAAACGTTGGGTTGATCATCAGGATTCAGCCTCGGCGCACAAGATGGTGACATCGCATCTGCGGCTGGCCGCCAAAATTGCGATGGGTTATCGCGGCTATGGCCTGCCGCAAGCCGAAGTTATTTCCGAGGCCAATGTCGGCCTGATGCAGGCGGTCAAGCGGTTCGATCCGGAAAAGGGGTTTCGGCTGGCAACCTATGCGATGTGGTGGATCCGGGCCTCGATTCAGGAATATATCCTGCGGTCGTGGTCGCTGGTCAAACTGGGCACGACATCGGCGCAGAAAAAGCTGTTCTTCAACCTGCGCAAGGCCAAGGCCAAGGTTGGCGCGCTGGAAGAGGGCGATCTGCGGCCCGAAAACGTGGCGCGGATTGCCACGGATCTGAACGTGAGCGAGGCAGAGGTTATTGCCATGAACCGGCGTTTGTCGGGCGGCGATGCTTCGCTGAATGCGACGGTGGGGTCGGATGGCGAGGGTTCGACCCAGTGGCAGGACTGGCTGGAGGACGAGGATTCGGATCAGGCCGGCGACTATGCCGAAAAGGACGAATTCGACACCCGGCATGATCTGCTGACGCAAGCGATGGCGGCGCTGAATGACCGCGAACGCGATGTGCTGGCCAAGCGGCGGCTGTCGGAAACTCCGGTCACGCTGGAGGAATTGTCGGAAAGCTATGGCGTCAGCCGCGAGCGGATTCGGCAAATTGAAGTGCGGGCATTTGAAAAGCTGCAAGACCGGATGCGCGAACTGGCGCGCGGCAAGGGTATGGTCGTGCCCGCCTGACAAAGTGGTGAAATCGGCGGGGCGGAGTTTTGGTTGAACTTCGCCGCGCCCGCGCGTAAGACCCGGGCCTGACTTTCAACCGATCCGGGGGTGCCACCAATGCGACTGCGGGACACGTTCCTCAAGCCCATGCACCCCGAAGGCTACCGCTTTGTCGGGATTTTCGCGGCGATTGCGGTGGCGCTGTTCCTGATCTGGCCGGTTCTGGGCTGGATCGGCGTGCTGCTGACGATCTGGTGTTATTATTTCTTCCGTGACCCCAAACGTAGCGTGCCACAGGGGGACAGCCTGATCCTGTCCCCGGCGGATGGGGTAGTGTCGCTGATCGAACCGGCAGTGCCGCCGGTGGAACTGGGAATGGGGCCGCAGGCACTGACACGGGTGTCGGTGTTCATGTCGGTATTCAACTGTCATATCAACCGGATGCCGGTGGGTGGCAAGATCGAGGCGATTGCTTACCGTCCCGGCAAGTTCGTCAGCGCCAGTCTCGACAAGGCCAGTGTCGACAATGAGCGCAATTCGGTTTGCATCGGGCTGCCGGACGGCCGCAAGCTGGCGGTGGTGCAGATTGCCGGACTGGTGGCGCGGCGGATCATGTGTTTCACGCAGGTCGGGCAAAACCTGCGCACTGGCGACCGGTTTGGCCTGATCCGTTTTGGCTCGCGGCTGGATGTCTATCTGCCGGAAGGCGTGGCCCCGATGGTCGCTTTGGGTCAGACCATGATCGGTGGCGAAACCATCATCGCCGACCTTGCGTCGGGTGCCGCAGCGCGGCTGGCGCGGGTGGAATAGCATGTCTGATCCGGCCCCGAAACCGCGGTCCGAATTGCATCTGGTGCAGTTGCTGCCCAATCTGATGACGATTTCGGCGATGTGTGCGGGACTGACCGGCATTCGCTTTGCCGTGAGCGGTCAATTCCAGATTGCCGTGGCGCTGATCCTGCTGGCAGCGGTGCTGGACGGGTTGGATGGCCGTCTGGCGCGGCTGTTGCGCAGCGAAAGCGAGATGGGGGCGGAACTGGATTCACTGGTCGATTTCGTCAATTTCGGCGTGGCACCGGGGCTGACGATATACCTGTGGGGCCTGGATACCCTCAAAAGCGGCGGCTGGGTCGCGATGTTGATCTATGCGGCCTGCTGCCTGCTGCGGCTGGCGCGGTTCAACATCGGCAACCGCCCGAGTGCCGACAAGACTACGGCCAGCACTTTCACCGGGGTGCCCGCACCAGCGGGCGCGATGCTGGCGATGTTGCCAATGTATGTCGCGTTCATGTGGCCCAGTGCCCCGCTGCTGCCGCCGGCTGTGCTGGCGCTCTACATGGTGCTGATCGGGGCGTTGATGATCAGTCGGGTGCCGACGCCCTCGTTCAAATCGGTGACGTTTTATGCCGAAAACGTCCGTTATGTCTTTGTCGCCTTCGTGGCCGTGGTCGCGGCGCTGCTGAGTTTTCCCTGGGAGACGATGGTGGCGATTGACCTGGGCTATGCCATGATCGTCGTTGGGGCGATCTGGCAAAACCGCAAGGCCCGCAAGGCTGCCAAACCCTGACATTCGCCGCTTGCCGACTGGGCGATCTGTTTGTAGCCTTGGACAAAATCTGGGGGAGGGTGCCATGAAAGCGGTCAGATGGGGTGTGCTGGGGGCAGCGAATTTCGCGCGGGAACATATGGCACCGGCCATTCACGCGGCCAAAGGCGCGGAATTTTACGCGCTCGCAACGGCTTCGCCCGACAAGGCCGCCGGATTTCAGGAGTTTTGCCCCGGGCTGAAGGTTCATGCGACCTACGAAGCGCTGCTGGCCGACCCCGAGGTCGAGGCGGTCTATATCCCGCTGCCGAACCACCTGCATGTGCTGTGGACGCTGAAGACGCTGGCGGCGGGCAAGCATGTGCTGTGCGAAAAGCCGATTGCCCTGCATGCCCGCGAGATTGACCAGATCATCCATGCCCGCGATGCGGCGGGCAAGCTGGCGGCGGAGGCCTATATGATCGTCTTTCACCCGCAATGGCAGCGCGCCAAGCAACTGGTGGAAGCGGGGGCGATTGGCAAAGTACTGCATGTCGATACCGCGTTTTCCTATGACAACCGCGACGATGTGGCCAATATCCGCAATCGCCCTGAAACCGGCGGTGGCGGGGTGCGCGACATTGGGGTTTACACCTATGGCTCGGTCCGATTCGTCACCGGGGCCGAACCGGTGGAACTGAATGCCAAGCTGAAACGCGAGAATGGCGTCGACACCTGGGCGCAGGTGACCGGCGAACTGGCCGGGCCGGGCGGACGGTTTACCTATTCGGCGTTGACCTCGATGCGGCTGTTCAATCGGCAGGAAATGGTGTTTCAGGGCGACCGCGGCATGATCCGTGTGGCCAACGCCCCGTTCAACGCCGGGGTGCATGATCAGGCGCAACTGGAATTGCATCAGCCGGGCCAGAAGGTAACGATCGAACGGTTTCCCGGCGTGAACCAGTACAAGTTGCAGGTCGAGGCATTTTGCCGCTCGGTGCGTGACGGCGTGCCCTATGGCTGCCCTTTGGAGTTTGTGCGCGGCACGCAGGCGATGATCGACATGGTCTTTGCCGCCGCAAGGGTTTGAGCCGGAGCATGGCGCAAGCGCAGGTCCGGCTGGTCCGGCGTGGCGGCTACGGTTTCGATATGCTCTTCGGTGGCGCTGGAAGGATGCTGCACCGGGTTCCGGCGATTCTGTTCGGTCGCTCCGACCTGCGTCACTGCGCCGAAACCGTGCAAAGGCCGGAAGACTGGCCCCGGGCCCTGCAGCGCGCCTTGACGACCGACTGGCCCTATGACGCCTTTCTGCTCTGGTTCCTGCGCCGGCAGAACATCGACGCCAGCCGCCCGTTTCTGGGGCAGATTCTGGATCGCATGGCGGCACAGGGGGCCGATTTTGCCGCATTGGGCATCACCCGGCCCACAAGCTGAACTGCGCTGCAAAAGGCCAAGGAGTCCGGGCGAGTTTGGTCTATACGGAGCGATGAACTCCAAAGGAGTGCCGCCATGGTTGATCCCGTCTTCACCCCCGAACCGCCCGAATCAGCGCCTGAACCTGCGGCAAAAGGTGAAGGCCTGTGGTGGCGGCTGTTGTGGATGGTGATCATCGGCGCGATGCTGAGCATCGCCCAGACCGTGCTGATCGCGGCTT
>JAYUGA010000089.1:0-6177 GCA_043738565.1 Rhodobacterales bacterium
GTAGTGCCGAGGATCGGGATGCCTTCATGGGCAAGGGCCTGGGCGAGTTTCAGCGGGGTCTGGCCGCCGAACTGGACGATGACGCCGTGCAGGGTGCCGTTGTCCTGTTCGACCCGCAGGATTTCGAGGACGTGTTCGAGGGTGAGGGGTTCGAAATACAGCCGGTCGGAGGTGTCGTAGTCGGTGCTGACGGTCTCGGGGTTGCAGTTGACCATGATGGTTTCATAGCCGGCAGCGGTCAGGGCATAGCAGGCGTGGCAGCAGCAATAGTCGAACTCGATGCCCTGACCGATGCGGTTGGGACCACCGCCGAGGATGACGACCTTTTTCGCGTTCGAGGGCCGCGCTTCGCATTCGACATCGCCCATCGCGGGGGCTTCGTAGGTCGAATACATATAGGGGGTCTGGGCCTCGAATTCGGCGGCGCAGGTGTCGATGCGTTTGAACACCGCCTTGACGCCAAGGGTGCGGCGGGCGCGGCGGACCTGCGATTCGTCGCGGCCGGTCAGTTTGGCGAGGCGGGCGTCGGTGAAGCCCATCATTTTCAGGCGGCGCAGGCCATTGGCGTCAAGCGGCAGGCCCTGAACGCGGATCATGGCTTCGCAGTCGATGATCTCGCGGATGCGGGCGAGAAACCACGGGTCGAAGGCGGTGATGGCGTTGATCTCGTCATCGCTGAGGCCGTGGCGCATGGCTTGGGCGATGTTGCGCAGGCGGTCGGGGGTGGCTTGCGACAGGGCCTTGGTGATGGCGGCGGGGTCGGGCGCGCCGGGGATGTCGATTTCGTCGAAGCCGGTCAGGCCGGTTTCGAGAGAGGCGAGCGCCTTTTGCAGGCTTTCGTGGATGGTGCGGCCGATGGCCATGACTTCGCCGACGGACTTCATGGCGGTGGTCAGGTTGGGTTCGGAGCCGGGGAATTTTTCAAAGGCGAAGCGCGGGATTTTGGTGACGACATAGTCGATGGCGGGTTCGAAAGAGGCGGGGGTGACTTTGGTGATGTCGTTGTCCAGCTCGTCCAGCGTGTAGCCTACCGCGAGTTTCGCGGCGATTTTTGCAATCGGGAAGCCGGTGGCCTTGGAGGCGAGGGCGGAGGAGCGTGAGACGCGGGGGTTCATCTCGATCACCACCATGCGGCCATCGGCGGGGTTGATCGCCCATTGCACGTTCGACCCGCCGGTCTCAACCCCGATCTCGCGCAGCACGGCAATCGAGCCGTTGCGCATGATCTGGTATTCCTTGTCGGTCAGGGTCAGGGCGGGGGCGACGGTGATGCTGTCGCCGGTATGCACGCCCATCGGATCGACGTTTTCGATGGAGCAGACGATGATCGCGTTGTCGGCGGTGTCGCGCACCACCTCCATCTCGAATTCCTTCCACCCCAGCAGAGATTCGTCGACCAGCACCTGCGCGACGGGAGAGGCTTCCAGACCGGAGCGGACGATGGCCTCGTAGTCGTCGCGGTTGTAGGCGACGCCGCCGCCGGTGCCGCCAAGGGTGAAGGCGGGGCGGATGATGGCGGGCAGGCCGACGTAGCCGATGGCGTCAATCGCCTCGCGCACGCCTGCGGTGATGTCGTATTTGCCGTTGGCCATTTTGGGCGCGGCGATGATGGTGGCCTTGGGGTTTTCGAGGCCGATCCGGTCCATCGCCTCGCGGAACAACTTGCGATCTTCTGCCATTTCTATGGCTTCGCGCTTGGCCCCGATCAGTTCAACCTTGAACTTATCCAATATTCCAAGGTCGGCAAGGGCCAGCGCGGTGTTGAGGCCGGTCTGACCGCCCATCGTGGGCAACAGGGCGTCGGGGCGTTCTTTTTCGATGATCTTGGCGACGACTTCGGGCGTGATCGGCTCGATATAGGTGGCATCGGCCAGACCGGGATCGGTCATGATCGTGGCGGGGTTGGAGTTGACCAGAATGACCCGGTAGCCTTCTTCGCGCAGCGCCTTGCAGGCTTGCGCGCCGGAGTAGTCGAATTCGCAGGCCTGTCCGATGACGATGGGACCGGCACCGATGATCATGATGGATTTGATATCGGTTCTTTTCGGCATCATCGGCCCCCATCAGCGCAAAACTTCGCGGGTTATAGCTACGGTGGGCTTGGGCGCAACCCCCATGCCTCGGCCCGGTGCGGCGGCAACAAAAGAAAGCGGCCGGGTTTCCCCGGCCGCTTGTCGCATGTGTTTCGGATCAGCCCTTTTCGCCGACCGCCGCCTCTGCCGCCGCGATGGCGGAGGCGCGCTTTTTGACCTCGTCGCCGATCGGCGGACCCATGAAGCGGCGGTTCTCGAACACCACCCAGATCACCAGTGCCAGGGCGATGAAGCCCAGGGTGATCTCCAGTGCCCAGTTGTTGGGCGGCTGGATGCCGATGAAGAACATCACCGCCATCGAGACCAGCGCCAGCACCGCCACCAGGCGGTAGGTGCCGATGCCGAGGTTCCACGGCCCCATCACCGGCCATTTCGCGCCACCGATGGCCACCAGCCCCAGCCCGATCGGAACGGCGAAGGACAGGAACAGGAAGATTACCGTGACCGAAACGATGATCGAATAGGCTGGCGTCCCGGCAATCGTGACCGCCGAGGTCAGCCAGACGAACAGGATCGACAGGATCGAGGCCGCCCAGATCGCCGCAACCGGGGTGCGGTAGGTCGGGCTGACGGTGGCCAGTGCCCGCGACGCCCCCGGAATGCCGCCGTCGCGCGAAAAGGCGAACAGCATCCGCGAAGCCGAAGTGACGGTGGCCAGACCGCACAGCCATTGCGAGACCCCGATCGCAATATAGAGCACCACCTTGACCGTCGGGTTGACCTGGGCATCCATCGCCCAGAAGAACACGTTCCAGCCCTGTTTGGCGGCATCGTCCATGTTGGGCAGCATCAGCACGATGGCGCTGAGCACGATCCAGCCGGCCAGCCCCGACCAGACCACCGAGGACATCATGCCGCGCGGCACCGAGGTCGAGGCGTTCATCGTCTCTTCCGAAGTATGGGCCGAGGCATCATAGCCGGTGATCGTGTAGATCGGCAGCAGCAGGCCGACCAGAAAGGCCATGCCGCCCGAAACCACCACGGGCCAGACCGCCGAGGCCCCTTCGGTGCCGGTGTAGTTGCCGAAGGTGACGAGGCGGCTGAAATCCCAGCTTGTTGCCGAAGCCAGCGCGACCACCGCAAGCGCCGCTGCCGTGCCAAGGATCAGAAAGCCGGAAAAGTCGGTGAGTTTCGCGGTCAGCTTGATGCCGAAATGGTTGACCAGCGCCTGAAGCACGGTGATGCCCGCCACGAACAGCACGCGGACGGTCAGCGTGTCCTCGATGCCGAACTGCGCGCCGAACGCCCCGAACAGGAAGTAATAGGTGCCGACGTTGATCGCCCCCAGCACCGTAACCAGTCCCAAGAGGTTCAGCCAGGCGGTGAACCAGCCGGTGAACCGGTTGCCGAGAATCGAGGCCCAGTGATAAAGCCCGCCCGCCGTCGGATAGGCCGAGGAGATCTGCGCCAGCGCCAGCGCGAAGACGGCCGACATCAGCACGCCGACTGGCCAGCCGATGCCGATGGCGGCCCCGCCCGCCCCGGAGGTCGCCTGCCCGAACGAGTTGATCCCGCCCGACAGGATGTTGATGATCGAGAACGAGATGGCGAAATTCGAGAATTTCGACATGGAGCGGGACAGCTCCTGGGCATAGCCCATGCCATGCAGGATTTTGACATCCTCATGGTGGTCCTTGTCTGAATAGTCCGCAGCCATTGGTATCCCTCCGTTGGTTTCTTGTTTTTATGGTTGTGGCTGCGACATTGTGTCGGGCCTGACCGCAGGAAAGCGCTATTTTTTCAGTCTGTCCAGCTTTGAATAGATATTTACAGAGCCGGAGCAGGCCGCAGCCCGGTTCTGTGTCGCTTTGGTGCGGTTTGGCGGCAGGTTGCGGGTGGCAGGCTTTGGGATAACGTCCTAGGTCAGGGGAAATGGGGGACCGCTGGTGATTATCCTTGAACATGGGCCGGGTGGGGCGGCGCAGTTTGACCGGGCCGAGGCGCTGGTGGTGGCATGGTCCGCGGCAGAGGTGCTGCCTGCGCTGGCCCGGCTGGATGCGGCGCGGGCTGCGGGGCGCTGGGTGGCGGGCTATCTGGCCTATGAGGCGGGGTTCGCACTGGAGCCCGCTTTGGCCGGATTGATGCCAAGGGTGACGGAGCCACTGCTGGCCTTCGGGATTTACGCTGCGCCTTTGCCCGCGCCGGTATCGTCGCCCGCTGCGGCGCGGTTGGCGCCGCTGGTGCCGCTGATCAGCCGGGCGGAGTATGGTGCAGCGTTTGACCGGGTGAAGGACTATATCGGCGAGGGGGATTGTTATCAGATCAACCTGACCTTTCCCCTGGAAACCCGGCTGCTGTCAGGCACTCCGCTGGAGCTTTATGCCGCGCTGCGGGCACGGCAGGCGGTGGGCTATGGCGCGTTTGTCGATCTGGGGGTGGGGCCGGTGCTGGTGGCCCGCTCGCCGGAACTGTTCCTGCGGCTGGATGCTGCTGGCCGCATCGAGACGCGGCCGATGAAGGGCACCGCGCCGCGTGACGCCGATCCGGTAGAGGATGCGCTGCTGGCAGAGGGGTTGCGGGCCAGCCCCAAGGATCAGGCCGAGAACCTGATGATCGTCGATCTTTTGCGCAACGATATTGCCCGGATTTGCCGGGTGGGCTCGGTCAGGGTGCCGGAGCTGTTCCATGTCGAAAGCTATGCCACCGTGCATCAGATGGTCAGCCGGGTGGTCGGGCAACTGGCGGCACCGGCCAGTCTGCTGGGTGTGATGGCGGCACTGTTTCCCTGCGGTTCGATCACCGGAGCGCCGAAAATCCGCGCCATGCAGATCATTGCGGAGGTCGAGCCGTTTGTGCGCGGTGCCTATTGTGGCACCATTGGCTGGATGGCACCGGATGGTTCTGCCTGTTTCAACGTCGCCATCCGGACTTTGCAACTTGACGGCGAAAGTGTTCGGCTGAATGTCGGGGGCGGCGTGGTATACGACAGCACGGCGGAGGGCGAATGGCAGGAGGCGATGTGGAAGACGCGCTACGCGAGGGGGCTTGCGAACCCGGCCTGAAGTTGATCGAGACACTGCTGTATGACGGCGGGCATTTCCCGCGGCTGCACCTGCATCTGGACCGGCTGCAAGCCTCGGCCAACCGGCTGGGCTGGAGTTGTGCCCGTGCGAGTGCCGAACGCGCCATCCACGCCGCCGAACCGCTGGGGCCTGCCCGGATGCGGCTGACGCTGGATGCTTTGGGCAAGATCACCGTCACCGCCAGCGACCTGCCGGAGGTCAAGCCGGTCTGGCATCTGGCGCTTGCGGCCGAGCGGCTGTCGTCGGGTGACCCGTGGCTGACGCTGAAATCCACCCGCCGCACAGCATATGATGCGGCGCGTGCGGCGTTGCCCGACGGGATTGACGAAGTGATCTTCCGGAACGAGCGCGGCGAGGTCTGCGATGGCACCATCACCACGCTGTTTTTCGACCGGGGGCAGGGGATGCGGACGCCGCCGCGCGCGTGCGGACTGTTGCCGGGGGTGCTGCGCGCGGCACTGGATTTGCCGGGGGAAGTGCTGCTGGCGGAGGATTTGGCCCGGGTGCGTTTGTGGGTCGGCAATTCGCTGCGCGGGCTGATCCCGGCGGTCTGGGTCGGGTGAGGGTTTTGTGGCGCTGTGCTGGTGGCAAAGGTGGATGCCTCCGGCGGGGATATTTGGACCAAAGTGAATGGGGTTGGGGTTGACTTGAGGCGCTTGCGGCGTTCTATCGGCGCGAATTGAAATTCGCCCTTGAAAGGGACCGCAGATGCACGCCTATCGCAGCCATACCTGTGCCGCTTTGACCAAGGCCGAGGTCGGCAATGAGGCGCGCCTGTCAGGCTGGGTGCACCGGGTGCGCGACCACGGCGGCGTGCTGTTTTTGGACCTGCGCGACCATTACGGCATCACGCAGGTGATTGCCGACAGCGACTCGCCGGCCTTTGCCGACATCGAACGGGTGCGGGCGGAGTGGGTGGTTTGCATTGATGGCCGGGTCAAGGCGCGGGATGCGTCTTTGGTTAACCCCAAGCTGCCGACGGGGGAGATCGAGCTTTATGCGACCGGGCTGACCGTGCTGGGCGAGGCGGCGGAATTGCCGATGCCGGTGTTTGGCGAGGT
>JAYUGA010000090.1:0-37600 GCA_043738565.1 Rhodobacterales bacterium
CTGGCCGAACCGTCCGGCGCGATATTGCCGATCAGCGAGACCAGCCGGTGCTGCTCCGCCTCCATCGGCTCCAGCGCATCGACCATCCCCCGCATCGACCGCCCGGTGCCAAGGGCGATCACCCGCGGCTCCGGCATCCGCAGCACCCGCTCCAGTTCCGCCGCCGCTGCGGGCGAGGTTGCCCGCACCGCATCGCCGCCCGGCCCCAGCGCCGGCACCACCCGGCAGCGTGTCAGGCCATAGCGGTCGGTCAGCGCGCTTTCCAGATCCAGACAGGCCCCGATCCGGTGGCTGAGCCGGACCTGGATAAGCCCCTCTGCCATCGCCCGGCTGACCAGCCGTTGCGCCCGTTGCCGCGACACGCCCAACTCGGACGCAATCTGGTCCTGCGTCATGCCGCCCACGTAATACAACCACCCCGCCCGCGCCGCCTCGTCATGCAGCGATGGTTCATTGTCATTCCGGCTCATGTGCGTCTCCGCAAATCGGGGTCGAGGTCATAGAAATCGGCAAACGAGGCAAACCGCAAATCCGGCATCGCATCATCCGGTTCGCTGAATGCCCGCCCCGCCAGATGCGAGCCACCGACGAATCGCCACACCGGCATCTTGGCCGCCTTCGCCGCCCTGATCCCGTTCAGACTGTCTTCGATCACCACGCAGCGCGCCGGGTCCGCCCCCACCTGCGCCGCGCACAGCAGGAACAAATCCGGCGCCGGTTTGCCATGCGCCACCATCGTCGCGGTAAACAGCCGCTCGCCCGCCAGATGGCCCAGCCCCACCATCTGCAACGAGCGCTGTGCCCGCGCCGGACTGGACGAGGTGGCGACACAGAACGGCAGCGCCAGCGTCTCGATCACCGCCTTCACATGCGGCATGATCTGCAACCTCGCCTCGAACGCCGCCATCAGCCGCCCGCGATACTGATCCTCGAACTCCGGCGGCAGGTCCAGCCCGAACTCGCGCCGGATCTGCGCCATGACCGTCGGATAGCTGCGCCCCAGAAAATGTCGCGCGACATAATCGAGGTCGATCTGCACGCTGAACCCGGCCAGTTCCTCCACCAGCATCTGGGCCGAAATGATCTCACTGTCGATCAGCACGCCGTCACAATCAAAGATCACCAAGTCAATCGCCACCAAAGCCTCCCCGCTTGCCTGCGGGTTTGGCGCGGACGCGGCCTTTTGTCCAGCGCGACGCGCAAGGCGGCTTGGACAGGCGCGAATCCCGGTATAGGCAGGGGACGACAATTCCCAGCAGGTGCCCAATGCTGTTTGCCTACCGCAACGACCACGGCAAGCTGGCGCAGCTTGGCCCCGATGAGCCGCTCGATCAGGCGATCTGGATTGACCTGTGCAAACCCGAAGCCGTGGAAGTGGCCAGCCTGTCCGGCCTCGCCCCCGAAATCCCGACGCTGGAGGATATGGAGGAAATCGAAATTTCTTCCCGCCTCTACCGCGAACAGGGGTTCGACTACATGACGGTGATGGTCCCCGGTCTGCCCGATGGCAAAACCCCGATCACCGGCCCGGTAACCTTCATCCTCGGCCCCCAACGTCTGGTCACCGTCCGCCACCACACTCCCCGCCCATTCGAAACCTATGCCAAACGCGCCGACAAGGTCGGCCTTGGCTGCGAACGCGCCGAACGGGTGTTTCTGGGTCTGGTCGAGGAAATCATCGGTCGCCTCGCCGACCTGATGGAAGGCGGTGGCCGTGCGCTGGATCAAGTGACACGTCAGCTCTTCTCGCCCACCGGACCCGCTGGTCCCAGCAGCGCCCTGCTGCAATCCGCCCTGGAAACCGTGGGTCGGCAGGGCGATCTGGTGTCCCATTGCCGTCTGTCCCTTCTGACGCTGGAGCGGGCACTGGGCTTTTTCCTGTTGACCCTCGAGGAACGCGGCGTGGCAGAGGCTTTGCGCCCCTCGGTGGGCGGCCACCTGCGCGACATCCAGTCACTTGAGGTGCATGGCGACTATCTGTCCAGCCGGGTGGCGCAGGCGACCGACGCCACGCTTGGCATGACCAACCTGGCCCAGAACACCACCATCCGTATCGTGTCGGTCGTGGCGGCGCTGTTTCTGCCGCCGACTCTGATTGCGTCGGTCTACGGGATGAATTTCCGGACCATGCCGGAACTGGGCTGGACCTTTGGCTATCCGTTGTCATTGGGCGCAATGGTGGCGTCCTCTGGCGCCACCTATCTGTTCTTCAAGTGGAAAAACTGGCTGTAAGGCACGGAAATAACATGAAAAAAACCATCATCATCACCGGCGCAGGCAGCGGTATCGGCCGCGCCACCGCCCGCGCTTTCCTGAACAACGGCTGGCATGTCGGCCTGATCGGTCGCCGCGCCGAGGCTCTGGCAGAGACCGCCGCAGGCAACCCCGCCTGCCTGATCCTGCCCTGTGATGTCAGCCGACCCGCCGAGGTCGAAGCCACCTTCGCCGATGCCGCCACCGCCTGGGGTCATATCGACGCGCTGTTCAACAACGCCGGTCAGTCCGCCAAGGCTGCCCCGATCGACGAAATCCCCATCGAAGACTGGCTCGCGGTGAACAATGTCAACATCACCGGCATGTTCCTGTGCGCCCGTGCCGCCTTTGGCCAGATGCGCCACCAGACCCCGCAGGGTGGCCGCATCATCAACAACGGCTCGATCTCGGCCCATGTCCCGCGCCCCGGCTCGACCCCCTATACCATGTCGAAACACGCGGTGACGGGCCTGACCCGCACCCTTGGCCTCGATGGCCGCGCCTTCAACATCGCCTGCGGGCAAATCGACATCGGCAACGCCCTGACCGACATGGCGGTTCACATGACAAAAGGCGTGCAACAGGCTGACGGATCAACCAGAATCGAGCCGATGATGGATGTGAGGCAGGTGGCTGACACCGTTCTGCACATGGCCAATCTGCCGCTGTCGGTAAACATGCCCTTTGTCACCATCATGGCCAGAGACATGCCCTTCATCGGGCGCGGCTAACTCAATCCGAATGATCCGCGCGCCGCAGAAACACGCCCACCGCCGCTTTCAGCATGATGTAGAAGGCTATGGTGCCCGTCACCAACAGCGTCAACGCCAAAACCTCTGTCACGGACATATGAACACCCTCGGCATCACCCTTTAACGAAATTCAGCAAGCCTTTGCGGCAAATTCGTGGCAAATGGCAACGATGCGCGGAAACCGGCCGTTTCCGCGCTGTTGCGACAGCGCGCCGCGATCCCCGCCTTGATGCGCCCAAGCCTTTGGCAACCCTTGACGAAGTGACCGCCAGCATCCGAATGGACCCGACATGACCCTGCGCCTGCCCGCCTTCATCGCCCCCGGCCGCTTCTGGCGCGGCAATCTGCACACCCATTCCACTCGCTCGGATGGCGTGCTCGACCCAGAGGAAGTGTGCCGCCGCTACCGTGCCGAAGGCTATGATTTCCTTGCCATGACCGACCATTTCATCGGGCGCTACAACTATCCCATCGTGGACACAATACCAATGCGCACCAATAGCTTCACGACCATTCTTGGTGCGGAACTGCATTCGGGGGCGATGGCCAACGGCGAGTTGTGGCACATTCTTGCCGTGGGCCTGCCGCCCGATTTTGCCCCCTCAAACTCGCCCGGTTTCATCCCGGTAAAGGATCAGGAAACCGGCCCCGAACTCGCCGCGCGCGCCGTGGCCGTCGGGGCGTTTGTCGCCATCGCCCATCCGCAATGGTCCGGCCTGACCCTGGACGACGCCCGCAGCATCACCGCCGCCCATGCGGTCGAGATCTACAACCACGGCTGCGCCATGGGCTGCGACCGCCCCGACGGCTTTGCGATTGCCGACCTGTTGCTGACCGAGGGCCGTGATCTGTCGATGATCGCCACCGACGACGCCCATTTCTCGGAGCCCGACCATTTCGGCGGCTGGGTCATGGTGAAATCGCAGGCCAATGAACCAGAGGCGCTGCTGGCGGCCCTGAAAGCCGGGCATTTCTACTCCAGCCAAGGGCCGGAGCTGCGCGATGTCCGCATCGAGGATGACCAGGTCGTGGTCGAATGCTCCGCCGTGGCCTCGGTCGTGGCGATCGGCTGGGGGACCGGGGCCAAAGCGGTTCACGGCCACTCCCTGACTCAGGCTGCGGTGCCGCTGGAGCGGTTGAACAATTCGCCCTGGCTGCGCGTCGCCGTCATCGACGCTGCCGGCAAACGCGCCTGGTCCAACCCGATCCGCACCGGGCAGGGCGCAAAGAACCCGCGCGTGCTGGGGTAACTCGCTGGTGCGAAAAGAATAACGACTCGTTAATCTGAAACTGTAACCCGTTGAATTCGCTGACTCGGAGTGAGTGTCCACATGTGGACACCCAGTGTCAACGCCTCAGTTGCCCAGAATCCCAGGCAGCCGCAACCCCTGCTCCCGCGCACAATCTAGTGCAATTTCATACCCCGCATCGGCATGCCGCATCACCCCGGTCGCCGGATCATTCCACAGCACATTCCCAATTCTGCGGGCCGCATCATCGGTCCCATCGGCACAAATCACCATCCCCGAATGCTGGGAAAACCCCATGCCCACCCCGCCCCCATGATGCAGCGAAACCCAGGTCGCGCCCGAAGCGGTATTCAGAAGCGCGTTCAGCAGCGGCCAGTCCGACACCGCGTCCGAGCCATCCTTCATCGCCTCGGTCTCCCGGTTCGGGCTCGCTACCGACCCTGAATCCAGATGATCCCGCCCGATCACCACCGGCGCCTTCAACTCCCCCGACCGCACCATCTCGTTGAACATCAACCCCGCCTTGTGCCGCTCGCCCAGCCCGATCCAGCAAATCCGCGCCGGCAAGCCCTGAAACGCGATGCGCTCCGCGGCCATGTCCAGCCAGCGGTGCAGGTGGGGGTTGTCCGGGAACAGCTTCTTCATCGCCGCATCGGTGGCATGAATATCCGCCGGATCGCCCGAAAGCGCCGCCCACCGGAACGGCCCGATGCCCCGGCAGAACAAGGGGCGGATATAGGCGGGCACGAAACCGGGGAAGGCGAAGGCATCATTCAGCCCCTCATCCTTGGCCACCTGCCGGATGTTGTTGCCATAATCCAGCGTCGGCACCCCCGCATTCCAGAACTCCACCATCGCCGCGACGTGGATTTTCATGGCGGCGCGGGCGGCTTTTTCGACCTCTTTCGGCGCAGTTTCCTGCTTGGCCCGCCACTCTGCCACGCTCCACCCCAGCGGCAGATAGCCGTGAAGCGGGTCGTGGGCGGAGGTCTGGTCGGTCACGATATCAGGCCGATGCCCACCCGCCTTCATCCGGGCATAAAGTTCGGGGAACACGTCGGCAGCATTGCCCAGCAGACCGACCGACTTGACCTCGCCCGCAGCCGTCCATTGGTCGATCAGCGCAAGAGCTTCATCCAAAGTCTTGGCTTTGGCATCCAGGTATCTGGTACGAATGCGAAAATCTATCCGCGTCTCATCGCATTCCACCGCCAGACAGCAGGCTCCGGCCATGACGGCGGCCAAAGGTTGCGCGCCGCCCATGCCACCAAGACCACCGGTCAGAATCCATTTTCCCTTCAGATCGCCCGCGTAATGCTGCCGCCCCGCCTCGGCGAAAGTCTCGTAGGTTCCCTGGACGATGCCCTGAGTTCCAATGTAAATCCAGGAACCCGCCGTCATCTGGCCATACATCGCCAGACCCTTCTTGTCCAATTCGTTGAAGTGGTCCCAGGTCGCCCAATGCGGCACCAGATTGGAATTGGCGATCAGCACCCGCGGCGCGTCCTTATGGGTGCGAAACACGCCGACCGGCTTGCCGCTTTGCACCAGAAGCGTCTCGTCATCGTTCAAAGTCTTGAGCGTGGCGACGATCTTGTCGAAATCCTCCCAAGTCCGGGCGGCGCGGCCAATGCCGCCGTAAACCACCAATTCGTGAGGGTTTTCAGCGACATCCGGGTGGAGGTTATTCATCAGCATTCGCATCGGTGCCTCGGTCATCCAGCTTTTGGCGGTGATCGCGGAGCCAGTGGCAGGGTAGACATCGCGCATGTTGTGACGGGAGTTCATGTCGGACCTCAAAGGATGGGGAGTTGGATTTTGGCAGCGGCGGCCAATGCGCCGGAACCGATCAGCAGTCCGGCGGCGGCAAGGTCGGGGGCGAGGAAACGGTCATCGCCCAAGGTGGCGACATCCTCGCGCAGACGGGCAACGACGCGCTGCAAGGGGGCTGAGGTTGGCAAAGGGGCGCGAAAATCAATGCCTTGTGCTGCGCAGATCGCCTCGACCCCAAGGATGACGTTCAGATTTTCGACCATCTTGCCCAACCGTCGTGCGCCATGGGCGGCCATCGAGACATGATCTTCCTGATTGGCCGAGGTGGGGGTTGAATCGATCACGGTCGGATGCGCCAGATGCTTGTTTTCGCTCATCAAAGCCGCCGTCGTGACTTCGGCGATCATTAGGCCGGAGTTCAGGCCGGGGCGTGGGGTCAGGAAGGCGGGCAGGTCGAAACTGAGGGCCGGATCAACCATCAAAGCCACCCGGCGCTGTGCGATTGCGCCAATCTCTGAGAGGGCCATTGCGATCATATCCGCAGCAAATCCAACGGGTTCCGCGTGGAAGTTGCCACCGGAGACGATCAGACCCGCACCGACCAGCACCAGCGGGTTGTCAGTGGCGGCATTCGCTTCGATCTCCAGCGTCCGCGCCGCCATGCGCAAAACATCCATCGCGGCCCCGGTCACTTGCGGCTGGCAACGGATGCAATAGGGGTCTTGCACGCGGGTATCACCGGTGCGGTGGCTTTCGCGGATCACCGAGCCGTCAAGCAGACTGCGCATCACGCCTGCCGCCTCGATCTGGCCGGCATGACCGCGCAGGGCGTGGATTTCGGGGTGCAACGGTGCGGTGGATCCCATGATGGCATCGGTGGACAGGGCAGAAGTGACCAAGGCACTTTGCGCGGCATTCCAACCGTCGAACAGACCTGCCAAAGCATAGGCGGTGGAAAACTGGGTGCCGTTGATCAGCGCAAGGCCTTCCTTCGGACCAAGGACAACCGGATAAAGTCCAGCCTTGCCAATGGCTTCTGCGCCGTTCATTACCTTACCCAGATACTCGACCTCGCCTGCGCCGATCATCGCGGCGGCCATATGGGCCAAGGGGGCCAGATCTCCAGAGGCGCCAACCGAGCCTTGCGCCGGGACCACAGGAGTGACGCCTTTGGCCAGCATGCCTTCCAGAAGTGTCACGATCTCCCACCGCACGCCCGAGGCGCCGCGTCCCAAGGACAGCAGTTTCAGCGCCATCATCAACCGGGCCACACGGCGCGGCATCCTATCGCCGACGCCGCAGCAATGCGACAGGATCAGGTTGCGTTGCAGGGTGGCGGTGTCTTTCGCTGCGATTTTCAGCGAGGCGAGTTTGCCGAAACCGGTGTTGACGCCGTAGACCGCCTCCCCCCCCGCCGCAGCATTGGCGATGGCCGCAGCAGCCGCCTCGATTCCCGGTCGGGCAGATGCGGCGAGTTTCGCCGGGGCTTCGCTGCGGTAAAGCCGTTCCAGTTGGGCAATGGTGGTCTGGCCGGGGATCAGGGTTTCAGGCGTCAAGGCGGCCTCCGAAAATGCGGGTGTGAAGGGAGGTGGAACCAATGCGATAGCTGAGTTCAGCCGGGTGTTTGGCGTCCCAAACCGCGAGGTCGGCACGCTGGCCCGGGGCGATCCTGCCACGGTCGGTCAGGCCAAGGGCGCGGGCGGCGTGGGTGGTAGTGCCTTGCAACGCCTCTAGCGGGGTCATGCGGAACAGGGTGCAGGCCATGTTCATGGTCAAAGTCAGTGAGGTGATCGGCGCAGAGCCGGGGTTGCAATCTGTAGCCAGCGCCATTGCGACGCCTGCGCGGCGCAAGGCGGCGATGGGGGGCAATTGGGTTTCGCGCAGGGTGTAGAACGCTCCGGGCAGGATGACGGCGACGGTGCCGGCGCTGGCCATTGCGTCAACGCCGTCTTGGCAGAGATATTCCAGATGGTCGGCGGACAGGGCGTTGTAGCGGGCGGCCAAGACCGCGCCTTTCAGATCGGAAAGCTGTTCGGCGTGAAGTTTTACGGGGAGGCCCAAATCGCGGGCGGCACTGAACAGACGCTCCACTTGGGCGGAGGAAAATGCGATGCCTTCGCAGAAGGCGTCGACGGCGTCGATCAGGCCCTCGGCATGGGCGGCGCGCAGCGAGGGGATGGCGACTTCGGTGATGTAGTCATCGGCACGACCCTCGTATTCGGTCGGTATAGCATGAGCGGCGAGGTGAGTGGCGCAGATGTGGACGGGGCGCAGCGCGGCGATACGGCGGGCCACACGCAACATTTTCAGCTCGTCGGCAATGGTCAGACCGTAGCCGGATTTCACCTCGATCGTCGCAACACCGCCTGCGATGATCTGGTCTGCGCGTGCGAGGGCAAGTGCCAGCAATTCGTCTTCGCTGGCGGCGCGGGTGGCTTTGACGGTGGACAGGATGCCGCCCCCGGCGCGGGCAACGTCCTCGTAGGACGCGCCGTTCAGCCGCATCTCGAACTCCGCCGCGCGGTTGCCACCGAAGACGATGTGGCTGTGGCAGTCGATCAGCGCGGGGGTAACAAGGCGGCCACCGAGGTCGGTGGCGGCCAGGTCACGGGGCAGGGCGGCGCGCGGCCCAGCCCAGGTGATCTGCTCCCCCTCAAGCACCACTGCGCCATCGGGGATCAGGCCGTAGCCGTCGGTCATCGTGGCGAGCGTGGCATTGGTGAGGAGAATCGACATGAGCCTTGCCTTATGTCTGCACTTTAGGATAATATGTCTGCACATAATGCCGAGTCAAGAGGAATGCCATGATCCTGAATGCCAAAGCCGCCCTGCTGCCCCACGGCTGGGCCAAAGATGTTCGGATCACAGTGGCGGCTGGTCGGATTTCCAAAGTCGATACCGGCGTGCCAGCGGCGGGGCAACTGGACTGCCTGCTGCCCGCGCCAGTCAATTTGCACTCCCACACGTTTCAGCGGGCGATGGCGGGGCTGACTGAAAGGCGTGGTGCCGGGCAGGATAGTTTCTGGACCTGGCGCACGCTGATGTACCGCTTTCTGGAGCGGCTGACGCCCACGGATGTGCAAGCCATCGCCGCGATGGTGATGATGGAGATGGCCGAGGCGGGCTATGCGGCTGTGGCGGAGTTTCACTATCTGCACCATGCGCCCGGAGGGCAGGTCTATGGCAACCTAGCCGAGATGTCGGTGCAGATCGCGGCGGCGGCGGCGGAAACCGGGCTGGGGCTGACCCATCTGCCGGTGTTGTATGAACGCGGCGGCTGTGACGGGCGGGCATTGACG
This sequence comes from Rhodobacterales bacterium, assembly GCA_043738565.1. GTDB lineage: Bacteria > Pseudomonadota > Alphaproteobacteria > Rhodobacterales > Rhodobacteraceae > Stagnihabitans. Next base: position 9,328 of record JAYUGA010000090.1, read on the forward strand.
GCGGGGCAGTTGCGGTTTGGCAATGATGTGGAGCGGTTCTGGCGGTTGTGGCAGGAGGCGCAGGCAGCGCTTTCGGGTCTGCCTGCCGATACGGTTCTGGGGGTGGCACCGCATTCGTTGCGGGCGGTTGGGGTGGAAAGCCTGACTTGGGTGGCGGGTCTTGCCCCGGATGCGCCGATCCATATCCATGTCGCCGAGCAGATCGCGGAAGTCACCGAGGTGCAGGCGGCGACGGGGCAACGTCCGGTCGATTGGCTCTTGCGCCATCAGCCGGTGGACGGGCGCTGGTGCCTGATCCACGCGACGCAGATGACGCCCACCGAGACCGAATCCTTGGCGCGGTCGGGTGCGGTGGCGGGTCTGTGCCCGATCACCGAGGCCAATCTGGGGGACGGGATTTTTGATGGCCCAAGGTTCCTCGCAGAAGGCGGAGGGTTTGGCGTGGGGTCCGACAGCAATGTGCGGATTTCCTTGTCCGAAGAGCTGCGGCTGCTGGAGTATTCGCAGCGCCTTGGTGTGAAAGCCAGGGCGGTGCTGGCGGAGGCTGGGCGTTCTACGGGGCGGGTGCTGTATGAAGGGGCCTGCACGGGTGGGGCGCAGGCGGCGGGGCGCGGTTTGGGGGCCATCGAAGTGGGCCAGTGGGCCGATCTGATGGCGCTAGATTGCTCCGGTCCTGATCTGGCGGCGGCGGAGGGTGATACGATCCTTGATACCTATATCTTTGCCGGCGATGACCGCATGGTGACCGCGGTCTGGTCGGCGGGTCGGCCCATCGTCCAAGGTGGCAGGCATGTGGCGCGGGATGGGATTGTCGCGCGGTATCGTGCGGCGATGGCCCGTCTACGGGCGGATCTGTGATGCCGCAGGGCTGGGAGGAGATCCGGGCGGAGGTGCTAAGCCGCATCCGAACCCGGCGCTGGCCACCGGGCGAAATCATCCCTACCGAAGAAGCCCTGGCGCTGGAGTTTGACTGTGCCCGCGCGACGGTGAACCGGGCGCTGCGGGAACTGGCGCAGACCGGGGTGCTGGAGCGCAAACGCAAGGCGGGCACCCGGGTTGCCCTGCTGCCAGTGCGCAAGGCAACGCTGGATATTCCGGTGATCCGGCAAGAGGTTGTGGCGCAGGGCCGGACCTATGCATTTCGGCTGCTATTGCAAGCTGCGGGCGTGCCGCCGATGGCCGTTGTGGCGCGGCTGGGGCTGACAGAGGCCATGCCGATGTTGCACCTGCAAACCCTGCATCTGGCCGATGGCCGCGCCTATGTGCTGGAGGACCGCTGGCTGAACCCCGCCACTCTGCCGCAGCGCTTGCCGGATTTTGCCGCCATCAGTGCTAATGAATGGCTGGTGGCGCATGTCGCCTTTGCCACCGGGGATATCGCCTTTTCCGCCGAACCCGCGAGCAAAGCCGAAGCCGCCGCCCTTTCCGTCCCCGAAGGCGCAGCACTTTTCATCACCGAGCGCTGCACCTGGGGCACCGATGCGCCGATCACCTGGGTCCGCCTTGCCCACGCACCCGGATACCGGTTGCAAACCCTGCTCTGACCGCCGTTCCTCAGGTTTGTCAGGCTTCCTCGCGAGGAAAGCCTGCGAAGGCTTGATGAGAGTCGCTATTCCGCCCCGCGCCCCGAAATCTCGCGCGCCACGATCCGGGTCAGGCGGCGGTGCATCCGGGATGTGCGGTGCCTTTGGTGCATCACGGCATAGATCGGCTGGCTGATCGGGTCCACATCCGTCACCGCCCTGAACACGCCCCCGGCGATCATCGCCTTGGCGGTATCCGCCAGCACAAAGGCCGATCCGCCCATCACGGTCAGCAACCCCGCCACCGCCGCATTCTGGCCCGCCGCCAGATGTGCCACCGAAAATTCCGGCATCACCTGCCGGTGCGTCTCGTCAAACCCGGCCGAGTAACTGCCCCTGATATACCGTAGCGGGCTGACATCGGCCCGAGCTGCGCCGTCGCCACTGATCAGCCGGTATTTCACTTCACCGACGCCCGCGATGTGCAGGTCGGGCAGGGCTTGCGGCGAATAGACCACGGCGAAGTCCAGCGCCCCCCGGTCAATGTCGCGGCACATCTGCGACGAATAATCCGGCTCGATATAGAACGCGCAATCGGGCAATGAACGCCGAAAGTTCGACACCCAATCGCCGATCTGTCCGGCGGCGAGGTCGTTCTGAATGCCGATCCGCAGCGTCACGGCGGCATCGCCCGACGGGGCCACGGCGCGCTGTGCCTCGGTCCAGGCATGGCGCAGGGCGCGGGCATGCACCTCGAACTTCAGCCCCTCGGTGGACAGGTTGGTGCCCGCCCGCGACCGGGTGAACAGCCGCCCGCCCACCGCCTGTTCCAGCGCCATGACCCGCGCCGACACGGTGGACTGGGTGATATGCAGTCGTTCCGCCGTGCGGTGAAAGCTGCGGGTTTCGATTAGGTCCAGAAAAGTGTCCAGAAGTTCGATCTGCATCTGTTGCTCCTGATCGTTTTCCCCGATCAATAGCGTGATTATGGACGAATTGAAAGAGTTTCGCGGCGGGCAGATACTCCGCGCTACAGAATGGAGTGCAGCATGACCGATTTCCCTTCAACCACCCGCGTGGTAATCATCGGCGGTGGTGCTGTTGGCGCGTCCAGCTTGTATCATTTGGCCAAGGCTGGCTGGACCGATTGCGTGCTGCTGGAGAAGAGCGAGTTGACCGCCGGGTCTACCTGGCACGCAGCGGGCAACGTGCCGACGTTTTCGTCGTCGTGGTCGATCATGAACATGCAGCGCTATTCCGCGAGCCTGTATCGGGGCCTGGGCGAGGCGGTCGGCTACCCGATGAACTACCACGTGACCGGCTCGGTGCGCCTCGCCCATACGAAAGAGCGGATGCAGGAATTCCAGCGCGTCGTCGGCATGGGGCGCTATCAGGGCATGGATCTGACGATCCTGTCACCGGAAGAGATCAAATCCCGCTACCCGTTCCTCGAAACCCACGACCTGACCGGGGCTTTGTATGACCCCTATGACGGCGACATCGACCCGGCACAACTGACCCAGGCGCTTGCCAAGGGTGCCCGCCAGATGGGCGCCCGGATCGAGCGGTTCTGTCCGGCGACCGGGGTGCGGCGGGACGGGGACGACTGGGTGGTCAGCACCCCCAAGGGCGACATCCGCTGCGAAATCGTGGTGAATGCGGCCGGCTACTACGCCCGCGAGGTCGGCAAGTGGTTTGGCCGCGACCTGCCGATGATGGTGATGAGCCACCAGTACATGCTGTTCGACACGATCCCCGAACTCGAAAGCTGGTCGAAACAGGTCGGCCACAAGCTGCCGCTGCTGCGCGACGTGGACAGTTCCTACTACCTGCGGCAGGAAAAGAACGGCTTCAACCTCGGCCCCTATGAGGCCAATTGCCGTGCTCATTGGGCGACGCCGGAAGATCCCTTTCCGCAGGATTTCAGCTTCCAACTCTTTCCCGATGACCTTGAACGCCTTGAATGGCACATCGGCGATGCGATGGCCCGGGTGCCGCTTTTGGAAAAGGCTGCGCTGAGCAAAGTGATCAACGGCCCGATCCCCTACACCCCCGACGGCAACCCGCTGATCGGCCCGATGCCCGGCGTGCCCAATGCGTTCGAGGCTTGTGTGTTCACCTTCGGCATCTGTCAGGCCGGGGGTGCGGGCAAGGTGCTGGCGGAATGGGTGACGGAGCGGGCGACCGAATGGGACATGTGGTCCTGCGATCCGCGCCGCTTCACTGGCTTTGAAGACCCTGACTATTGTGTCAAGAAGGGGCGCGAGGTTTACGGCCACGAATACGCCATGCAGTTCCCGCACCACGCCTGGCCCGCGGGGCGGGGCAAGAAGCTGAGTGCCGTCCACATGCGGACATCTGCACTGGGGGCGCAGTTCGGACCATATAATGGGTGGGAACGCGCCCTGTGGTATGCCCGCCCCGGCGATGACACTACTGACGCCGCGCAACAGACCTGGGACCGCAAGGGACCATGGTTTGCCGCCGTCAAAGCCGAGTGCGAAGCCGTCCGTGACGCCGCAGGCATCCTCGACCTGCCCGGCTTCTCGCGCTACCGCATTTTCGGTCCCGGCACGACGCAATGGCTGTCCCGCCAGATCACCGGCAAGATCCCCGCCATCGGTCGCCTGGGGCTGGCCTATTTCGCCGATGACAAGGGCCGCATCGTCACCGAAATGTCGGTCGCCCGTCTGGGTGAGGATGAAGTGCTGCTGATCACCGCCGCGACCGCTCAGGCCCATGACCGCGAATGGCTGCTGAAAACCCTGCCCGCTGGCCTGACCCTCAGCGAAGGCACCGACCATTGGTCCTGTCACATCCTGACCGGGCCTGCGTCCCGCGCAATCCTGTCGCAAGTCACCGAGGCCGCCCTGAGCCGACCGTGGCTGACCTTCCAGACCGCCATCATCGCCGGTGCGGAGGTCTTTCTGTTCCGGGTTTCCTTTGCGGGCGAACTGGGCTGGGAAATCCACTCCCGTCTGGCCGATACGCCGCTGGTCTGGGATGCGGTGATGGCGGCGGGGCAGGGGCATGGCCTGAAGCCCTTTGGCATGTTCGCGCTCAATTCCCTGCGCGTGGAAAAGGGCTATCGCGCCTGGAAAGGCGATCTTTCAACTGATTACACCGTACTGCAAGGCGGGCTGGAGCGGTTTGTCGATTGGACCAAGCCCGAGTTCCGCGGCAAGGCGGCCTTGGCATCGGAGAAGCAGGCAGACTTGACCAGACGCTTCTGCACACTGCTGATCGACGCGGGCGATCAGGATCCGCCTTACATGTCCACCATCTGGCATGAGGACCGCGTGGTGGGCGAGGTAACGTCCGGCTATTATGGCCATCGGGTGGGGGCCTGTATCGGGTTGGGGATGTTGAAGGCCGAGGTCAATCAACCAGGAATGGCGGTCGAGGTCGAGATTTTCGGTGTCCGCTATCCCGCCGTGGTGCAGGCCGATGCCCCGATTTGGGATGCAAAGAACGAGCGCATTCGCGCGTGACCAAAAAAAGCCGGGGGATTTCACATCCCCCGGACCCCCTGTGGGATATTTTGCCAATGTGAAAGGGCAGAGCATGGCTGAGGTTCCAAAGCAGGCGCGTGCAGTGATTATCGGTGGCGGCGTCTCCGGCTGTTCGGTCGCCTATCATCTGGCCAAGGCCGGCTGGACCGATGTGGTTCTGCTGGAACGTCAGCAACTGACCTCCGGCACCACCTGGCATGCCGCTGGGCTGATCGGCCAGTTGCGCGGCTCGGCGAATATGACGCGGCTGGCCAAGTATTCCGCCGATCTCTACGTGAAATTGGCCGCTGAAACCGGGGTGGAAACCGGGATGCGTCAGGTCGGCTCGATCTCGGTCGCCTTGACCGAGGCGCGGCACGAGGAATTGCTGCGTCAGGCCACGGTCGCGCGGATTTTCGATGTCGACGTGCAGGAAATCAGCCCCTTGGAAGCCAAGGCGATGTATCCGCATCTGGAAATCGGTGATGTCAAAGGTGCCGTGCATCTGCCGCTGGACGGTCAGTGCGACCCTGCCAACATCGCCATGGCGCTGGCCAAGGGGGCGCGGATGCATGGAGCGCAAATCTTCGAGCATACCAAGGTAACGGGCGTGAGCCGCGCGGCTGGCCGTGTCACCGGCGTTGACTATTTGGCCAATGGCGAGCCGGGTCACATCGCTTGTGACGTGGTGGTCAATTGCGCCGGCATGTGGGGACGCGATCTGGCGCTGCAATCCGGCGTCACCCTGCCTCTGCACGCCTGCGAGCATTTCTACCTGATCACCGAGCCGATCCCCGGCCTTGGCCACCTGCCGGTGCTGCGGGTGCCCGATGAATGTGCCTATTACAAATCGGACGCGGGCAAGATGATGGTCGGCGCGTTCGAGCCCAAGGCGAAGCCCTGGGGGATGGAAGGCATCCGCGAAGATTTCTGCTTTGACACCCTGCCAGAGGATTGGGACCATTTTCAGCCGATCCTCGAACACGCGATGCACCGGCTGCCTCTGTTCCAGAGTGCCGGTATCCACACCTTCTTCAACGGCCCCGAAAGTTTCACCCCTGACGACCGCTATTACCTCGGCGAAGCCCCGGAACTCGGCGGCTATTGGATCGCCGCTGGCTATAATTCGGTCGGCATCGCCGGTTCGGGTGGCGCGGGGATGGCGCTGGCGCATTGGATCACCGAAGGCGAAGCGCCTTTCGATCTGTGGGAGGTCGATATCCGCCGGGCGCAACCGTTCCAGCGCAACCGCAAATATCTGAATGAACGGGTCAGCGAGACGCTTGGCCTGCTCTATGCCGACCACTTCCCCTACCGCCAGGTCGAAACCGCCCGTGGTGTGCGCCGGTCACCCCTCCACGAACACCTCAAATCCCGGGGCGCGGTCTTTGGGGAAGTCGCAGGCTTTGAACGCGCCAACTGGTTCGCCAAGGAGGGGCAGGAGCGGGAATACCGCTATTCCTGGAAACGGCAGAACTGGTTCGACAACCAGCGTGCGGAACATATGGCGGTGCGCGCCGGGGTGGGTCTGTTCGACATGACCTCTTTTGGCAAGATCCGGGTCGAAGGCCGCGATGCCTGCGCCTTCCTGAACAGGGTCTGCGGCAATGAAATCGACGTGGCGCAGGGCCGGGTCGTTTATACCCAGATGTTGAACCCGCGCGGCGGGATCGAATGCGACATGACGGTGACGCGGTTGTCCGACACCGCGTATCTGCTGGTCGTCCCCGGCGCAACTTTGCAGCGCGATCTGGCCTGGTTGCGGCGGCATCTGGGCGAGGCTTTTGCCGTGATCACCGATGTGACCGCCGCTGAGTCAGTGCTGTGCGTCATGGGGCCGAAATCCCGTGACCTGCTGGCCGCAATCAGCCCGAACGACTTTAATAACGTCGAGCATCCTTTTGGAACAGCGCGGGAAATCGAGATCGGCATGGGGCTGGCCCGCGCCCACCGCGTCACCTATGTCGGCGAGTTGGGGTGGGAGCTTTACGTCTCCACCGACCAGACCGCACATGTGTTCGAGGCGTTGGAGGCTGCCGGAGCGGGCCTTTCTTGCGGCCTCAAACTCTGCGGGCTGCACACGCTCGACAGTTGCCGGATTGAAAAAGCCTACCGCCACTTCGGCCATGACATCACCGACGAGGATCATGTGCTGGAAGCGGGCCTTGGCTTTGCCGTGCGCACCAAGAAGCCCGATTTCATTGGCCGGGACGCGGTTCTGCGCAAACAGGATCAGGGCCTCAACCGCCGCCTTGTGCAGTTCCGCCTGACAGACCCCGAACCGCTGCTGTTCCACAACGAAGCCGTGGTCAGGGATGGCAAGATCGTCGGTCCGGTCACGTCTGGCAATTATGGCCACTACCTTGGCGCGGCGGTGGGTCTTGGCTATGTCCCGTGCAAGGGCGAAACCGAGGCCGATGTGCTATCCTCGCGGTATGAGATCGAGGTGGCGGGGGTCCGGCACCAAGCTATCGCGTCGGTAGCTCCGCTGTATGACCCCAGTTCGGAACGGGTGCGGGCATGAAACGCCACCAAACCTTCCACGACCTGCACCAGTCCGGCTGCTTCGTCGTCCCCAACCCCTGGGATGCAGGTTCCGCCCGGATGATGGCGGCGCTTGGGGCCAGGGCGCTGGCCACCTCCTCCGCCGCCCATGCCTTTACCCTTGGCCGCCCCGATATGGCTGTCAGCCGGGATGAGGCGCTTGCCCATGCGGAAACCATCGTCGCAGCCACTGATATGCCGGTCAGCGGTGATTTCGAGAACGGCTTTGGCGACGACCCCGAGATGGTCGCTGAAACCATCCGTCTCGCCGCCGAAGTCGGTCTGTCCGGCTGTTCCATCGAAGATACCATTTCGACCGAAGTGGCCCCGGCCTATACCTTTGATCTGGCGGTAGAACGCATCAGGGCCGCCAGTGTCGCAGCCCGCGCCTTGGGTCGCCCCTTCATCCTGTGCGCCCGGGCCGATGGCGTGATGAACGGCAGTTATGATCTTGCCGAAGGCATCCGCCGCCTGCAGGCTTTCGAGGCGGCTGGCGCGGACCTTTTGTATCTCCCTATGCCGCCCGGCAAGGCCGAACTGGCGCAGGTGCTGGCCTCGGTCAAAAAGCCGGTCAACGCGCTTGCGGCTGGCCCGATCCACAATCTGACCGTGCCGGCGCTTGCCGCAATGGGCGTCCGGCGCATCTCGCTGGGGTCACAGATCGCGCGGCTGACCCATGCCGCGATCCGCGACAGCGTCAGCGCCATGCTGGGCAAGGGCAACTTCGCACCCCTGCTGGCAGCCGCCAGCGGAACCGAGATTGATGCGATGCTGCGCAAGGGCGCGGCACATCACAATGTTTGAAAAAGGAAGCCGAAAATGAGCGATAGCAGCGAGATCGGCGAAATCTGCGAACCCGCACGGTCGCGGCGCAGCGGCGGGCGGGCCAACCGGGTCGCCGTGCGCTCTGCCCCCTTGGCCGAAAACCTGCGCCCGGTGCGGGCCGGAATGCCGGGCGGTCAGTATAAACCGCTGACCGAGGCGGGGATCGCCAAAATCCACCAATCCGCGCTGGAGGCGTTAGAGGTCATCGGCCTGTCACAGGCCCCACCGTCCGGTGTGGAACTACTGACCAATGCCGGGGCCATTCAGGGTGATGACGGGCGCATTCGGTTTCCTCGCGCCTTGGTCGAAGATATGCTGACCATAGCCGCGCGTGACATCACGCTTTACGGGCGTGATCCCAAATACGACATGCATCTCAGCGGCACCAACGTCCATTACGGCACGGCAGGCGCCGCAGTCCATATCGTTGACCCGATCACGCTGATCTACCGCGACAGCACCGCGCAGGATCTCTATGATGCCGCGCGACTGGTCGAAAACCTGGACAATATTCACTTTTACCAACGCACGATGGTCTGCCGCGATGTGGTCGACAATTTCGATATGGACATCAACACGCTCTACGGCTGCCTGTCCGGCACCATGAAACATGTAGGCACTTCGTTCAGCGACCCGTCCCATGTGAAGGGTTGCCTTGACCTGCTGCACATGGTCGCGGGGGGCGAGGATAAATGGCGCGAACGACCTTTTGTCAGCAATTCCAACTGTTTCGTCGTCCCGCCTATGAAGTTCGCCGAGGAAAGCTGCATCACGATGGAGGCTTGTATCCGCGCAGGCATGCCGATGCTGCTGCTGTCGGCGGGGCAGGCAGGTGCTACCGCGCCCGCGCCCATCGCGCTGACGATCGTGCAGGCGATGGCGGAATGTCTGGCGGGTGTCGTCTATGCCAACGCGATCAAACCGGGTGCCACCTGCATCTTCGGCACCTGGCCCTTCGTGTCGGACCTGCGCACCGGAGCCATGTCGGGTGGTTCGGCCGAACAAGCGCTGCTGACCGCAGGCTGCGCCCAGATGCACCGGTTCTACGACCTGCCCGGCGGGGCCGCCTCGGGCATTTCGGACAGCAAATTGCCCGACATGCAGGCCGGATGGGAGCAGGGTATCACCAACACGCTGGCGGGTCTGTCTGGCCTGAACATGTGCTACGAGGCGGTGGGAATGCATGCCTCGCTCCTGGGGTTCTGCATGGAAAGCCTGATTTTGGGTGATGACCTGCTGGGCCAGGCGATGCGCTGCGTGCGTGGGATCGAAGTCACCGAGGATTCCACCTCGATCGAGGCGATGAAAGAGGTCTGCCTTGGCGGCCCCGGCCATTATCTGGGGTCCGACCAGACCCTCAAACTGATGCAGACCGAATATATCTACCCGGCGTCCGCCAACCGGATGAGTCCGAAGGAATGGAACGAGGCTGGCAAGCCGCTGCTATTGGACAAGGCCATTCAGCGGAAGAATGCGATACTCGACAAGGCCGGGTGCCAGATCGACCCGCAGATCGACGCCGCGATTCGCGCCACATACAACATCCATTTCCGCTAAGGGATACGACGCATGAAATACGGCTACATCGGTCTTGGCAATCTGGGCGGCCATCTTGCCGCTAGCCTGATCAAGGGTGGCTTTGATCTGACCGTCCATGACCGCGACCCGGCGCTGGCCGAACGGCACCGCGCGATGGGGGCCAGGGTCGGCACCTCCGCCGCCGATGTGGCGGGGCAGGTCGATCACATCTTCACCTGCCTGCCGTCGCCCGCGATTTCAGAGCGGGTGTTGGCAGAGGTTTTGCCGACCCTGAAACCTGGCGCGACCTGGATCGAAAACTCCACCCTTGGCCGCGATGATATCCTGCGGCTGGGCGGGCTGGCCGAACAGGTGGATGTCCATCTGCTGGAGGCTCCGGTCACAGGTGGCGTTCATCTGGCGGCACGGGGCGAGATTACCGTGCTGGTCGGAGGATCACAGCCGCTTTACGACCTGCACCGCCCGGCTTTGCAGGCGATGGGTCGCAAGATTTTCCATATGGGTCCGCTGGGGTCCGCCGCCGTCATCAAGGTCATCACCAACATGCTGGCCTTCATTCATCTGGTGGCGGATGGCGAGGCTTTGATGCTGGCCAAACGTGGCGGGCTGGATTTGAAGACGGCGTGGGAGGCCATCGCGGCCTCGTCGGGGTCGTCATTCGTCCATGAAACCGAGGGTCAACTGATCCTGAACGGCTCTTACGACATCGCGTTTTCGATGGACCTCGCGCTGAAAGACCTGGGCTTTGCGATGGGCTTTGGCCGCGAATACGGGGTGCCGCTGGACCTGGCCTCGCTGACCCACCAGACCTTCATGAAGGGTCGCGCGGCCTATGGTGGGGCGGCGCAAAGCACCCAGATCGTCAAGTTGCTGGAGGATGTTCTGGGCACCGATCTGCGGGCCGAAGGCTTCCCGTCACGGCTGGAATAGAAGCGTCCAGTTCTGGACGCTTTTCAAAATACAACAGGATCAATGGGTTAGTTTTTCAGAAATTTACTCATCGTTAACCTCTGGCCCTGATGGACTTTGGCCTGACACTGCGGCAGTCTGGTCGAAACAGGGGGCTGACCATGAAGAATGCCGACCCGCAGCGCCGCTTTGCCGACCTGCTGCACCACCGCGCCCACCGGCTGCAGAAGGGCGATCCGGTGGCACCGGGCATCATCTCTGCCACCACCTATCACCTGCCAGAGCTCGCCGGTGCCGCCTTCGCCTATGGCCGGATGTCGACCCCGACCTGGGAGGAACTGGAGGAGCAGCTTGCCATTCTGGAGGACGCGCCTTGCGTCAGCTTCCCCTCTGGCATGGCTGCGATCTCCGCCGCCCTGTTTGCCACACTCAGGGCGGGTGACAGGCTGATCATCCCCTCGGACGGCTATTACGTCACCCGCGTCCTCGGCACCGAGTTCCTGCAACCGCTCGGCATCCGCATCACCGAAGTCCCCACGCTGGAGATTGCGACATCCGAGCTGACCGGAGCCGCTGCCGTCTATCTGGAAACCCCCTCCAACCCCGGCCTCGACCTGTGCGATATCGCGCTCATCGCCACCCGCGCCCATGCCGTGGGTGCAAAACTCATCGTCGACAACACCACGATGACCCCGCTTTTGCAACGCCCGCTCGACCTTGGTGCCGACCTTGTGGTTGCGGCCGACACCAAAGCGCCGGCAGGTCATTCCGATGTGCTGTTCGGCCATGTCGCTGGCCGCGATGCCCGTCTGATGCAGCGCATCCGCGACTGGCGCCGCATCTCGGGGGCTGTCCCCGGCGCCTTTGAGGCCTGGCTGGTCCATCGCGGGATTGAAACGCTGGAGGTCCGCCTAGATCGCATGTGCCGATCAGCCGGGGCCATCGCCCAGCGCCTGTCCCGCCATCCCCGCGTCACGGCGCTGCGCTATCCCGGCCTGCCCGATGACCCGTCACACGCGCTGGCCCAAAAGCAAATGTCGGGCTTCGGCTTCCTTTTGACCTTCACGCTGGAAGACGAAGCCCGCGCCGAAGCCTTCCTGAGCGCCTGTCCCTATATCGCCCAGACCACCAGTTTTGGCGGCACCCATACCGCAGGTGAACGCCGCGCCCGCTGGGGAGACCCGGTGGTGCCGGGCTTCATCCGCCTGGCGGTCGGTTGCGAACCGCTGGAGCCGTTGTGGGACGCGATCGCGGCGGCGCTCAACACCACCTGACCCTCATTATCTGTCCCCAAATATCCCGGGGGTTTGGGGGCTGGCCCCCAATCCTGCCCTTACAACCTGCCCAGCCTTTCGGTCAGCAGCGCAAAAAAGCCGTCCGCGTCAATTCCGCCCATGAACAGCGCGTTGGGTTCGCGGTCCGTGACGCCCCACCAGTCGGTGACGGTCTGGCCCAGCGTCAGCTCCGATTGCACCTCGACCATCACGTTGACATTGCGGCCCGTGAACAATTCGGGCCGTATCAGATAGGCAATGACGCAAGGGTCGTGCAGCGGCGCACCTTCCGAGCCGTATTTCTCCTTGTCGAACCGCTCAAAGAAATCCGCCCATTCTGCTGCCACGCGCCCGACTTCGGTGCCCAGGGCGCGGAATGCCGCAACCCGCGCCTTGGTGGTCAGCGCCTTGTGGGTCACGTCGAGCGGCATTACCACCAGCGGCACTCCGGCGCGGAACACGATATCCGCTGCTTCGGGATCGACGAAAATGTTGAACTCGGCGGTCGGGGTGATATTGCCGCCCTCAAAACAGCCGCCGCCCATCAGGACGATCTCCTGAATGCGCCCCACCACATCCGGGGCGCGCTGAAACGCGGTGGCGATGTTGGTCAGTGGCCCCAACGGGCACAGAGTCACGGTTCCGGCAGCTTCGCGGCGCAGGGTCTCGATGATGAAATCCACCGCATGGCCGGGCTGCGGGGCCATCGAGGGCTCCACCATCACCGGGCCGTCCAGCCCGGTCTTGCCGTGGACATGTTCCGCCGTGACCAGCTTGCGCTTCAGCGGCCTGTCACAGCCAGCGTAGACCTTCACCCCCGGCTTGCCCGCCAGTTCGCAGATGATCCGTGCGTTGCGCTGCGTCAGGTTCAGCGGCACGTTCCCGGCCACCGTAGTGATGCCCAGAACCTCGATGTCCTCGGGGCTGGCAAGCGCCAGCAGGATGGCGAAGGCGTCGTCCTGGCCGGGATCGGTGTCGATGATGATCTTGCGCGAGTTCATGGCAGTCTCCTTTCCGCGCGACAAAACGCCAATGCCGCAGAATTGTCCATGCGGTGAGGCCGCACGCTCCTCAAGCCGAAGGGCTTTCATCGCGGGAAGAAAGACCGCTTGGTTTTGATGAACGCGGCCTGCGGATCAGCCGTCGAAATCAACCTCTTCCATCAGCTTGACCGCCGCAGGCCGCTGTTTGGCAATATCCGAAAGGCTCACCGCGTCCGGGGTGAATTCTCCCCAGCCTTGCACCAGCGCCGAGCGTGCCACCCCGGGTTTGATCGGGAATTCGTGGTTGGTTTCGGCGTAAATCTTCTGCGCCTCGTCGGTGGTCAGCCATTCCATCAGTTTCAGCGCGGCCGCGCGGTCGGGGGTGGCCTTGGTCATCGCGATGCCGGAGATGTTCATATGGGTGCCGCCGCCCGCGAAGACCGGAAAGTCGATCCGCAGCGCCTGCGCATATTCGCGGTCGACCGGATCGTTCAGCATCTGGCCGACGTAATAGGTGTTGCCGATCGCGATGTCGCATTCGCCGGCCCAGATCGACTTGGCCTGATCGCGGTCCACCCCGGCGGGTTTGTGCGCGAGGTTGCCCTTGAGTGCCGTCAGCCATGCCCTGGTTTCTTCGGGCGTGTGGTGCAAGAGGTATGCCGCCGTCAGCGCGATGTTGTAATCCGACAGCCCCGAGCGCATGCAGATGCGGCCCTGCCACTTGGGGTCGGCGAGGTCTTCATAGGTGGTGATCTCGCCCGGTTTCACCCGTTCCTTGTCGGCATAGACCACCCGCGCCCGGCTGGTCAGGCCGAACCACTGGTTGCCGGGGTCGCGGAAGGCGGCGGGAATGTTCGCCGTCAGCACGTCCGACAGCACTGGCTGGGTGACGCCCGCATTCACCACCTCGACCAGACGGCCAATGTCCACCGTCAGGATCAGATCGGCAGGCGAACGGTCGCCCTCGGCCTTCAACCGTTCTGCCATGCCCTGATCGACAAAGGCCACGTTGACCGTGATCCCGGTTTCGGCGGTGAACTGATCGAGCAGCGGCTGGATCAGTTCGGGCTGGCGGTGGGAATAGATGTTGACCTCCTCCGCCAGGGACGGCGTGGCGAAAGCAAGGGCAAGCAGGGCGAGACGGAGGGGCATGGCTCTGGTCCTTGTGACGGATAGTGCGCGGCTTAGACACCCAAGCCTGCCTGGGGTCAATACCCGACAAAAATACTTTTATGCCTCCGGCGGGGATATTTAGCGACAGAAAATGGTCAGACTTGCCCCTTTTCCTGCGCCTTGGCCCGGTTCCACAATGCGTCCATCGCGGCAAGGTCACTTTGGGCCGGGCTGTGCCCGTTTTCTGCCAGCCAGTCCTCGATCCGCTGAAACCGCCGGGTGAATTTGCCATTCGCCGCCCGCAATGCCGCCTCGGGGTCAATCTTCAGGTGCCGCGCGAGGTTGGCCATGACGAACAACAGATCGCCGAATTCCTCGGCCACCTCCGCCTCGGTCAGGCTTTCCCGCGCCTCGACCAGTTCCGCCGTCTCTTCGACAATCTTTGCCAGAACCTCATCGGTCGACGGCCAGTCAAATCCAACCCGCGCCGCCCGTTTCTGCAACTTGATCGCGCGGGTCAGCGCCGGCAACCCCAGCGCCACCCCATCCAGCACCCGCGCCGGACCCCGTTCCACCGCCTTGATCCGTTCCCAATCCACCGTTTGCTGCTCGGACGTCTTGTCGCGGCTCTCGGCACCAAACACATGCGGATGTCGCGCCAGCATCTTGTCGCTGATGGCGCGGACCACATCGTCAAAGCCAAACAGTCCAGCCTGCTGCGCCATTTGCGCATGGAACACCACCTGCAACAAAAGATCGCCCAACTCGCCCGGCAACTCGGACCAAGCCTGCCGTTCGATCACATCGGCCACTTCATGGGCCTCCTCCACCGTATAGGGTGCTATGGTGGCGAAGGTCTGCGCGACATCCCACGGACAGCCCGAAACCGGGTCGCGCAGCCGCCGCATGATCTCGCGCAGGCGGTCCATCCCGCCGTTGTGGTCGCGGACAAGGGCGTCGGACGTGGCGTCAGGCATTGCAGCGACCTTCGTTTTCCGGTTTGATCAAATACCAGACATCAGGAGAAACCCATGCCCGTCCTCAACCGTATCGCCGCTTATGCCGAGGAAATGAAGGGCTGGCGCAGGCATCTGCATGCAAATCCCGAACTGTCCTACGACTGCCACAACACCGCCGCCTATATCGTGGACCGTCTGCGGGACATCGGCGTCGATGAAATCCACCAAGGTATCGCCAGAACCGGCATCGTCGCCATCATCAACGGCCAGGGCGCGGGCGACACCATCGGCCTGCGCGCCGACATGGACGCCCTGCCGATTGCCGAGATCACCGGGGCGGAATACGCCTCGACCATTCCCGGCAAGATGCACGCCTGCGGCCATGACGGCCATGTGACCATGCTGCTGGGTGCCGCCAAATACCTGGCTGAAACCCGGCGCTTTACCGGCCGCGTGGCGCTGATGTTCCAACCGGCCGAGGAGGATGGGGCCGGGGGGCAGGCGATGGTGCAGGAAGGTGTCATGGACCGATTTGCCATCAGCCAAGTCTTCGGCATCCACAACGCCCCCAATGTCGCCTTCGGCCATTTCCTGACCACGCCCGGTGCGCTGATGGCCTCGGTCGATACGGCCTACGTCCATATCACCGGCAAGGGCGGCCACGCGGCGACGCCGCATGACTGCATCGACCCGGTAGTGGCGGTCGTCGGCATGGTTGCGGCCATCCAGACCATCATCCCGCGCAACGTCTATGCGCTGGACGAGGCGGTGATTTCGGTCACGCAAATCCACACCGGCACGGCGTCGAACATCATCCCCGAGGAAGCGATGTTCTGCGCCACCATCCGCAGCTTCAAACCCGAGGTCCGGGCGTTGCTGAAAAAGCGCTTTTGCGAGATCGTCGAGGGCCACGCCGCCGCCTACAACGTCACTGCGCGGGTCGACTATGACTGGGGCTATCCCGCCACGATCAACCACCCCGACGAGGCCGCCTTCGCCACCCGGGTTGCTGCCGAAATCGTGGGCGAGGAGGCCGCCAACGGCAATGCCAACCGCGAAATGGGTTCAGAGGATTTCTCCTACATGCTGGAAGCCCGCCCCGGTGCCTATCTGTTTATGGGCACCGGGCCGGGGGCCGGCCTGCACCATCCTGCCTTCGATTTCAACGACGAGGCGGCACCCGTCGGTGCCAGCTTCTTCGCGCGGCTGGTGGAGCGGGCCCAGCCCCTGCCTTGATTCGAAGCTCGCTAATACTGCGGCCCGGATTGGCAGTATCGTCGATTTTGGAGTTTATAAACGATCGTTGAGAAAATAGGGTCTCATGCTATCCTGATTGCCGTTTTGGGAAGTGGAGGGCAATTGTGGCATTGCAAGTCATCGGTTCTGGATTTGGCCGCACCGGTACTTTATCGCTGAAAATCGCGCTTGAAACCCTTGGTTACACCAAATGTCATCACATGGAGGAGGTTTTTGATAACCCCACGCAGGTGCCGCTCTGGCAAGATGTTGCAGCGGGAAAACCCGCCGACTGGGACAAGGTTTTTGCCGGATACACCGCCCAGGTCGATTGGCCGGGCGCGCATGTCTGGCGCGAAACGGCAGCCGCGTTTCCGCAGGCCAAGGTCATCCACAGCCATCGTCCCGAAGACAAGTGGTGGGCCAGTTTTTCCCGAACGATTGGCAAGCTGATGACGATTCAGCATAGCCTGGATGTGCCGCCGCATGTCCGGGCGATGTTCGCGGTCATCGTGGAAATCATCGGTGAGCAGACCTTCGGCGGACATTGGTCTGACCGCGAAACCGCCCTCGCCGTCTACCGCAAGCGTGGGTCAGATGTGCGCGCTGCCATTCCGCCCGCCCGCCTTCTGATGTTCGACGTCGCCGAAGGCTGGGGCCCGCTTTGCAGCTTTCTGAAGGTGGCGGTGCCGACATCGCCGTTTCCGAACCGCAATCAACCCGATGAATTCTGGAAAGATGCTGGCGGTGAGTCGACCTGACTCGATGCTTGAAAGCAGTCTCTTTGCTTGAAAGCCGAACAGCGGCCCGCCATACTGGGTTGCAGGTCGCGGGCCTGGACCCGGCGGTTCCAGCGGCGCCATTGCAGCGGAGGATTTCGTGAAGCTTGCCCTTGCGTTCGTTTTGCTTGCGACACCCGCCTTGTTGGCGGCACCCGCCTATGCCGATGATTTCATCTATTTCCACACGCCGTCCGACAACATCCATTGTGTCCTGATGTCGGGCGACTTCGCCGGGGTGCGCTGCGACATGCTGGCGCTGACCCAGAGTTTCCCCAAGCGGCCGCCGGACTGCGATCTCGATTGGGGTGATGCGTTCGAGGTTGGGTCGAATGACCGCCAGGGCCATGTGGTCTGCCACGGCGACACGGTGATTTCGCCCGACTCGATGGAACTCGGCTATGGCGCTTCCGCCACATTGGGTGAGTTCCGCTGCAGTTCGGAGCCGACCGGCATGACCTGCACCAATCGTCATGGCCACGGTTTTGCCATCACCAAGGCGGCGCAGAAGCTGTTCTGAAACGCTCAGCGCTCGCAACGTTTGATCAAATTACGCTGGACGTTTTTCCCCCATCCTGTATGGTCCGAAAATCATATTGACTGGAGATTCAAAATGTCTGCCCTCGCCCAAACCCGGCCCAATCAGGATCTGTGGGAAATGGAC
Source organism: Rhodobacterales bacterium (assembly GCA_043738565.1). GTDB lineage: Bacteria > Pseudomonadota > Alphaproteobacteria > Rhodobacterales > Rhodobacteraceae > Stagnihabitans. Next base: position 27,167 of record JAYUGA010000090.1, read on the forward strand.
CGCGCCCACAGCTTGCATCCCTGGACCAACTTCGGGCCCTTTGCCGAAACGGGGGCGCTGGTCATCACCAAGGGGCAGGGTGCCTATCTGTGGGACGCCGACGGCCGCAAGTATTTCGACGCGGTCGGCGGGTTGTGGTGTACCAACATCGGCCTTGGCCACCGCGAAATGGCGACCGCGATTGCCGAACAGGTCGAACGCTTCGCCTTTTCCAACACCTTTGTCGACATGACCAACGACCCCGCCGCCCGCCTCGCCGCCAAACTGGCGGACCTGGCCCCCGGCGATCTGAACCGCGTGCATTTCACCACCGGCGGCTCTACCGCCGTCGATACTGCCGTCCGCATGGTCAGCTATTATCATCACGCCAATGGCAACCCGCAAAAGACCGACATCGTGGCCCGCGACCACAGCTACCATGGCTCAACCTATCTAAGCCAATCGGTCGGAAAACGCCCCGGCGACCGGGTGGAAGAATTCCGCTACAAGACCGACGGCATCCACCACCTGTCCTGCCCCAACCCCTACCGCCGCCCGGACTCGATGACGGAAGTCCAGTTCTGCGACCACCTGATCGCGGAATTCGAGGCGCTGATCGCCCGCGTCGGTGCGGATAAGATCGGCGGCTTCATTGCCGAACCGATCCAGGCCAGTGGCGGCATCATCATCCCGCCCGAGGGCTACCTCCACCGCATGTGGCAGGTCTGCCAGCGCCACGACATCCTGTTCATCGCCGATGAGGTCGTCACCGGTTTCGGCCGCCTCGGGCACTGGTTCGCCAGCCTGTCCGAATTCGGTGTCCAGCCCGACATGATCACCGCGGCGAAAGGCCTGACCTCCGGCTACATCCCGCTGGGTGCCGTCATCTTCTCCGACCGGATCTGGAACGTGATGGCGGCGGGCGGTGAACGCTGGTTCACCTCTGGCCTGACCTATTCCGGCCACCCGGTCGCCTGCGCGGCGGGCCTGAAGAACATCGAGATCATCGAACGTGAGGGGCTGCTGGCCAACGCCACCAGGGTCGGCAGGTATTTCGAGACGCGGATGAAGGAGTTGGAGGCGCTGCCGCTGGTAGGCTGCGTCCGGGGCTGCAAGCTGATGCTGTGTGTCGAATCGGTGGCCAACAAAGTGACGAAAGAACTGCTGCCCGACGCGGCGAACGAAAGCAGACGCATCTCCAACGTGGTCGAAGCGATGGGCCTGATGGTGCGGCCCATCGGTCATCTGAACGTGATGTCGCCGCCTTTGGTGATCACCGGAGGCGACGTGGACTTCATCGCCGAAACCCTGGAAAAGGCGATCCGCCGGGTGACGGATGATCTCGTGAAGGAGGGGGTGCGGCTGGGGTGACGGGGGGCGTTGGCCATCCGGTGTCCAGAAAAGGCTTGTGGAACGATCACACAGTCCATTAGGCTGCAACGGCGGTGCAACAACATAGGGAATGTCGGTTGGAAGAGAAAGGCAAATCCGCCGTGATTGTGAATCGCCAATCTTTGGCCGATATAGCTTTGCGTACGCGGACACCGCCGTCACAGGCGTTCAAGCGCTGGCTTCGGTATAAAGCCAGGCAGGTGATTTATTCCGTCGCAGCACTACGGCGTCTGGTAGAGCGTGAGAAGATGGCTCCAGAAGAAAACAGGGCCCATTGGGATGACCTGATGTCGGGGAGTCAATTCTCCACGTATCTTGGTGGTACAATCGATGTTGACGGCTCCAATGCCATGACCTCGCTCTTGCTCAAGTTCCATGCGATTGATCGGCCCGCCATTCTGGATATCGGGTGCAGCGCCGGAACGCTGGTATCGGCCGTGCATTCATTTGCCCGATATTTCGGCACGGATGTCAGTTCGGTTGCAATCAGTGCTGCGAAACAAATAGCTGCAGAGATTTTTCCCGATCGGTCGAGCGAAATCGGTTTTGAAGCGGCTGATTTAAGGCTGTTCCAGCCCCCATCTGCCTTCGACGTGATCGTGTTTAACGAAGTGCTGTATTATCTGAATTGTGATCAAGCAGTTGACGAAGTCCGTCGATATGCAAAGTCGCTGAATACCAATGGCCTGATCATTGTCTCCATGAAAGACGACGGAAAATCCCGGGCGATATTCAAGCTGCTTGCGGGCCATTTTGAATGGGTTGACGGAATTCTTTGGCAGAGGAAGTCGACGACATATGATTTTGCAATTCGACCAAACCGCGAACGTCCTGCATTCATGGTAGGTGCTTTGCGGTTGCCCGGTTGAAATAGGGTATTGCCGGGTTGAAGTCTCTGAAGGCCGCCGGTCCGGACTCCGGCAACTGTGTATCGCTCCCAGATTTTCTGCGCAGGCAGCTACCACCACTCGAAAAGTCCGATTCGCGCCAAATCCCCCGGCTAACCCAGCACGGCCAGAGCGGTTGACAATCCCGACCCACCCTCTAGCCTCGCCCCACCGGATCAGCGGCGTCTCCGGCCATGAAGGATACCGCTTGGAAATCACGAGACAATCATGGTCCTCGAAGACGCGAAATCCGAAGTTGACACTGCTTTCACCCGCAAAGGGCTGCGCGGCTATGCCTTTGAAAATGCCTTCGGCGGCGCGACATCCTTCCTGCGCCGCACCTATACCAAAAACCTGCGAAACGTCGACCTCGCCGTCACCGGTGTCCCCTTCGATCAGGCGGTGACCCACCGCAGCGGCACCCGCTTCGGCCCCCGCGCGATCCGCGAGGCGTCCGCGCTGATGCCCTATGATCCGCCTTACGGCTGGCCGACCAACCCCTTGGAAGACTTGAACATCATCGACTATGGCGACTGCGCGTTCGACTACGCCAAAGTCGCGGACTTCCCCGAAACCCTGACCTCACACATCCACACCATCCTGGTGGCAGGTGCGGGCACCATCACGCTTGGCGGCGATCACTATATCACGTTTCCGATCCTGAAAGCCTATGCCGAAAAGTTCGGCCCGCTATCCCTGATCCATTTCGACGCCCACTCCGACCTGTGGCCCGACGACGACATGACCCGCATCGACCACGGCACGATGTTTTACAAGGCGGTGAAATCCGGTCTGGTCGACCCCAAGCGTTCCGTGCAGATCGGTATCCGAACGACGACAGAAGATTACCTGGGTGTCAACGTCATCAGCGCCCGCGAAGTCCATGAAAAGGGCACGGCCTGGGCAGTTGCAACGGCGAAGGATATCGTTGGAGAAGCAGAGACTTACCTGACCTTCGACATCGACGCCCTTGACCCTTCTGCCGCCCCCGGCACCGGCACTCCGGTCTGGGGCGGGTTGCATTCGTGGCAAGCCGCCGCGATGCTGCGCGATCTGGCCGGGATCAATCTGGTCGGTGGCGACGTGGTCGAGGTCTCGCCGCCCTACGACACGACCGGAGCCACGGCAATTGCCGGGGCGCATGTCGGCTATGAGCTGATCTGCCTCTATCACTGGGCCAAGACGCAGCGATGAATTCGGTTGTAAAAGCATTGCTTTACGGGATGATCTTTGCGTTTTTGATCGGGTTTCTTGCCGTGGCGGCGGTCGTCCGTCTGGCTCCCAGCGATCCTGCCGCCTTAAATGTTCCGGTCGCAGATGGCACCACCTTGACCCCCGGCCCTTGTGCGGGGCAGGTGCGGCAGGTTGCCAAGGGTGCCCGGACGACGTGCCTGCTGCCCGGCACCCCGGCGCAGGTTTTGGCGCGGCTGAACGCTGTCGCATTGGCCGCACCGCGGACACAAGGGCTTGCGGGTGGTCCCGATCAGGGCCGCATGACCTGGGTGGCGAGGAGCCTGATCATGGGCTTTCCCGACTACATCACGGCAGAGGCGACTGCGACGGCGGAGGGCACGCGGCTCGATCTTTACTCGCGCCAACGTTATGGCAATGGCGATTGGGGCGTGAATGCCGCGCGGCTGAAGGCCTGGCTTACGACCCTTGACCAAGGGTGAACAAACGGCCAAACCCCGCGCATGGTTCCGTTGGAAAAACTCGCCCAGATCACCCAGCGTTTCGAGTTTCTCGAAGCGCGGTTGAATGCCGGAGCGTCGTCGGCGGCGATTGCGGCGATTTCGCGCGAGTATTCTGAGATTAAACCGGTAGCAGAGGAAATCGCCAGCTATCGCAAGGCATTGGACGATGTTGCTGAAGCGGAGATCCTGCTGGCCGACCCGGAAATGAAGGCGCTGGCCGAGGAAGAACTGCCCAGCCTGCGCCAGCGCATCCCGGATATGGAGCATCGGCTGCAACTGGCATTGCTGCCGAAAGACATGGCCGATGCGCGGCCTGCCATTCTGGAAATCCGGCCCGGAACCGGCGGGGACGAGGCGGCGCTGTTCGCTTCGGACCTGTTGCGGATGTATCAGCGCTATGCCGAGGGGCAGGGCTGGACGTTCGAGGTTCTGGAACAGCAGGACAGCGACCTTGGTGGCATCAAGGACGTTTCGGTCAGCATCAAGGGCGAGGGTGTGTTTGCACGGATGAAGTTTGAATCCGGCGTCCACCGGGTGCAGCGGGTGCCGGAAACCGAGGCGCAGGGCCGGGTGCATACCTCGGCGGCGACAGTGGCGGTTTTGCCAGAGGCCGAGGAGTTTGATCTGGTGATCCCGGCGTCCGACATTCGCATCGACACGATGCGGGCGTCGGGTGCAGGGGGGCAGCATGTGAACACGACGGATTCTGCGGTTAGAATCACGCACTTGCCGACCGGGATGATTGTGACCTCGGCCCAGAAATCGCAGCATCGCAATAAAGAGATGGCAATGCAGGTGTTGCGGGCGCGGCTTTACGCGCTGGAGCGGGCGCGGGTCGATGATGCGCGGGCGGCGGAGCGGAAGTCGCAGGTCGGCTCGGGCGATCGCAGCGAACGCATCCGCACCTATAACTTTCCGCAGGGCCGGATGACGGATCACCGGATCAACCTGACGCTGTATTCGTTGGCGCAGATCATGGCGGGGGATCTGGGCGGCGTGATCGACGCGCTGATTTCCCACGATCAGGCGACGAAACTGGCCGAGATGGAAGGATGACCGGGTATGAGGCCGTACGGCTGGCCGTGCTGCGGTTGCGGGCGTGCGGGATAGAGGACGCGGCCCTGGATGCGCGGCTGCTGCTGGCCCATTCGATGGCAGTTGAACCGGGTCGAATGAATCTGGTGCTGGGCGATGAGGTTGAACCCGTCGTTGACCTGCGGTTTGCGGCGGCTTTGGCGGCAAGGGAAAAGCGGCAGCCGGTCAGTCAGATTACCGGGCAGCGGCTGTTCTGGGGGCGGTCTTTTGTGGTGACACCGGATGTGCTGGACCCGAGGCCGGAAACCGAGCTGCTGGTCCATGCCGCGCTGGATCGGGGTTTTCGGCGCATTCTGGATCTCGGCACCGGGTCGGGCTGCATCCTGTTGTCCTGTCTGGCGGATAGGACGGCTGCGACGGGTCGCGGGGTCGATCTTTCTGCGGCGGCTTTGGCTGTCGCACAAACCAACGCGCAAAGGCTTGGTGTTGGCGGGCGGGTGACATTTCAGCAAGCGGATTGGTGTCAGGGAGTTGAGGAGCTGTTTGATCTGATCGTGTCGAACCCGCCCTACATTGCGGCGGCTGAGATGCAGGGTCTTGCGCCAGAAGTGCGGGACTGGGAGCCGCATCTGGCGCTGACCCCCGGCGGCGACGGGCTTGCGGCTTACCGTCGGATCGCGGCAGAGGCTCCTGCCAGACTGGTCTCCGGGGGGCGGCTGATGGTGGAGATCGGGCCGACCCAGGCGGCGGCGGTGGCGGCGATGTTCGCGGCGCGGGGGTTGCAGCGGATCGAGGTTCTGGCAGACTTTGACCAGCGTGACCGGGTGGTGATGGCCGTGAAACCGGCCTGAAGCCGGGTTTGCGTGGCATTTTCGGCGGATTATGCGCTGAATCGTCGCGGTTGGCCGAAAGCACCGCAGAAAGCCCTTGTCAGACCGGGCTTCACATGGTTATTCACCTTTATGCACAGAGGGGCGGGCCGATGGACGGTCACGCCTGATGTGTGTGCCAACCCGACCTTGACTGCGCAGCCCTGAGTGGGAGACGACACCGGAAAGTGTCTGGAGCAGGTCAAGCGGATATCTGGATCAAAGGACCCAATGCGCTCTTCCAAGTCCCGTTCGCGTTCGAAAACGAACCGCCCGCGCAGCCTCGGCAACATCATCAACCGCGTCTTCGACAGCTCTGGCCCCGAAGGCAAGGTGCGTGGCACCCCGGCTCAACTCATCGAGAAATATCAGTTTCTGGCCCGTGACGCCCAGTTGTCGAATGACCGGGTGGCAGCGGAAAATTTCCTGCAACATGCCGAACATTACACGCGGATGCTGGCAGAAGCGAACCGCGAGATGGCGGCAGAGCAAGAACAGCGCCAGCAGTATAATCAGCCGAGTGGTGGTCAGAGCAACCAGAACGGCAACAATCAAAATGGCCAGAACGGCAACCAGAACAACCAGAACCAGCCGCGCGATCGTCCGCAAAATCAAGGCGACCGGCGTGATGACCGCAGCGACTATCGCCCGGAATATCGCAGCGACTACCGTGATGACCGGCAGGACGAGCAGCCGATGGTCGGTGGGCATTTGCTGATTGACGGTGGCAGGGATGGCGATGCAGGTCTGGTGGAGACGCCCGAAGCCGCACCGCGCCAGCCGCGTCAGGACGAGCCGCGGCGCAATGACCGGCCCAATGATCGGCAAAATCAGAACGATCGCCCGAACCAGAACGATCGCCCGAACCAGAGCGATCGGCCGAACCAGAATGACCGGCCGAACCAGAATGACCGGCCGCGCCCCGACCGTCCGCGTGAAGAGCAGCGCCGTCCCTACCCGCCGCGCGTCGATCCGCAGCGGGTCGAGCGGCAGGAACGGGCGCCCGAGCCGGTGGCTGTCGAACCGGTGATGCCGATAGCGACCATGATGCCGCCGATGCCATTCGTGGTTGACGCCCTGGTTCAAGCGGCAGCCGAGCCGGTCGCCCGCAAGCCGCGCAGCGCCACGACCCGCAGCCGTGCTCCGAAAAAGACCGAGGGTGCGGAACCTGCGGCGGCGACACCGGAAAAAGCGCCGGAGTAACGCCCTTGTCATAGGAATTGCAAGACCCGTGCCAAAAGCGCGGGTCTTTTCACATCAAGGCACGAGCGAGGGCGCAGAAGGATTCCAGGCTGATTTCTTCGGCCCTTTGGGTGGGGGCGATCCCGGCATCCAACAGCTTCGCCTCGATGTCAGGGCGCAGGGCCTTGAGGCTGGACCGCAGCATCTTGCGGCGCTGACCGAAGGCCATCGTGGTGATGCGGGTCAGCATCGCCTCGTCCGCCGAAAAGCGCGGGCCGGGCAGGCGGGTCAGGTGGACCACGGCGGAATGCACCTTGGGCGCGGGGGTGAAGGCTTCCGGCGGCAGGTGCATGACGATTTTCGCATCGCAGCGCCATTGGGCCAAGAGGGCGAGGCGGCCATAATGTTCGGTGCGGGGTTTGGCGACGATACGCTCCGCCACTTCTTTCTGGAACATCAGGGTCAGGCTTTGCCAGAACGGCGGCCATTGCGGTGGCGTCAGCCAGCGGATCAGAAGTTCGGTGCCGACGTTGTAGGGCAGGTTGGCGACGATGCGGATCGGGGAGGTCAGATGGGCGGCGGGGTCAATCTCCAGCGCATCGGCATTCAGGACCGTCAGGCGACCGGGATAGACGGCTGCGATTTCCGCCAGAGCGGCGATGCAGCGCGGGTCTTTTTCGACGGCGACCACATGCCGCGCCCCTTCGACGAGCAGGCCACGGGTTAGGCCACCGGGACCGGGGCCAACCTCCAGCACGTCGCAGGCGGACAGATCACCAGCCATGCGGGCGATTTTGGCGGTCAGGTTGAGGTCGAGCAGGAAGTTCTGGCCCAACTGGCGTTTGGCGACCAGATCATGCGCCCTGATCACTTCGCGCAGGGGGGGCAGGCCGTCGATCATTGCCATTATGCTGATCCTCGTGCGGCGACCATTCTGGCGGCCATCCGCAAAGCGGCAATCAGGCTGTCAGGGCGCGCGATACCTTGGCCCGCGATGTCGAACCCGGTGCCGTGGTCGGGTGAGGTGCGGACGTATGGCAGGCCGAGCGTCACATTCACCCCGCCATCGAAATCCAGCGTCTTGATCGGGATCAGCGCCTGATCGTGATACATGCAGATCGCGGCATCATAGCTCGCGCGGGCGCGGGCGTGGAACATGGTGTCGGCGGAGAGCGGGCCGCGCAGGTTGAAGCCCAGGGTGCGCAGGCGGTTCAGAACCGGGGTGATGAGGGTGATTTCCTCATGCCCCATCGCGCCACCTTCACCGGCGTGGGGGTTGAGGCCTGCGATGGCGAGGCGGGGAGCGGCCAGGCCAAAATCGCGGATCAGCCCGGCATGGGTCAGGCGGATGGTCTGTTCCAGCAGGGCAGCGGTCAGGGCTGCGGGCACATCCTTGACCGCGATGTGGATGGTGACAGGCACGACGCGCAAGGTATCAGAGGCCAGCATCATCACCACCGGCACATCGCCCGCCAGATGGGCGAGGTATTCGGTATGGCCGGGAAAGGCGAAACCGGCACCGTCCTTTAGCGCCTTCTTGTGGATCGGTGCGGTGCAAATGGCGGCGACTTGTCCGGATTGCACCAAAGTCACCGCGCGGGCGATCACTTCGATCACTCCGGCGGCGTTGGCGGGATGCGGTTGGCCGGGCGTGGAAGTGCTGGCAAAGCGGTGGGGCAGGACGGGCAGGAGGTCGGCAGGAACTGTCAGGGCGTCAGCAGCGGCGAAAATTTCGCGGATCGCGGTGCCTGCGGGCAAATGACCGGGGTCGCCGATCCAGAAGAACGGCAGGTCGGCCCCCAGCAGGCGACGGGCAGCAACGGCAAGTTCCGGGCCGATCCCGGCAGGCTCGCCGCAGGTCAGGGCGATGGGCAGAGGGCGGGCGGTCATTCGATGCGGATGATCGCTTCGGAGCGCAGCTCTTCCATGAAAGCGGCCGCCAGCAGACCGAGTTTGCGGTTCATAAGGTTGCTGGCGATGTCATCACGCGACGGCGGTACATCGGAAGCCGGTTTGCGGCTGCACAGCATGACCAGTTCGGACCCGCCATTTGCGGCCGTCAGCACTGCGGTCTCGCCCGCGTCAAGGCTGGCAATCGCGCTGCGCAGGCTCGCGGGCAAAGCCGCCTCTGCCACGGTCTGCCGTTGCAGACTTTCGGCGGGCAGGCCACGGGCCAGAGGGTTCAGGTTGTCGCAGGTGTCAAGCCCGCCCGCCAAATCGGTCAGATTCGTGCCGGAGGGCGGAGAGAATACGGCATAATCCACCTCTGGCGTCCCTTTGACAGCACCGGCGCTTTGGCTGACATCCCGCAGAAGGAACAGCTCCACCGCACCGGGCACGGTGATCGGGTCGGTGATTTCTCCGGGTTTCAGGGCAAGAATTTTCGGCCCGATCTCTTTGGGCAGTGACGGCACTGCGATCCAGTTCAACGCGCCACCCGCCTTGGCGGTATCGGATTTGGAGTAATTCTGAGCGGCAATCGCAAAAGCCGCTGGAGTTTTGATCGACGCTTTCAACCGGGTGGCCACCGCCATCGCATCGGTTGCCCCGCCCGTCGGGATCACGATTTCCGACAGGAGCACCGTCTGATCGCCGCCAGAGGCCGCACCGTCGGCGATGGCGCGGTCAATCTCGGCGTCGGAAATTTGCACACTGCCACCCAATTGCGCCCGCACCACGCCCCGCCACAAAAGCCCCGCTTCGACAAAGTCGCGGAAGGTTTCCGGCTCGACCCCACCCTGGCCAATCGCCTTGACGAACTCCGCGGTGGACAGATTGGCGCGGCTGGAGAATTCGGTCATGCCTGCCGTGATCTCGTCCGGTGTGACCTTGACGCCCAGCCTTTTGGCGGCGTCGGCGCGCAGGCGGTCTTCGATCAGACCGTCAATCGCCATTTTTGACGCATCACCCGGTTGGCGCAGGATTTGCAGGAACAGGATGCGCTGGCGCAATTCGTATTGGGTGACGATTTCGTTATTGACCGTGGCGGCCGCAGCAAAGCCGTCTTCTTGTGCCCGCACCGCCGCGGATTGCGCCAGCAGCAGCCCCGAAAGGCCAAATGTCACTACCAGCAGCCTTGCAAGGCTGATTGCCACCCAGTTCATCGCAAGTCCCGTCCCGTTCCTAGGCTTCATCTGCGGCAAACCTTGGCTGGGCCAGCCGCCGCCCCGCCACCAAAGCCCAGAAGCGCGACCGAAAGGCCGAAATCCGTGCTGGGCTTTACATTAGTCGAGGTCGTGTAACGACGCGAGAGTGAAAGATTGAAGTCGACACATTCATTGCGGAACGTCAGTTGCAAGCCGGCCTGTGCGGCGCGATCATCCAAAAGGTCATAGCGGTTGGTCACTCGTGCTGACCAGTTGCGCGTCAGGTCGTAGCGCGCATCCAGCACCAGTT
>JAYUGA010000091.1:0-15959 GCA_043738565.1 Rhodobacterales bacterium
CGAACCGCACCCGCCAGTGCAAGGGTCGCGCGGCGGGCTGCGGCAGCAAGCGTCCACCCGGCCATGCCCGACAGGCAACGCCGGTTCGTTCCGCTCCTGTGTCATCCGCGGCTGCCGTAGCGGCACAGACTGGACCGGCGCTGATCGCGGATCTGCGGTTCGCCGCACCATGCCCCGCCGCTGCCGGTGCGATGGCGGTCGGTGCCGCCACGCCCGCAGGCCACGGTCAGTTACCGCCATCAGACGGGGCTCGGGTGATCATCCGGGATGTGCTGGTCGTCAAACCGCTTGGGCCCCGATCCCTAACCAAAAACCCCCACCGCACGCCCCATCCTCACGCCCCTGAAACAATTCGCCCCCCAACCCCTCCAAAGACCGCGTAGAGACGCGGGCAAGACCTCGACAAGACGCGGGCAAGACCGCCGTTGCGCAATCCAACCGCTGTAACACTCGCCCCCTGTGGACAGGCACCGCATCCGCCCTATCTGTCCTGAAAAGGAGTGCCCATGCCCCTCGCCATTCTCTACGCCGCTACCACGTTCATCTTCCTGGCGCTTGACGCCGTCATGCTGACTTTGGTGATGAAACCGCTGTTCGAGCGGCAGCTGGTCGGGCTGCTCCGCGCCGAGTTGAACCTGCTGCCAGCCGCGATTTTCTACCTCGCCTATACCGCCGGGCTGATCACACTCATCTCATATCCCGCTTTGAAATCAGGCACTTCGGTGGTGCTGCCCGCCGCAATCCTGGGGGCGATGGCCTATGGCACCTACGAATTCACCAGCTATGCCGTGATGAAGGATTGGTCCTTGCAGATGGTCGCCACCGACCTGACCTGGGGCACGGTGCTGACCGCGTTTTCCGCCTGGGCCGGTCTTGCCATCACCCGCGCCCTGCCGCAGATGTAGGCAAACGGAGGCTTCCATGATCGTCTACGGCATATCGACCTGCGACACCACCAAGGCGGCGATCAAGGCGTTGCAGAAATCGGGCAGGCAACTGACCTTCCGCGACGTGCGGGCACAGCCGCTAAGTCCTTCTGAAATAGACGAAATTGTCACGGAATTCGGTGACAGGGTCATCAACAAACAATCCACAACCTACCGCAGCTTCGGCCTGTTCCTGAAAGAATCAGAACCCGAAGCCCAAATCGCCGCCCAACCCGCCGTGATGAAGCGCCCCGTCATCCGCGACGGGGCGGCCTGGTATTTGGGATGGGAGCCTGCAACCGAAGCGGCTCTGACGGCTTAAAGAATACGCAAATCGCCTGCGGATTCCTTGCCATCGCGGCCTGATTGCAGCTCAAACCCGATTTTCTGGTTGTCATTCAGTCCCTTAAGCCCGGCACGCTCGACTGCCGAGATGTGGACGAACACATCCTTGCCACCATTGTCGGGCGCAATAAATCCGTAGCCCTTGGTGGAGTTGAACCATTTTACGGTGCCTGTCGGCATGCCGTCTCTCCTTCCGTAACCCTCCCGGGGCGATATTGCCACGGGCCGTGCGCCCATATCTTCCAAGGCCAACACTCAGGGGAGGCGGTCAGAAAGCTGTCGTCACTGGCCAAATCATGCCAAACCCCCGCCGAAAATCAAGCGGGAACAGGGAAAGTTCGGTGAAATCGCGCCAAAAGCCTCACTGCCCACCCGGAGGAAGGGCGGCAAAGCCAAACTCGGCGACGGCGTGATCTAGGGTCATCGTCTCGGTTCTGGTGTCGCCCAAGCGGCGGACAGACACCGTGCGGTCGGCGACTTCCTTCATGCCGATGGCCAGCAGAACCGGAACTTTGCCCAAGGAATGCTCGCGGACCTTGTAGTTGATCTTTTCGTTGCGGGTGTCTGCCTCGGCCCTGACACCCAGCTTTTTCAGGGCGTTGGTGACTTCATGCACGAAGGAATCGGCGTCCGAGACGATGGAGGCTACGACGACCTGGCGCGGGGCGAGCCAGAACGGCAGCTTGCCCGCATAGTTCTCGATCAGGATGCCGATGAAGCGTTCAAACGAGCCAAGAATGGCGCGGTGCAGCATGTAGGGGCGGTGTTTGGCACCGTCTTCACCGACATATTCGGCACCCAGCCGCAGCGGCAGGTTGGGGTCAACCTGGAACGTGCCGCACTGCCATTTGCGGCCGATGGCGTCGGTCAGTTTGAAATCGAGCTTCGGGCCGTAGAAGGCACCCTCGCCGGGGTCCACCTCATAGGGCACGCCCGCGGCCTTGACCGCTGACTCAAGCATGCCTTCAACCTTGTCCCAGGTTTCATCGGGGCCGATGCGCACTGCCGGGCGGGTCGAGAATTTGATCTCGAAACTGTCGAAGCCAAGGTCTTTGTAGACGCTCGCCAACAGCCTGATGAAACTTTCGCATTCCGCGCCGATCTGATCCTCGGTGCAGAAGATATGGGCATCATCCTGCGTGAAACCGCGCACCCGCATCAGACCGTGCATGCTTCCCGACGACTCATAGCGGTGGCATGACCCGAATTCTGCCAGCCGCAAGGGCAGGTCGCGGTAGCTTTTCAGACCCTGGTTGAAGACCTGCACATGGCAGGGGCAATTCATTGGTTTCAGCGCGTTGATGCGCTTTTCTTTCGCCCCTTCCTCGTCAACTTCGACGATGAACATATTCTCGCGGTACGCCTCCCAATGGCCCGACTTCTCCCACAACACCCGGTCCACCACCTGCGGCGTCTTGATTTCCTGGTAGCCGGCCTGCCGCTGCCGTCCGCGCATGTAGTCTTCCAACTGGCGATAGACGGTCCAGCCGTTGGGGTGCCAGAACACCATGCCGGGGGCTTCGTCTTGCAGGTGGAACAGCTCCATCTCGCGGCCTAGTTTGCGGTGGTCGCGTTTGGCGGCTTCCTCCAGCATGGTCTGGTGGGCTTTGAGGTCGTCGCGGTTCTTGAACGCAAGGCCGTAGATGCGCTGCAACATCGGGCGGCTGGCGTCGCCGAGCCAGTAGGCGCCGGCGACATGGGTCAGTTTGAAGGCATCGGCGGGAACTTGCCCGGTGTGTTGCAGATGCGGGCCGCGGCAGAGGTCTTGCCAGGGGCCGTGCCAATATATCCGCAGGTCTTCGCCTTCGGGGATGCGGGCGATCAGTTCGAGTTTGAACGGTTCGTTGCGGCCCGTGTAGTATTGGATCGCGCGTTGGCGGTCCCAGACCTCGGTGCGGACGGGGTCGCGGGCGTTGATGATCTGTTTCATCTTGGCTTCGATCGCGCCGAGGTCTTCGGGGGTAAAGGGTTCGGCGCGGTCGAAATCGTAGAACCAGCCATAGTCGCGGACCGGGCCGATGGTGACCTTCACCTCGGGCCAGATTTCCTGCACGGCGCGGGCCATGATATGGGCGCAGTCGTGGCGGATCAGTTCGAGGGCCTGCGCGTCATCGGCCAGCGTGTGGATGGCGATGGTGGCGTCTGCCGGGATCGGCCAGTGCAGGTCGAAATGCTGGCCGTTCACCGTGGCGGAGATGGCCTTCCTGGCCAGACCGGGGGCGATGGAGGCGGCGACTTCGGCAGGGGTCACGCCTGCGGAATAATCGCGCCTGTTGCCGTCGGGAAAGGTGAGGGAGATCTGGGCCATGCTGGCATCCTCGTCGGTTTGGCGTCTACGAAACGCCCGGTTGCGGGTTATGTGAGGCGGCTTTTTGAACCGGGGCTGGTGGAATGTCAATCCTGGTGGTTTGCGGCGTCCAGTTCTGGACGGTTTATGAAATGCAGGGATTTCAAAGGGTTGGTTTTCGTAAATTTACTTTGTGTTAGGGATTGGCGGGTTGCTATAGCTGGGACGCCAAAGGGGATGCCATGACCAGGCCAAAATATCTCACTACGCCGCAGGGTCGCAGGATTGCCTTTCACCAGTCCGGGGGCGAGGGGCCGGGGGTGGTGTTTCTGGGCGGTTTCCGGTCGGATATGACGGGGACCAAGGCGCTTTACCTGCAAGACTGGGCCATGCGGCAGGGGCGGGCGTTTCTGCGGTTTGACTATTCCGGGCATGGCCAGTCGGCGGGCGAATTTCGGGACGGCGCGGTTGGCGACTGGTTCGAGGATGCGCTGGCCGCGCTGGCACTGACCACGGGGCCGCAGGTTCTGGTCGGCTCGTCAATGGGCGGCTGGATTGCGCTGCTGCTGGCGCGGGCGGTGCCGGAACGGATTGCCGGGCTGATCGGGATCGCGGCGGCCCCGGATTTCACCGAAGACAGCATGTGGGCGGGGTTTTCGGAACGGCAGAGGGCGGAATTGATGGCGGCGGGGCAGATTGCTGTGCCGTCGGAATATGCGGCGGAGCCTTATGTGATCACACGGCGGCTGATTGAGGAAGGGCGGCGGCGGCTGGTGCTGCGCACGTCCCTGAATTTGCCGTTTCCGGTGCGGTTGTTGCAGGGCACGGCGGATGTCGATGTGCCGATGGCGGTGGCATTGCGGCTCCTGGACCATGCCACGGGGCGGGATATCCGGCTGATTTTGGTGCGGGGCGCGGACCATCGCTTTTCGACGCCGGAGTGTTTGGAACTGATCGGCAAGACTGTGGCGGAGGTGCCTGGCAGTGGTCGGTCGGACGCAGGTCACTCGTGATCTTGCAACTTTGCCGCGTTTTGCAAGACATTGGGATTGCTCGGAGTTATGTTGTTTAAAACAGCCATGTTGTCAGTTGTTTTTAACGTGAAAATGGCGCCCATAATGATGATCAGATTTATCTGAATCGAACATCGGGCCAGTGGAGGTGGATTTTCGGGCATGCGCGAGCCGCTGGTCTTCGTCCCCGGCATGATGGCGGATGCGCGGCTGTTTTTGCCGCAGCTGGTGACGCTGGGAACCAGGTATTCGGTGCAGATCATCCTGCCGACCCAAGGCGAAAGCGTTGAGGAGATGAGCCAGTTCGTGCTGGATCAGACGCCCGCCAGGTTTGCGCTGATCGGTCAGGGGCTGGGCGGTGCGGTGGCGATGGATGTGCTGCGGCGGGCGGCTGAGCGAGTGACGCGGGTGGTGCTGATTTCGACCCCGCCGCTGTCGGAATCGCCGCAGGTTGCTGCCGGACGCGAAATTCGGATCGTCGCGGCGCGGTCGGGGCGCTTGGGCGAGGCGATGGATCACGAGATTCCGGCGGAGGCTCTGGCAAATACGGAATGGCGCACCGACGTGCTGGCTCTGGTGCGGGACATGGCGTTTGGCCTGGGTGAGGGGGTCTATCTGCGCCAGACCCGCGCGATGCAAAGGCGACCGGATCAGCAAAAAACCATGCGGCGGATCAAGATTCCGGCGCTGATCATGGCCGGGGAGGCGGACAGTCTGTTGCCGGTCAAGCGGCAGGAATTCACAGCCGGATTAATGCCTTATGGCAAGATGTGCGTCATTCCACAGGCCGGGCACTTGCCCAGTCTGGAACAGCCGGAAGCGGTGTCGCAGGCGATCGAGACCTTTCTCAATGGCTCGCTATTGTTAAGATAACGCGCATTCATGTCCGAAAACCGCGTCACGCTTTTCGGAATGCGCTATTGCGTTGACGCGAGCCGGATCGGTTTGGTCTTGGCGGCGCCGGAATTGGCGTCGATGAAGCCCAGAACCAGCGGGCGGATGTTCAAGCGCCAGCTTTTGCCGGCGAAAATGCCATAGTGACCGGCGCCGGGTTCCAGATGCCGGGCCTTTTTGGACTCGGCAAGGCCAGTGAGCAAAGCCAGAGCCGCAACGCATTGGCCGGGCGCAGAAATATCGTCCTTCTCGCCCTCGACCGTCATCACGGCAACCTCGGTGATCGCGCCGATATCGACCTTCTTGCCTGCCACCGTGAATTCATTTCTGGCGATTTCGCGGTTCTTGAAGATCCGTTCGACGGTGGACAGGTAAAACTCGGCGGTCATGTCCATCACGGCAAGATATTCGTCGTAAAAGCGGTTGTGGGCGTCGTGATCGGACGCCTCGCCGTGGGCGACGCGCATGATCTGTTCGCTGAAGGCCTTGGCATGGCGCTCGCGGTTCATCTGGATGAAACTTTGCAACTGCAGCAGGCCGGGATAGACGAGGCGGCCCGCGCCCTTGTATTTGAAGCCGACACGCTGGATGGCGATCTGTTCCAACTGGCCCATCGTGATGCGGGCGCCGAAATCGGTGACGTCGGTGGCGGCGGCATCGGGGTCAACCGGACCGCCGATCAGGGTCAGGCTGCGCGGCTGGGCCTGGGGGTCTTCGGCGGCGAGATAGGCGGTGGCGGCAAGGGTCAGGGGCGCGGGCTGGCAGACGGCGATGACATGGGTGTCGGGGCCAAGATGGCGCATGAATTGGGCGAGATACAGCGTATAGTCTTCAATGTCGAACTTGCCGGCACTGACCGGAATGTCGCGGGCATTGTGCCAGTCGGTCACGTAAATCTCGGCATCGGGCAACAGGCTGGCGACGGTGGAGCGCAAAAGCGTGGCATAATGGCCGGACATTGGGGCGACGACGAGAATCTTGCGTGCAAGGGTCGGGCGGCGGCGGACGGCGAAATGGATCAGGCTGCCGAAGGGGTTGTCGATGACGTTTTCGACATCGACGAGGTGGTCCTGCCCGGTCGGGCCGACGAAGGAGCGGATGCCCCAGTCAGGCTTGACGACCATCCGCTCGAAACTGCGCTCGGTGACTTCGCCCCAGGCGGCGGCGAGTTGCAGCATCGGGTTCATCGACAGCGCGAACGCCGGATAGCTGGCCATCGCCCGCGCGGTGGCCCCCATCCACGCATTGGTGTTGCGGATGCTTTCCATCAGATCGTAAGTCGCCATATACTTCATCTTGGGTTCCTCGCGCGGGTTTGGTCCCGGCTGACCAGAATATGCTGCACAGCAGCGAGAATAGGGGTGAAAATCGGCCATGACAACCGAAGACACTGGGGAACACGCAAAACTGGCGCGGTTGCAGGACAATCTGGCGAAAGTCGAGGCATTGTCGGCGCGGTTGATGGCGGCGATGGCGGCGCGCAAGAGTTATGATGCGGCGCTGGATGGGCCGGACCAGGAGATCTACAAGAAGGCGGCGGCGGCCTATGTCGCGGAAATGATGCAGAATCCGGCCAGGATGCTGGAGCATCAGGTCGGCTACTGGGGCAAGACGCTGCAACATTATGTCGACGCGCAGACGTCATTGGTGAAGGGTGCGGTTGCGGCGGAGCCAGAGGCGGGGCCGCAAGATCGCCGCTTTGCCAACCCATTGTGGGACACAAATCCGGCGTTTCATTTTCTGAAGCAGCAGTATCTGACCAATGCCGAAGCGGTCCGGCAGGCGGTGCAGGGGATCGCGGGGCTGGAAGACGGAGAGCGCAGGCGGGTCGAGTATTTCACCAGGCAGATCGTCGATCTGTTCGCGCCGACCAATTTTCTGGGCACCAACCCGGATGCGCTGGAGAAAGCGGCGGCGACCGATGGGGCGTCACTGGTGCAGGGGTTGGAAAATCTGGTCCGGGACATCGAGGCGAGCCACGGCAATTTGCAGGTGACTCTGGCCGACCGGCAGGCGTTCACGGTGGGGCAGAACATCGCCACCACGCCGGGGTCGGTGGTGTTCCGCAACCCTCTGTTTGAATTGATCCAGTATGCGCCCGCTACCGCGACCGTCCACCAGACGCCATTGCTGATTTTCCCGCCGTGGATCAACAAATTCTATGTGCTGGACATGAAGCCCGGCAATTCCCTGATCAAATGGCTGGTGGAACAAGGCTTCACGATCTTCGTCGTAAGCTGGGTCAACCCGGATGCGTCCTATGCCGATACCAGCATGGACGACTATATCCGTGACGGCTTCCTGACCGCGATGGCGGAGGTCCGCAAGATCACCGGCGAGCCGCAAATCAATGCAGTGGGCTACTGCATCGCGGGCACCACGCTGGGGCTGACGCTGGCGCATTTGCAGAACGCGGGCGATGCTTCGGTCAAATCGGCGACGTTCTTCACCACGATGACCGATTTCTCTGACCCCGGCGAGGTTGGGGTGTTTCTGGACAATGATTTTGTCGACGGGATCGAGCGGCAGTCGCTGGCGGATGGTGTGCTGTCGCAGGCGTTCATGAGCCGGACCTTCAGCTTTTTGCGCTCGAATGACCTGATCTACCAGCCTGCGATCAAGAGCTATATGTTGGGCGAGGCGCCGCCAGCGTTCGATCTGTTGTATTGGAACGGCGACGGCACCAATCTGCCGGCCCGGATGGCGATCGAATATCTGCGCGGGCTGTGTCAGGACGACGGCTTTGCGCAGGGTATTTTCAAGGTCTTTGGCAAGAAGGTCAGCCTGTCGGATGTGAAATTGCCGCTGTGTGCGATTGCCTGCGAAACCGACCATATCGCGCCGTGGAAGGCGAGTTTCAACGGCGTCCGCCAGATGGGGTCGGATGACAAGAGCTTTATCGTGTCGCAGTCCGGCCATATCGCCGGGATCATCAACCCGCCTGCCAAGGGCAAATACGGCCATTATACCCATCCCGGAGCGATGACGACGCCGGAAGCCTGGATGGCGGGGGCGACATTCACCCAAGGCAGCTGGTGGCCGCGCTGGAAAGACTGGCTGGCGGCGCGGTCTGGTCCGCAGGTCGCGGCGCGGCTGCCGGGCGAGGGGGGGCGCAAAGTGCTGGGCCCGGCGCCGGGAACCTATGTGGTGGCGCCACCGGGCGTCTGACCACGGTTGACCTAGCGTAATACCCGCTATGCGCGAATGTCATCGCTGCGTCGCAGAATATTCACTTGAAATGCTGCGCCGCAGCATATATATGTCTCGCATCGGAATCGGGCAGATACCCGGATCATAGGAGCAATTGAAATGACCAAAACCACCGACTACACCAAAGTCATGCAGGACATGATGGCTTCGTTCCCGGTTGACGCCTCTGCGTTCGAGAACGCATTCAAGGCCCAAGCCGCTTTTGGCGAGAAGCTGTCGAAAGTGGCTTTCGAAGCTGCTGAAAAGTCGACCGAGATCTCGTCCAAATGGGCGAAAGAAACCCTGGCCAAGCTGACCGCCGCTGCCAAAGCCAAGGCCGAGCCTGCCGACTATACCAAAGCCGCCACCGATTTCGCCTCGTCCGCCGCAGAACTGGCGTCGGAAAATCTGGCGGCTTTCGCCGAAGTGGCGAAAAAAGTGCAGATGGAAACCGTCGAGCTGCTGATGGCCGCTGGCAAGGAAGTTTCGACCGAAGCCACCGCCGCCGTCAAGAAAGCCACCGATGACGTGACCGCCGTGGCCAAGAAAGCCGCGACCGCCGCGACCGCCGCGACCGCCGCGAAGTAATCCGATCCGTCGGAAATCTCCCCTTCCTCCTGGGGGAGAAGGATCTGGGGCAGGCGCCGAGCCTGCCCTTTCTTTTTCGCCGCACCTCGCCTAGACTTCTCTGCGCTGCAATATGGGGAGGGTCCGATGGCCGAGACTGCCAAGCCGCTGCTGATCAAACGCTATGCCAGCCGCCGTCTCTACAATACCGAAACCTCGGATTATGTGACGCTGGAGGATATCGGCCTGTTCATCCGCGCGGGCCGCGAGGTGCAGATCATTGATCTGAAATCCGGCGACGATCTGACCCGGCAATATTTGCTGCAAATCGTGGCAGAGCATGAATCGAAGGGCGACACGGTTCTGCCGACCAATGTGCTGACCGATCTGGTGCGGTCTTACACCACCAACATCCAATCCGTGGTGCCGCAGTTTCTGGCCGCAAGTTTCGAGATGCTGCGCGACGGGCAATCGAAAGTGCTGGAGAACCTGAGCGTGATCCCGAACCCGTTGGCGGCGATGCCGGGGTTCGAGGCGATGCGGGCGCAGCAGGAAGCCTTCATGAAGACGATGATGGGCGGGATTCCGGGCTGGACCGGGACCACGGCACCGCCAGCGGCAAAGGCCGCGCCGGAGGAAGGCTCGGCGGAGGAGCTGACCGAGATCAAGCGGCAGTTCGCTGAATTGCAGAAGAAGCTGTCCAAGCTGTGAGCCCGAAAGGGCAGGTGATGCCCGAGGCTCCGGGTCGCGTGACCCTGTGGGGGATCGAGATTTTCCTGGCGGTGGCCGAGGAGGGGGCGATCTCTGCGGCGGCGCGGCGGCTGGGGGTCAGCCCCTCGGCGATTTCGCAGCAACTGACCGGGTTGGAGACGGCTTTGGGGGCGGTGCTGCTGGACCGTTCAGCGCGGCCGATGGGGCTGACTCCCGCCGGTCTGATGTTCCGTAAGCATGCCCAGACGATTTTGAACGCGGAGGCGGAGGCGCGGGCCGATCTGGCGGTGGCCGATCTGTCGGGGCTGACCACGCTGCGGCTGGGGATGATCGAGGATTTCGATGCCGAGGTGACACCGCAGCTGCTGTCGGCCTTGGCCAGTGATTTGAAGGGTTGCCGGTTCTTGCTGGAAACCGGGGCGAGCCACCGTCTGTTGGACCAGTTGGAGGCGCGGGCGCTGGATGTGGTGGTGGCGGCGGATCTGGGGTCGGAGGTCAGCGATGCCGGCTGGCGCGAGGTGCATCCGCTGCTGGCGGAGCCGTTTGTGGCGGTCAGTCCGCGCGGGCGGGGCCATGACGGCCTGCCGCTGATCCAGTATACCGTCCGGCATCTGATGGGGCGGCAGATTGCCAGCCATCTGGCGCGGCTGAACCTGCGGCTGGCGCATCGCTACGAGCTGGACAGCTACCGCGCGATCCTGGCGATGGTGGCGGCGGGCGAGGGCTGGACGATCCTGACGCCGCTGGCCTTGCACCATGCGGCGAGTTTGCGGGCGGCGGTGGATGTGACGCCCTTGCCGTTTGCGCCACTGGAGCGGACCTTGTCGCTCAGCGCAAGGGCCGGGGTGTTGCGCGAGATGCCGGGGCAGATTGCCGGACGGTTGCGCGGGCTGATGCAGGCGCAGATTGTCGGGCCGGCCTTGGCGGAATGGCCCTGGATGCAGGGGGCGTTGCGGGTGTTGTAAAGGGCCGGGGGATTTCACATCCCCCGGACCCCCTGTGGGATATTTGCGCCAATGTGAAAGCGGTCAGCCCTTCACATCCTCGACCGCATCGGTGATGGCTTCGGCGATGAAGTCCAGCTCGTCCAGCGTCAGGCGGGTCGGCAGGCGGACGTCGCAGGCGCGCATCAGCATGGCGCGGGTTTGCGGCAGGTCTGGCGCTGGCCCGAGGAATTCCCAGTTCCAGAAGGCGCGGGCGTTGCCGTCCGACAGGCCAAAGACCTGAACCGAGACGCCACGGCTTTTGGCGCGGGACTGGAATTTCAGCGCCTCAGTGTCGGTCCAGTCGCCTTTCAGGTTGAACTGGATCGAGTCCGGGGCGCGGTCTTCGCCGGGTAGGGCTGCGGGAACGCAGAGCCAGTCGCTTTCGTTCAGGCGAAGGGCAACCCGGTCATGGCCCATGCGGCCCTTGGCGACGCGGGTGGCGATTTCGGGCAGTTGCGGGCGGATCACGGCGGCGCTGAGGTTCTGCATCCGCATGTTGTAGAGCGGCAGTTTGTTTTGCCACAACATGTAGCTGTTCTGCATGCCGGGGTGTTTCTTCCAGTTGGTTTCGTAAGCGCCGGACATGATGACGCAGCGGGCGGCAAGTTCAGGATCGTCGGTGATCAGGATGCCGCCTTCACCGGCGTTGACCAGCTTGTAGGATTGGAAGCTGAAGCAGCCGACGCGGCCGATGGTGCCGATATTGCGGCCATTCCAGGTGGTGCCAAGCGAATGGGCGGCATCCTCGATCACCGGGATGTTGCGGGCATCGCACAGCGCCATGATGGCGTCCATGTCAGAGGTGTGGCCGCGCATGTGGCTGATCAGGACGGCAGCCGCGCCGCCCAGTTTGGCGGCGAAATCAGCCATGTCGACGCGGTAGTTCGCGCCAACCTCGACCAGAACGGGCACGCAATCGGCATGGACCACGGCGGAGGGGACGGCGGCGAAGGTGAAGGCGGGGATCAGGACTTCGGCACCGCGCGGCAGGTCGAGCGCCTTGAGGGCGAGGAACAAAGCGGCGGAACAGGAGGCAACGGCGAGGGCGTAGCGGCTGCCCATCAGCTCGGCGAATTCCTGTTCCAAAAGGGCGACCGGGGCCGCTTCGGAAGTGTAGCGGAAGAGGTCGCCGGAACCGAGAAGACGGTCGATTTCGGCGCGGGCGGCTTCGGGGATCGGTTCGCTGTCATAGGTATTGGGGGCGAGGATTTGACCGTCGGGCGCCATGATCGCAGCTTTCCTGAAACTAACCTTCAGAGAAACTTAAGACATCGATTGGTAACACGCCAGTGACAATCTGTGAGAGTGGGGGAATTCAGCCCAATGCTGCGGTCAAAGACCCAATCTGTCGCGCATGCCATACCATGTCATCGCAAGCACTAGCAGTGGCCAGCGCAAAGCGGCCCCGCCGGGGAAAGGGGTTTGCGGCAGGTTGGCCATCAGGTCGAATCGGCCCGCCTGCCCTGCGATCGCCTCGGCCAGAATTTTGCCCGCCATCGACGCCATCGCGATGCCGTAGCCGGAGTAACCAGAGGCGTTCAGCGTGTTCGGCTGGGGTCGTGCAAAACAGGGCAGGCGGTTCATGGTAATGGCCAGGGTGCCGCCCCAGGCATAGTCGATCCTGGTATTCTTGAGCTGGGGATAGACCTTGAGCAGCGGTTTTCGCACCGCTCTGGCGACATCCGGGAAGCGGTAGCCATAGGTTTCGACCCCGCCAAACAGCAGGCGGCCATCCTCGGACATACGCCAGTAATTGTTGACAAATTTGGTGTCGGTGACGGCAACAGGCGCGGCGATCAACGGTTTCGCAAGCGGTTCGGTGGCAATCATGTAAGAGTTGATCGGCATGACCCTGGCGGCAATTTTGGGTTCCAGCGCCCCAAGATAGCCGTTGCAGGCCAGGATCAGATGCTGGGCCGCAACACGGCCCTGAGCGGTATGGAGGGTGATGTTGGCTCCGTAATCGACGCGCAGAACCTCGGAGGATTCATGGACCCTGGCCCCGGCCTTGATGGCAGCGGTGGCGATGCCAATGGCGTAGTTGAGCGGGTGGATATGGCCCGCCCCCCGGTCAATATCGCCGCCCAGATAGGTGTTTGACCCGATCAGCGCGGCCATCTCGGCGCGGCCGAGCGGGGCGATGTCGGTGTAATTGTAGTTGCGGGCGAGCAGTTCGGCGCTGTCGTTGGAATGGCGCACCTCTGTGGCGGTCCGGCAGGGATGGGCGATGCCGGGATAGAAGGTGACGGGAATTTGGTGGTTCTGAATCAGGGACTTGACCAGAGCCTTGGCCTCAGCCCCGATGTCCCACAATTGGTGCGCCTTGTCGCGGCCCAGCATGATTTCCAGCGTGGCCTGATCCAGCCGTTGCCCGGTGCCGACCTGCCCGCCATTGCGGCCAGAGGCACCGAACCCGACGCGGTGCGCCTCCAGCATGGTGACTCTGAACCCCTTCTGCGCCAGATGCAGGGCGGCGGACAGGCCGGTAAAGCCCGCGCCGATGATGGCGACATCGGTCTGCGCATCGCCTTGCAGCGGCGGTTGCGGCGCAAACGGCGTGGCGGTGGCGGCGTAGAACGAGGCCGGGTAGTGCCCCGGACGGTCGTTGGCGTGCAAGAGGTTCATACGTTCAAAAGCAGGTGCTGGCGTTCCCACGGGCTGATGACTTGCAGGAATTCCTTGTATTCGTTGCGTTTCACCGAATCGTAAACCTTGCAGAAATCCTCACCCAGCACCGCTTTCAGCGCCGCATCGGCGTCCAGCAAATCCAGGGCGTCGCCCATGTTGGTCGGGATGTCGTCGCCGTCGCTATAGGCGTTGGATTTGAACTCGGGGCGCGGGTCGCGCTTTTCCATCAGACCGAGATAGCCGCAGGCCAGCGTGGCGGCGATGCCGAGATAGGGGTTGCAATCCATGCCGGGCAGGCGGTTTTCGATGCGGCGGGCAGCGGGGGGGGAAACCGGAATGCGCAGGCCGGTGGTGCGGTTGTCGCGGCCCCATTCGAGGTTGATCGGCGCCGAGAAGTCGGGGACATAGCGGCGGTAGGAATTGACGTAAGGGGCCAGCACGGCGATTGCCCCGGTCAGGTGGTTCTGTAATCCGGCGATGAAGTGGTAGAACGCCTCGGTCTCCTCGCCCTTTTTTTCGGAGAAGATGTTCTTGTCGGTCTTGCTGTCCACCACCGAGGTGTGGATGTGCATGGCGCTGCCCGGCTCGCCCGCAATCGGTTTGGCCATGAAGGTGGCGAAACAATCGTGGCGCAGGGCGGCTTCGCGGATCAGGCGTTTGAAGAAGAACACGTCATCGGCCAGACGGACCGGGTCGCCGTGGGCAAGGTTCAACTCGACTTGCCCCGCGCCGCCTTCTTGCAAGATGCCGTCGATTTCAAGGCCTTGCGCCTCTGCAAAGTCGTAAAGGTCGTCGATGACCTTGCCGTATTCGTCGATGGCGGACAGCGAATAGGCCTGCTTGCCCGCAGCACGACGCCCGGTGCGGCCCATCGGCGCCTCGACCGGCATGTTGGGGTCGATGTTGCGGGCGGTCAGGAAAAATTCCATCTCCGGCGCCACAACCGGGGTCCAGCCCTGATCGTTGTACAGTTGCACGATGCGTTTCAGGACGTTGCGGGGAGAGAAGGCGATCGGATTGCCGTCCTGGTCCATCGCGTCATGGATGACCTGCAAGGTCACGTCTGCCGTCCACGGCGCTGCGGTGGCGGTGGTGAAATCGGGAACCATGACCATGTCCGGCTCGGTGAAAGCATCGAAAGGGTTGTTGGCCCATTCGCCGGTGATGGTCTGCAAGAAGATCGAGTTCGGCAGGTAGTAGTTGGTCTGTTTGGCAAATTTCTGCGCAGGCATCGCCTTGCCGCGCGCGACACCGGCAATGTCGCCAATCACGCACTCCACTTCATCGACCCGGCGGGAGCCGATGTATTCGCGGGCGGCTTCGGGCAGTTGGTCGGTCCATTTCGACATTTGGATCACTCTTTGCGGGTCAGGTTTTTCGGATCAGGCCCGGGGTTGTTTGAAGAAAGCGGCGATCTGGTTCGCCATTGTCTGGTTTTGATTGGGTTCGGTCAGCCGCAGACCGGCGGCAGCCAAAAGCGCATCGGGCACCACGCCTTTGCCGCGTGTCTGCATCAGGCGGTCGACAAAATCGGACTGGAACTCGGGGTGGGCCTGCACGGTGAAGGCGCGGTCGTCGTAAAGAAGTGCCGCGTTGCTGCAAAAGTCGTTGCTGGCCACGACCTTGGCGCTGGCCGGAGCCTGCGTGACCTGATCACGATGCCATGCGTTCAGGGTGAGCGTGGCATCGCCGAAGGCATAGTCCTGCGGACCGACAGCCCAGCCGTCGGCAAACCGCTCCACTTTGCCGCCCATCGCCTGCGCGATGATCTGGTGGCCAAAGCAGACCCCGACCATTGGCACCCGGGCGGCAAAGCTGTCGCGGATGAACTGTTCCAGCGGTGGAATCCACGGGTGATCCTCATAGGTGCCGTGGCGCGAGCCGGTGATCAGCCAGCCGTCACACGCGTTGACCGTCGCGGGAAAAACACTCTCGACCACGCGAAAGCTGCGGAAGGTAAAGCCGTGGCCCGCCAAGAGCCGCGCGAACATGTCGGGATAGTCGCCCATCGTGTCCGAGAGCGCCTCTGGTGCCAGGCCGGTTTGCAGGATGCCGATCAGCATGAAATTTCCACGTTAGGGTGCCAGAAGGGTAGCGTGACGCCCCCCCGGTTGGTCAAGGGGGCGTTTTGGTCAGACGGTGTCGAGATACAGCTCGACCTTCTCGGCATCGGACAATTCGCCCAGATAATGCAGTTCCTGCCGTTTGGTCGAGATCAGGTTCTTGATCAGTTCCGGATGCAGGAATCGCGGCACGATGGCGCTTTGTTCCAAGGCATCGATCGCCGCCTGCCAATCCGCCGCGATCTGCGGCAGACCCTCGACGGCATAGGCGTTGCCGACAATCGGGCTGGCCGGTTCCATCTCGCGCTCGATCCCGTCGAGTGCCGCGCCAAGGATGGCGGTCAGCATCA
>JAYUGA010000092.1:0-2129 GCA_043738565.1 Rhodobacterales bacterium
CGCATTCCACCCCGTTGGCGGCTGCAATGCCGGCGTTGTAAGGCTTGCCCATCGTGCCAAACTGCGATTTCAGGCCCGAGGCGCGGGTGGCGCAAAGGCTCAAAGCCGCCCGCATTTGATCACGGGTCAAACCGTAAAGTCGTCCCGCCGCAATCGTGGCACCAAAGGCACCCGCCGTGGCGGTCTGGTGAAAACCCCGGTTGTAATGCACCGACCCCAGCACCATACCCAGCCGGACCGATGCTTCCGCCCCGATCACAAACGCATCCGCAACCGCAGCGGCGCTGGCCCCAACCTCCTCCCCGACCGCCAAGGCAGCGGGATAAATCCCGACCGAGGGGTGGCCGACATGGCCGAAATGGGTGTCATCATAATCCAGCGCATGGCTGGTCGCCCCATTGACCAAAGCCACCGCCCGCGCCGGAGCCTGCCCCCCGCCAAAGATCGAGGCCACGGGCCATCCGCCCTCTGCTGCCACATAGTCGCGCAAAATGCCGGCCAAAGGCTCGCCCACCCCGGCGCGGCCACAGACCATCCAGTCAAACAGCGAAAACCGCGCCATCGCCCTTGCGCTGGCCGGAATTTCCGCCGCAGGCAAAGCTGCAAGGTCAAGCAGCCGCGTAAGGGTCGCCATGTCTGCGTCACTCCATAGGAACTGGGCAAGCCCAGCGTTGCGTTGAACTGTAGCACAGGATCAGGTTGGTCGGGATGGTTCTACCTGATACCGCCGCGCCTTACAGATATGCCGTTTGCATGGGGTGCGGTGCAATCCCGCCGAGGTGGCGATCATTCTCGGCAGCAACGCCAAGGATCGCCGCCTCACCCATGGCTTTGGCGACGACCTGCAATCCCACAGGGTGGCCCGCCGCAGTCATCCCGATCGGCAAGGACGCCGCAGGTTGGCCGGTCAGGTTGAACGGATAGGTGAATGTGGCCCATGACACGATGGTGCGCCCGGTCAAGTCTGGCGGAACATCCACACCAACGTCGAGTGAGGCGACCGGCAGCGCCGGGGTGACAAGAAGATCATAGGGCTCCATCATCTGCCGGACCTTTTCGCGGAACTCATAGCGTCGAAAGACGGATTCGTAATATGTCCGCAGATCCTGCGCCACCGCCGCCTGCAAGACCTGCAGCACGGCAGGGTCCAGCATTTCGGGCGTATCCTCCAGCGCGGCGCGCAGGCGGATGGCGACGCCGGCGTAAAATTCTGCCGTCCACATGTCGATCGGGTCATCGAAGCAGTGGTCGATCTGATCGACGTGGTGGCCTGCGTCTTGCAGCGCCTGAACGGCCCGCGCGGTAAGCGCCGCCACGTCGGGATCGACCCGCCCATAACCCAGCGTCGGACTGAACGCGATGCGAAGACGCGGACCCGGAGTCAGGGCTGCCTGAAAATCAGGGGTTGGCCCCGCGACCGAAAAGGGGTCACGCGGTTCAAATCCCGCAATCACCGACAAAACCGCCGCCGCATCCGCCGCCGTCCGGGTCAGCGGCCCCACATGCGCCAGGGTCGGGGTGGCTGAGGTCGGAAACACCGGAACCCGGCCAAACTGCGCTTTGATGCCGTAAAGCCCGGTCAGCGCCGCCGGAATCCGCAACGACCCACCGCCATCAGTGCCCAAGGCATAGGGCACCAACCCGCAGGCCACCATCGCGGCGGCCCCCGCACTGGACCCGCCGGGGGTCTTGGACAAATCCCACGGGTTGGGCGTGATGCCGGTCAACGGACTGTCGCCCACGCCTTTGCAGCCAAACTCACTGGTCGTCGACTTGCCAAGGATGACCGCCCCCGCCGCCCGCAGACGCCCGGCCGAGGGCGCATCGCGCACCACGGGCGCCGCACTGGTGGTGCGCGACCCAAAGCGCTGCGGCATGCCAGCCACCGCGATCAGGTCTTTGACCGAGGTTGGGATGCCGTCCAGCGGGCCAAGCAACCCGCCCTGCATCATCCGCGCCTCCGCCGCCTTGGCCTGCACCTGCGCGCCCGCAAGATCAAGGTGGGCGAACATGTTCAGCATCGGCTCGATTACCTCCAACCGGCGGATGACATCGGCCAAAACTTCGGTCGGAGAAAACGCGCGGCGGCGGTAGCCTTCCGACAGGTCCGCGATTGTGGCGAAGGCAAA
>JAYUGA010000093.1:0-37553 GCA_043738565.1 Rhodobacterales bacterium
CCCGATCTTGCGCCGGGGTTTTGCCTCAAATTTGCAATTTAGCCTTAATTGTGCCGAGATTGCGGCAGATGGCCAAACTCCCGTTGAAATCGGGCAACAAAAGTGAGGAATCCGTGGGATTTAGCGGGTTTTTCGCGGCTGTGTTGCGGCGCTGTGTCAGACCGAAACTTCGGCCTTGAGCGCCGCCTGGGTCAGTTCGGCCTTGCTGCCCTGCAGGGCGACGGTGCCGCGACGGAAGACGTAGAACTGATCGGCCAGGCCATAGGCGAAGTCGAAATATTGCTCGACCAGCACGATGGCGATGTCGCCCTTGGCCTTGAGAAAGGTGATCACGCGACCGATTTGGCTAATGATGTTGGGCTGAATACCCTCGGTTGGCTCGTCGAGCAACAGAACGCGCGGCTGCAAGATCATGGCGCGGGCGATGACAAGCTGCTGTTGCTGACCGCCGGGCAGATCGCCACCACGACGGCGGGCCATGTCTTTTAGCACCGGGAACAGGTCGTAGATTTCATCGGGCACCGTGTGTTCGGATTTCGGCAGCAGGGCGTAGGCGGTTTCCAGATTCTCGCGCACGGTCAGCAGCGGAAAGATCATCCGGCCTTGCGGAACGACCGACAGGCCGTGCGCGGCCATGTGTTGCGGGCGCAGCGTAGGCAGGGTAAGGCCCTTGGTTTCCAGCATCAGCCGCGCCCCAGATATACGTCGATGACTTCGGGGTTTTTCGTCACATGGTCCAGCGAACCCTCGGCCAGAGCCGCGCCTTCGTGCAGCACGGTGACCCGGCAATTCAGGCGGCGGACGAAGTCCGTGTCGTGTTCGACCACGACAACGGCGCGGCTGGTGGCGATCTCGACCAGCGTGGCGGTGGTCAGTTCGCGTTCAGCCAAGGTCATCCCGGCAGCGGGTTCATCGACCCGCAGCAGTCGGGGGTCTTGCGCCAGCAGCGTGGCAATTTCCAGCCATTGTTTCTGGCCGTGGCTCAGCTCGCCCGACTTGCGGTGCAGGTGGGCGGCGAGGCTGACCTGGACTGCGCGTTCGCCGAAGGTGACGGCGCCGGAATTGGGCCGGGTCTTGCCGGTGACGATGTCCATGAAGGCGGTCTTGCCCGCGCCATTGGAGCCGATGACGGCGCGCAGTTCGGCATCGGCGATGGAGAAGGACAGGTTGTTGATGGCGCGAAAGCCATCAAAGCTGACCGAGACGCCGGAGACTTCCAGAAGCGCGGTCGCTCCACCGCCTCCTGTTCCTGAAACGACCCGTCATCCGGGCCGAGCGGGGCACCTTTGCGGTCGGGGGTTTTGCGGCCCTGAAAGCGGTCGAACAACCCGCCGATGCCTTTGGGCGCGAACAAAGTGACCGCGACCAAGGCGAGGCCGAGCAGCACCTGCCACCAGTCCACCCAGTCGATGGTGTAGAACCCAAGGTTGATCGCGGGTGCGCGGCCGCCGGTGAACCAACTGGACAGCAGCGAGACGACGGCGGCACCGATGACCGCGCCATGCAGCCGCCCCCGGCCGCCGATGGCGACCCAGACCGCGAGGTAGATCGAGGCGATGGGGGAAAGTTCTGCCGGGTTGATGATACCGGCCTGCGGGTAATACAGCGCACCGGCGATGGCGGTGATCACGGCGGTGACGGTGAAGACGAAGCGTTTATAGGATTCAACCGAGTAGCCGAGGAACCTCGCCCGGTTTTCATCGTCGCGGATGGCGCGGATCACCGAGCCGAACTTGCCCGAGATCACCCAGGCGAGGAACATGTAGGCGAGGGCCAAGGCTGCGGCGGTGGCCCAGAAGAACCACAGCGACAGGCGGTCTTGCGACACATCGCCAAGGCCGGGCAGGTTTTGCAACCCGGACAGGCCGTTGTTGCCGCGCAGGCCGCTGTCGTTCTGGAACAGATACAGCGACAAAGCCAGGGTCTTGGCCCAGGTCAGGATCGACAGGTAGACCCCGGTGACCCGGCTGCGGAAGGCGAGCCAGCCGAAGATTGCGGCGAGGATGCCGGGGATCAGGACGATCAGGGCCAGTTGCAAAGGCAGGCTGTGGGCAAATATCCAGACCGTCGGCATGTCGGAGCCACCGACGACGCCGAAAATCTGGGTGGCGATGCCCAGGCGGATTTCCTCGACCGTGGCGGGCAGCGGGCTGGCGGACAGCGCCTGCACCACGATTTCCTCGGTCCGGGCGTACATCAGCCACATGCCGATCATGTCGCCGCCCAGCGCGAAGAACGCCATGTGGCCAAGCGACAGGATGCCCGCGTAGCCCCAGACCAGATCCATTGCCAGCGCGGCGAGGGCGAGGCACAGGGTCTTGCCCAGAGTCTTGACGAAAGAGGTCGACATCAGACCGGTGGTGGCCAGCAGGGTCACGGCGAGGGTGAACAGGGCGAGGCACAGCAGGAAGGTCAGAAGCGCGCGGTTGCGGTCGGTCCATGTGCTTTGTCCGACAGAGGCGGGGGGTTTCACACCCCCCGCACCCCCCGTGGGATATTTGAGCCAAAATGAAAGGGAGGTCATGGGATCAATCTCCTGCCGCGCGGCCCTTGAGGGCGACGATGCCACGCGGGCGGAACTGGATGAAGAGGATGATGAACAGGATCATGTAGGTCTGGGCGGCGCGGGTGTTGGAGGGGTTGAACCACTCGATGCCCTTTGGCAGCCCGCCGATCATCGAAGCGCCGGCCAGGGTGCCCCAGATGTTGCCGACACCACCGACGACGACGGTCAGGAACGACTGCACGATATAGTCGGTGCCCAATTCCGAAGTGACCTTGGCGAACAGGCCGATGGCGACCCCGGCAATGCCCGCGATGCCGGAGCCCAAGCCGAAGCACCGCATGTTGATGCGGTCGGGGTTGATGCCCATGCTGGCCGCCATGTTGGGGTTCTGGGTGATGGCGCGAACCTCCAGCCCCAGCCGGGTGCGTTTCATCAGGTAGAGGAAAAAACACAGGAACACCAAGGCGAGCACGAAGATGGCGATGCGGATGTAGCTGACCTGCAGCACATCGTTGAAGGTCAAAGCGCCACCGAGCCAGTCGGGCGCGGTCAGCGGGCGGGCCTGGGCGCCAAAGATATTCTTGAACAATTGTTGCAGCGCGATGGAGATGCCGAAGGTGGCGAGCAGGGTTTCCAGCGGGCGCTTGTAGAGGTGGCGGATCACCAGACGCTCCATCACGACCCCGGCGGCGAAGGTCACGGCGAAAGCGAGCGGGAAGGCCACCAGGATCGAGGCGGTGTAGTTCGGGATATATTGCTGGACCACATAGCCGGCATAGGCGCCGATGGTGATAAACTCGCCATGCGCCATGCTGATCACCCCCATGACGCCGAAGGTGACGGCGAGGCCGATGGCGGCGAGGAAATAGATCGAAGCGCGGGAGAGGCCGTCGAGGGTCAGGTCGGCGACCTGCATCGCGGCGACGGCGATGCCGATTTTCTTCAGTTCGGCCTTGGCGGCGGCGGTGATGGCGGGGTCGGGTTCGGCGTAGGCATCGAAAAAGCGATGGGCGGCGACGGCGGCTTTGACTTCGTCGTCGGTGGCGGCGGGCGGCACGGTGCCTGCGGATTCCAGCACGTTTTAGACGCGGTCGCGGGCGGCTTGGGTGTTGAGATCGGCAAGGGCGATGCCACCGACACTTCCGTTTGTGAGGTTGGCAACCAGGGCCTTGCGTTCCTCCTCGATGCTGAGGCGTTTGGTGACGAGGATCGGGTTCAACGCAACACGGATGTCAAGGCCGAGGTCGGTGCCGAAGCTGTCGATGGCGGCGACACGGGCGGTGCTGTCGGGGTCGAATTGCAGGGTCAGCAGGCGTTCGAGGCGCTGTTTTTGCGCTTTCAATACCGCGACGGGTTCGCTGGCGATCGAGGCCCGCAGGGGGGAGTGCAGTTCGGCATTGGGGTCGCGGGCGATCTAGGCCAGGGCGTCGGCGCGTCTGGTGGGATCGGGGTCGGAAAGGGTGAATTGCACGAGGGCGGTTTCGATCAGGCCGCGCACCCCGGCATTGGGTTTGAGCGGGGTGATGTCTGCCTTGGCGGCGGTTCCGGCATCGGTGCCGGTCAGGTCTTTCAGGGTCCGGCCATCGGCGGTCAGGGTGATCAGGAAAAAAGTGCCGTCGGCTTTGCGGAGGCCCAGGCCTTTGTCGGCCCAGGCGGACAGCAGAGTGGCGGCAATCGGGTCGCCGCTGCTGGCGAGGGATGAGATCACCGGGCCGATGGTCTGGCGCGAGGCTTTTTCGACCAGTTTGGCATTGGCGGTCAGAATTTCGGCGGCGGTTTCGGCCTGCGCGGTGGCGCAGAGCAGGAACAGAGCCGCGATCAGGCAAAGGAATGCGCGCATGGGTCCGCCAAGGTTGGTTGCGGGGCCGGGTTGGCCCCAAGGTCAGGATCAGTAGTTCGACTTCAACTGCGCGCAGGTCTTGGTCTGGGTGTTGTACATGCCACACTTGAGGCCCTTCCAATCCGATTCCAGCACGGCGCTTTCGGGCAGGAAGTCGGTCCAGGCGTCACCCGAAACCGGGTCGGTCTGGCTGATGATGTCGAACTGGCCATCGGCCCTGATCTCGCCGATCAGCGCCGGCTTGGTCAGGTGGTGGTTGGTCAGCATCTCGGCGACAGAACCGGTCGGTTTGGGGAATTTCTGGCCGATCATCGCATCCGACACTGCGTCAACGTCGACGGTCCCGGCGGCAGTGACCGCGTTCACCCACATGTTGAAGCCGATGTAATGCGCCTGCATCGGGTCATTGGTGGTGCGCTTGTCGCTCTGGATATCGGCATGCCACTGCTCGATGAAGGCCTGGTTTTCCGGGGTATCGGCGGATTCGAAATAGTTCCAGGCGGCAAGCTGGCCGACGAGGTTCGAAGTATCGAGGCCAGAAAGTTCTTCCTCGCCGACCGAGAAGGCGCCGACCGAGAAGGCGCAGACCGAAAAGGCTTAGACCGGCAGCACGTCGGCCTTGACCCCGGCGGCGGCGAGTTCCTTGTAAAAGCCGATATTGGCGTCGCCATTGATCGTGGACAGCACCCCGACTTTCTTGCCATCGGCGCTCAGAGCCACGACGTCAGACACGATCTTGGACCAGTCGGAATGGCCGAACGGGGTATAGTTGACGAAGATGTCTTCCTTGGCGATGCCTTTGGAGATCAGGTAAGCCTCCAGGATCTTGTTGGTAGTGCGCGGGTAGACGTCATCGGTGCCCAGAAGCGCAAATTTCTGGATGCCCAGTTCCTTGAGGTAATAACCGGTCGCCGGGATCGCCTGCTGGTTTGGTGCGGCGCCGGTGTAGAAGAGGTTTTTGGACGATTCCTCGCCTTCGTATTGCACCGGGTAGAACAGCAGGCCGTTGAGTTCCTCGATCACCGGCAGTACCGATTTGCGGGACACGGAAGTCCAGCAGCCGAACATCACTGCGACCTTGTCGACGGTCAGCAGTTCGCGGGCCTTTTCGGCGAACAAGGGCCAGTCCGAGGCCGGGTCCACAACGACCGCCTCAAGCTGCTTGCCCAGAACGCCGCCCTTGGCGTTTTGCGCCGCGATCAGCATCAGCACGGTGTCTTTCAGCGTGGTTTCCGAAATCGCCATCGTGCCGGACAGCGAATGCAGAATCCCGATCTTGATCGTATCTTCGGCGGCAAAGGCCGCGCGGGTCATCAGCGGAGCGGCAATCGTGGCGGCACCCCCGGCCAGCAGCATGCGTCGTGTCAGTTTCATCTCTATTCCCCTGTCAGGGCCGCTTGCAGGCTCTTTCCCAAAGGACAAGAACCCCTCACTGAGGCGGCAGCTTCGGTTGCACCCCGTGCGGTGGTGATGGCCGTCAAACCTTGTCACCACCGCACAATTTCCCTCTCAGGCAGGCCTGAGCACAGCCAGCAAGCGCGATATGGTCATGCCCCGGAACTGCGCTGAGTGCGGTTCGGCGCGCGAAGCCGCAGGGCGCGTCGCAATGCCGTCAAAGTAGGCAACTGGATAGGCCGAGGCGCGGAATTTGGGCGGGATAGGGTTGGCAAAGGCCAATTGATGGGCGTTTTCACGGCTCGTGCCGATCCAACTGGCGCGGCGCGCTGAAAGCCTCGCCGAGGAGTTTAGCGGACGCGGCTGCCTTTTATCTCGAAAACCAGCGCCTTGGCAGCGTCAAACCGCGCGATGATTTTCTGACCCTGACGCAGATCGCGGCCATCGTCCACCGCGACGGTCAGGATCTGGCCATCGCCTTGCCGGGCATAGGCAAAGGTCTGAACCCCCAGATGTTCAATGATCTCGATCGCCAACTCCTACGCCGCATCGCCGCCACGTTTGAAATGTTCGGGGCGGATGCCGACGGTGACGCTGTCGCCATCAGACGGCGGCAGGTTGAAACGGCCCAATGGGATGGTCTGGCCCGCAAATTCGGGCAGGCGGACCAGATTGCCTTCGACCCGGCCCGTCAGGAAGTTCATTTTGGGCGAGCCGATGAAGCCCGCGACGAACAGATTATCGGGGTCGTCATACAGGGTCAGCGGGGCGCCGACCTGTTCGACAATGCCATCGCGCAGCACCACGATCTTGTCGGCCAGCGTCATCGCCTCGACCTGATCATGGGGCACATGGATGATCGTGGCGGCCAGTTCCTTGTGCAGCCGGGCGATTTCGATGCGCATGTGGACCCGCAGTTCGGCATCCAGGTTGGACAGCGGCTCGTCGAACAGAAACACCTCGGGATGGCGGACGATGGCGCGGCCGATGGCAACGCGCTGCCTTTGGCCGCCGGACAGGTCTTTCGGCTTGCGGTCGAGCAGCGCCCGAGTTCCAGGATGCGGGTGGCCTTGGCGACCTGTTTGGCGACCTCGTCCTTGTTCTGCCCGGCAAAGCGCAGCGCGAAGCCCATGTTTTCGCGCACCGTCATATTGGGATAAAACGCGTAAGATTGGAACACCATCGCGATGCCGCGACGCGAGGGGTCGATGTCGTTCATCAGCTTGTCACCAATGAACAATTCGCCGCCCGAGATGTCCTCTAGTCCCGCAATCATCCTGAGCAGGGTGGATTTGCCTCAGCCGGAAGGGCCGACGAACACCACGAATTCCTGCGGGCTGATGTCAAGATCGACGCCCTTGATGACCTCGGCCGCCCGGTGGGTTTTCCGCACGCCGTGCAGTTTCAAGCCGCTCCTGTGTTTACTCCGCTGTCAGATGCAGGGTTTGGGTGCCCAGACGGTCGCTGGCGACGGTGATTTCAATGGCCCCAGCCCCGGTGGACTGGACCCAGAACCCGGTTGATCCGGCGCGCATGGGCGCCAGTGACGGCCCGATCAGCCGGGCACCGGTGACGGTGATGGCGACCGGTTCGGGGAAGAACGGCAGCTTGTTGCCGACTTGGTCAAGGGCGCGGACCATGACGCGGGTGGCTTCGTTTGGGGCGATGGTGGCGGTGTCGGGCACAACCTCCAGCGTGGTGGCCACGGGGTCGGACACAAAGCGGGCGGTGGCCACGGCCTTGCCATTCAGATAGCCGGTGATGGTGGCGTCTTCCCACATCATACCCCACAGGCCCAACTCGTCATGGGTGAAATGGCGGCGGTCGAGAATGACCGGGGCATGTGGAAGGTGGGGGTATTTCTCGCGGTCGGGGCCCACACGTTTCAGCTTGTGGCTGCCGTAGGTCAGTTCGACCTCGTCGCAATTGGTCAGGATGATCAGCGGCAGAACGCCGCCAATGTTCCGCTCTCCTCTCGCCCAGAAGGTGACGGGTTTCAGGATGATGCCCGCCGCCGGATCGGACTGGCTAGCATAGGCGTAGGCGGCAAATTTCGGCTCGCGGAACATGTCCATCACACCGTGGTGGCACAGCCGGTCGCCGGAGCCGAAATCCTTGTGGGTGTTGTAGTCGAAGGCGCACCAGCCGATGCAACCGGCGATCTGCGGGTCGCCGTGCATGGCGTTCAGTACGTCCAGATGGCGGGTGACGTGTTCGGCCTGCCGCTGTTCCTGGTCACTGGATTTGGTCGGGTACATGTGGCCGCCGTATTCGGTGATCAGATAGGGCACCACATGCGGCAGGCCGGTGACTTCCTGCTGCGGGCGCAGCGGCGTGCGCGGGCGGTTGCCGCCGTGTTCCTCGTTGCCGAGGATGAAGTCGTTCATGGTGTA
This sequence comes from Rhodobacterales bacterium, assembly GCA_043738565.1. Classification (GTDB taxonomy): domain Bacteria; phylum Pseudomonadota; class Alphaproteobacteria; order Rhodobacterales; family Rhodobacteraceae; genus Stagnihabitans. Next base: position 8,135 of record JAYUGA010000093.1, read on the forward strand.
GACGTCTTCCAGCAGTTCTGAATCGGTGATGTAACGGACGCCGCCGGTCTGGCGGGTGGTGTCGAGCGCATGGGCGGCGGCGTTGGTTTGCAGATAGAAGTCGTGGTTGTCCTGCGATTCGTTGATCCGCACCCCCCAGATGATGATCGACGGGTGGTTCCAGTCGCGGCGGATCATCCGGCGGACGTTTTCGACCGATTCCCTTTGCCAGGCGAGATCCCCTATGTGCTGCCAGCCGGGGATTTCCTCGAACACCAACAGGCCCAATTCGTCGCAGCGGTTCAGGAAATGGCTGGATTGCGGGTAATGCGAGGTGCGGACCAGGTTGACGCGCAGGTCGTGTTTCAGGATTTCGGCGTCCTTTTCCTGCGCGGCGCGGCCAAGGGCATAGCCTGCATAGGGGAAGGACTGGTGGCGGTTCAGGCCGCGGATTTTCAGCGGCTTGCCGTTGAGTTTGAAACCGTCCGAGGTGAATTGGGCAGAGCGGAAGCCGAAGCGGGTCGCGGCGGTATCGGGGCCGTGCGAGGTGTCGAGGGTCAGATCGAGCGTGTAGAGCGCCGGGGTGCTGATGTCCCACAGGGTGATGCCCGCAAGGTCGCTTAGGGTCAGGGCGACGGTTGCGCCTGTGACGTTGGCCGATGTGGTGGCGATTGCGGTCCCGGCGGCGTCGCGCAGGGTGGCGGTCAGAGTGCCGCTGAGGGCCAGGCTCTGCGGGTTGTTCAGGGTGGCGGCGATGGCGACGGACTTGCGGACCGCCAGCACATCCGGCGTCTCGATCTTGTGCAGGCCGATGCTGACGGGTGCGGTGACGCGCAACCAGACCTCGCGGTAGATGCCCGCATAGGTGAGGTAGTCGATCGCCCCGCCAAACGGCGGAATCGCGGGGTTCTCGCTGCCGTCGATCACCACGGTCAGCCGGTTGCCGCGCGGCTTTAGCAGGCCGGTCAGCCGGGCTTCAAACGGGGTGTAGCCATCGGCGTGCCGGGTCAGCAGGGCACCGTTCAGGCTGACTTGCGCATTGGCCATCGCGCCGTCGAACAGCACGGAAACCTCGCGCCCCGCCCATGCGGGATCGGCGTCAAAGGTCTTTTCATAGGAGAAGACCCGCTGGTAAGCCTTTTCATCGAAATAGGAAAATGGCAGATCGACCGCGTTGTGCGGCAGGCGCACCATGTCGCGGCCTTCGAACAGCCAGTCAGCATTGAAGTCGGTCTTGGGCATTTCAGGGCATTCCTATTTGACGCTGCCCAGCATGCCTTCAACAAAGCGGCGCTGGAGCAGGAAGAAAACCAGAACGGTCGGCAGCGTTGCCACCACATTGGCAACCAGGATCAGGCCATAATCCGGCGTACAGGCGGACGCCAGAGACGCGACCTCCAACGTGATCGTTTTCATCTCGTTCTTCTGCACCACCATCAGCGGCCACAGATAGGAATTCCAGTTGGTCATGAACACGATGATCATCGCCGCAGCATAGGTCGACCGCATCACGGGGATGTAGATATAGGCGAAAATCTGCCATTCCTTCAGCCCGTCGAGCAGTGCCGCGTCGCGCAATTCATGCGGGAAGGCCTTGGTGTTCTGGCGAAAGTAAAAGATCATGAAGATCGCGGCGATGCCCGGCAGCATGATGCCGACATAGGTGTTCATCAGCCCGGCGCGCGAAAACATCATGAACAGTGGCACGATCAGCGCGGCAAACGGCACCGACAGCAGCAGGAGCAGGCCGCCAAAGATGCGGTCGCGGCTGCGCGAGCGGAAAATCTCGAACCCGTAGCCCGCTAGCGAGGTGATGATCAGGGTCAGAACCGTGCTGGTGATCGCCAACAGAAACGAATTGGCAAAAATACGCGGGATGTCGGGGATCGCGAAAAACTTGGAGATGTTCACGACCAGATTGCTGCCAAAGGTCGCCTTGCCGCCGGTAATGTCGAGGGCGGTATTGGTGGCACCGACGATCATCCAGTAGAACGGAAAGATCGAAATGAACGCCGCAATCCACAGAACGGCCTGACTGGCGAGGTTGGTGACTTGGTCAAGGGCGGCTCTCATCCTAGCCCTCCTTGGCGATCTGGAACTGAACCCAGGACAGGATGCCGACCATGATCACGATCAGCCGGGACACCGTCGCCGCATAGCGATAACTCGGCACGTATTTGAACAAGAGGTTGTAGATATACAGCGACAGGGTCAGCGTCGCATCGGCCGGATTGCCGCCAGCCCCGGCACTGGCGGTGATGGCGTTGACCTCGTCAAACAATTGCAGCGTGCCGATGGTGGACAGGACCGTGGTGAACAGGATCACCGGTTTCAGCATCGGCAGGGTGATCTTGGTGAAGCGCGCCGAGGCCGGCACGCCGTCGATGCGGGCAACCTCGTACATCGAAGGGTCGATGTTTTGCAGGGCGGCCAGATAGAACACCATGTTATAGCCGGTCCAGCGCCAGGTGATCGCCAAGATGATCAGAACCTTGGCCCAGAACGGCTGGATCATCCAGCCGATCGGCGTGCCGATGATGTGCAAGGCCATCAACGTGTCATTGACCACGCCATCGGCGGCGAACATGGATTTGAACAGGACCGAATACGCTACAAGCGAGGTGACGCTGGGCAGGAAGATCGCGGTGCGCAAAATGGCGCGGCCCTTGAGGCGCGGGCTGTTCAAAGTGACCGCGAACAACAGCGCCAGCACGATCATGATCGGAACCTGCACGACCAGAAAGATCAGCGTGTCGGACAAGGCGTGCTGAAACACCGGATCCCTGGTCAGGCGAATGACATTGGCAAAGCCGCCGAAGCGAAAGTTCAGGCCCTTGCCGGTCTGATGGCTCATCCACAGCGACCAGAAGATCGGATAGACCATAAAGATGCCAAGCTACACCAGCGCCGGAGCGACAAAGGCCCAGCCCGTCCGGTTTCCGCGCGACGAGGTGCTGCTTGCCATGCCATATCCTGCGTTCAAAAGGCCCGACGTGGGGGGGTGGGTGTCGGCGTGAGTGGGGAAAAGGCGCGTCGTCGATATTGCCGCCCGCCACCAGGCCCGGCAGTTGCGCCGTCACGGCGGCATCCGCTTCGTTGGTGAAGATGCGATAGTTCACGCCCGGAATCTTGGCCTGCCAGTCCGAGAAATCGGCCCAGACTGCCTGACCGCCAAAGTAGTCGTCCTTGGCCGAATAGGCTTCGCCGTTGCGCGCCGGAAGATAGGACGAGAACGCGCCGATTGCAGCATGATGCGGATGGCTCCGGCGTCGTTCTGGTCGATCGAGAACATCGGCTTGCCGGTCTTGGCTTTGACCGCTTTGCCAATGTCGATCATCTGGTCCCAGGTGATGTCCTGAAGGTCAGCCGCCTTGTAGCCGGCCTGCTCCAGCAGGTCCGACCGGTAGAACGGGCCCGACACACCCGAATCGAAGGGCAACGAATAGGTCTGGCCATCGACCGTCGCCAATTCAACCTTGTCGGGCGCGAATTGCGAATGGTCGATCTTGTCGGTCAAGGGTTCAAACGCGCCGGGGAAGGACAGAAGGTATTTCTTGGCGCCGTAATCTTCGATCAGCACGATGTCCGGCAAACCATCGGTCTGGCCCGAGACAAGCTGAGTTTGCAGCTTTTGCTCCAGATCGGCCTAGGCGAAATCCACCACCGTGATTTTCGCGTCGGGGTGGCCCGCAGTGTAGCGCGAATTTGCCTCGTTCATCGCCGCGCCATTGAATTCCGGGGCCTAGGCCCAGACCGTCACTTCCGCCGCCATTGCGGTGGTGGCGAGCAGCAGGTTGACCCCCGCTGCAATCAGCAGCAAGCGGTGCCATTTGCTGGCATAGCTTGTCATTGTCTGCCTCCCAAGATGTGAGGCGCGGTTCCTCCCTGCCCCATCATTCCAGAAGGCTAGCGCAGGAAAAACCATCCGGCAAATAATTTCAGTAAATTTTTATCCACTCGGGTCAATCGGCTTTGTGCGGCCGGGTGCTGCCGCGCCAGATCATGCGGGAGGCGAGGATGGTGCGCTTGGCAATCTCGCGCCCGGCGGCGCGTTCCATCAAGAGGTCAACCGCATTTTCGCCAATCTCTTCAGAGGGTAAGCGGACGGTGGACAAGGGTGGGTTGAGGAACTGCGCGACCGAGATATCGTTGAAACTGGCGATGGCGATGTCGTCCGGGATGCGCAGGCCCAGTTCGTGGATGGCACGGTAGGCCCCTACCGCCATGTTGTCATTGCCCGCGATCAGAGCATCGGGGCGGTTCGCTTGCGACAGAATCGCCCTGGTCAGCCGGTAGCCACTTTCCTCGGTGTTGCGTTCCAACCGGTAGATTTCAGGGTCAAAGACGCCAAAGGTGCGCATCCAGGCGACATAGGCCAACCCGCGCTCTTCCCCCTCCACGGCTTTGCCCGCATGGCTGTGATCCCACCACCCGATGAAACCGATGCGGCGATAGTCCATGTCGCCCAGCGCTTTCAAAAGCTTGCGCATGGCCAGGGTGCGGTCGCTTTGCACCGAGTCGATCTCGTCATCCGGGGGGGCGAAATCGGCAAACACCAGAAAGCGGTTGTGGCGTTTGAGCCAGGCAATTTCCGTATCTTCATGCATCCCAATCGCGATCACCCCAGAGGCGCTTTGCAGCAGCTTGGGGTCCGGCATGGCGTCGGTGTGGTAGACCTTGACCGCCTCCAGTTGCAACGCGGCACAGCGGCGTTCGATGCCAAGGCGCAGGCCGACGTAATAGGGATCGGCCAGTTCCTGATCGGGGCGCAGGAAATGGACAAGCGCCACCTTGGTGGGCACGCGCTGCGGCATCATGCGGTTGCGGTTGCGCGGGGTGGCATAGTTCATCGCCTCGGCGGTTTCGATGATGCTCTGCCGGGTCTGGGCGGTGACCGACAGGGTCGCGTCGAAATTCAGAACACGCGACACCGTGGCCGAGGAAACCCCGACGGCGGATGCAATCTGCTTGAGCGTGACCATGTTTGCCCCTTTGGTTGCCCCGTGCATGGCACGAAGCCCGCTATGCAGGCAATGGCCGTTGGCTTTGGCCCCGAGCCGCCTCAACGAGACCTGACCGAGCCGGCGCAGGCGGTCCTCCCGAAGAAGCGGCTGGTCTGACACCCGCGCCGAAAGCCGCTTCGGCATCGACGGACGGCCCTATGTCACATGCAGACGCGGCTCGTCCATCTCGATCAGATCGACGGCATGGGAGCCTTTCTGGTGGCCGTCGAGCCTAAGCCTGCCGGTGACGGGGGCGACATCGCCGTAGTCGCGGCCATAGCCGACGACGATATGATTGTTCTCGGCGAAGCAGGCGTTGGTCGGGTCGTATTCGACCCAGCCCGCCTCGACCCCGGCCCAGGCGCGGGTCCAGGCGTGCATCGCGTCAGCCCCGGCGAGGCGTTTCTTGCCGGGGGGTGGCAGGGTGCGCAGAAAACCAGCGACATAGGCCGCAGGAATGCCCAGGGCGCGCAGGCCGGAGATCATGATTTGCGCGAAGTCCTGACAGACGCCCCGGCGCAGGGTGAAAGCCTCGGCAGGCAGGGTGTCAACCTCGGTCGCCTTGCTGTCGAACTTCATGGCTGTGTAGATGGCTTGCCCCAGATGTTCGATGGCCTGGCGGGCCGAGGTGGCGCGGGCGGTGGCGGTTCTGGCGAAGGCGGCGATTTCGGGCACCGATGCGATGCGGGGGGAGGCGGCGGTGAAATGGTGGGGCGAGTTGGGGCCGAGGTCATAGACGCCGGAAAGTTCCTGCGGCAGTTGGGCCAGGGGCGGCGACATGTCGAAACCCTGCGGACCCGCGTCGCGCGACAGGCGGGCGGTCATGGCGATGACCAGTTCGGTCAGACCGGGGGGCATCACGACTTCAATGACCCTGGTGCCGAAGAAATCCGCGAACTCGCGGCGCTCCGCGGGCGCGGGCGTCACGGTCAGGACCGAGGCGAGGACGGTTTGTTGCCCCGCAATCTCGGCGGGCAGGACGCGCAGCAACTGGCGGCCCGAGCCGGTCGGGCGGTCGAATTCGTATCTGATCTTGAGGGTGAGGCCGTAGCGCATCAGCGAAGGTATTCCTCGGTCAGGCGTTCGGACAAGGCGGCGATGCGGTCGCGGAATTCCCACAACGCGGCGGTCGTCAGCGTCTCGGTTTCCTCCGTGGCAAGGGCGGCGTGGCAGCGCAGCATCTCGCGGGCCAAGGGGGACAGGGCACCGTGGTCATTGGCACCGGGCAGCATGCCAATCTGTTCCTGAAGCCCGTCGATCTGCGAACGGATCGAGCGCGGGTTCATCGGGTCCAGCGCCAAGAGGTCAATCACGGTGTCGCGCGAGGTGCCCATTGTGAAGCGGCGGCGGTGGGTCAGCACCGCATCGCCAACTTCTACGGCAAGGTCAAGCGCACCTGCCGGGGCTTCGGGATCGGCAAGGGTGGCAACCAAAGCGATCATGCCCATCGCGCGTTCGTGCAACCGGCCGATGGTCAGAAAGCGCCAGCCGAAAAACCGGTACATGTTTTCATGGACGAGGCCGGAGATGCCCGCCAGTTTGCGCAACAGCGAACTCAGGGCGCGGGCGGCGTCGTCGCCGGGGGTGACAGTGCTGGCCATGCGGCGGGCGGTCTTGTTGAGGTCGGCGAGCGCGGACCAGGCGTCGGGCGAGAAGCGGTCGCGGACTTGCCCCGCACTGGCGATGGCGTCCGACAGCGTGTCAAGCAGGCCCTGCGGGATGCCCTTGGCCGGATCAACGCCCAAAGTCTTGAGCAGCGGGTCGATGGCGTCGAGCAGTGGCCTGGCCATCGCGCCGCTTTCGGCGAGGCGGATGTTGCGGGCGCGCAGCAGGCGGACGATGACTTCGGTGCGTTCGATATAGCGGCCGAGCCAGAACAGGTTGTCGGCCGCGCGGGCGGGAAGTGCGCCGGGGGCCATGCGGCGGTAGGGGCCGACGGGCGGTGGCACCATGCTGACGGCGGGGACCACGTCTTTGCTGACGATCCAGACATCTGCCGCCGAACCGCCGCGCTGCATGGCGACGGCGGCGGGGTCAGGGGTGGCGCCGATGCGGGCAAAACCGCCAGGCATGACCTGCCAGCCTTTGGGGGTGCGGGCGAGGAAGACGCGCAGGATCATCGGGCGGGGGGCAAGTTTGCCATCGACCAGCGCGGGCGTGGTCGACAGGGTGACGGCCTCTTGGGCGACGTAGTCCGCGCCATTGGCCAGACGGTGGGCCAGTTCGGCGGCGCTCAGGTCGGATGCAAGCTGGGTTTCGCCCTGCCGGTCGAACGGCATGCCGGTGGCCAGCGCCGGGCTGAGGACCATGCGTTCGGGCGCGGATTTGACGCGGGCGCGTTCGGCAGCGCCGCCGCACCACCAGGTGGCGATATTGGGGATGGCGAGGTCGGAGCCCAAGAGGATGGGGGCGAGTTTCGGCAGGAACGCCATCAGTGCGCGGGTTTCCAGCACACCAGAGCCCAGGGCGTTGACAAGGGTCAACCCCTGCGCGCGCAGGGCCGAGACGAGGCCGGCGGTGCCAAGGCGGGAGGCGGGGTTCAACTCCATCGGGTCGGCATAGGCTGAATCGAGCCTGCGCCACAGCACATCGACCGGGCGCAGGCCCGCGATGGTGCGCACCTTCAGCGCACCGTCATCGACCACCAGATCCTCGCCCTGCACCAGCGTGAAGCCGAGGTAGCGGGCGATATAGGCGTGTTCGTAATAGGTCTCGTTCAAGGGGCCGGGCGACAGGATGACGACGCGGCTGTCGCGGTCCTGGCGCAGGCTTTGCAGGGTGTCGCGGAAGTCGCGGAAAAACCCGGCGAGGCGGTGAATATGGCCGTCGCCGTAAATTTCCGCGAAAGCCCGCGAGGTGGCGACGCGGTTTTCCAGTGCATACCCGGCACCGGAAGGGGCCTCGGTGCGGTCGGCCAACACCCACCACTGGCCATCGGGGCCGCGCCCGATCTCGAAGGCGACGAAATGCAAATAATGGCCGGAATGCGGGCGGATGCCGACCATTGGCCGCAGCCATTCGGGGTTGGAGGCGATCAGGGCGGCGGGCAGCAGGCCTTCGGAAACCAAACGGTTTTCGCCGTAGAGGTCGGTCATCAGGGCCTCCAACAGATCGGCGCGCTGGGTCAGGGCCTGGGCGAGGCGGGTCCAGTCGGCTTCGTCGATCAGCACCGGGATCGGGCTGAGCGGCCACGGGCGTTCGGTGGACTGGCCGCCGCCATACTGACGGTAGAACACGCCTGAATCGCGCAGGTATTGCTCGGCGCGGGCCTGGCGATGGGCGACCTCGGAGGCTGGCAGGGTGGCGAAGACCTCGGCGAAGGCCTGCCACAGCGGGCGGATCTGGCCGGTGGCATCGACCATCTCGTCGGGAGTGGTGCCCAAGGGTTTATAGTCGCCGATGCTGTGCAAGGGCGCGGCGGCTTTGGCCTTTGCGGATTTCCGGTCTGCCATAGGCCATCAGACCCCGAGCGGGCGGCGCAGGTCAAGCGTCATGGGAAACTCGCGGTTGGCCCGTTCGGCGGCGATGCTGCGCCCGGCTCCGGCGCTGTGGCCCATCGGCTCAAAGCGGGCCAGACGGCGGGCCTCGGCCTCGTTGCCGTTGACCGGGAAGGTGTCATAGCTGCGGCCGCCGGGGTGGGCGACGTGGTAGACGCAACCGCCCAGCGAGGTGCCTGACCAGGTGTCGAAGATGTCGAAGGTCAGCGGCGCATCGACCGGCAGCACCGGGTGCAAGGCCGTGGCGGGTTGCCACGCCTTGTAGCGCAGGCCCGCGACGGCCTCACCGCCGCCGATGTTGGTCAGCGGCAGTTTGCGGCCGTTGCAGGTGACAAGGTAGCGGTCGGGTTCCGACGTGGTCAGCTTGACCTGCAGGCGTTCGGTGGAACTGTCGGTGTGGCGCACGGTGCCGCCGATGGCGCCGGTTTCGCCAAGGACGTGCCACGGTTCAAGCGCCTGACGGATTTCTAGTCTGGTGGCCTCACAGGTGACTTCGCCGCAGAACGGGAAGCGGAATTCGCCCTGCGCCACGAACCACTCCTCGCGCAGCGGGAAGCCGTGGGCGTTCAGGTCGGCCAAGACATCGCGGAAATCCTGCCAGACGAAATGCGGCAGCATGAAGCGGTCATGGAGCGCCGTGCCCCAGCGGGTCAGGTCGCCTTGCTGCGGCAGCTTCCAGAAGCGGGCGATCAGGGCGCGGATCAGCAGTTGCTGGGCGAGCGACATGCGGGCGTCTGGCGGCATTTCGAAGCCGCGGAATTCGACAAGGCCAAGGCGGCCGGTGGGGCCATCGGGCGAAAACATCTTGTCGATGCAAATTTCGGCGCGGTGGGTATTGCCGGTCACATCGGTCAGGATGTTGCGCAAGAGGCGGTCGGTGAGCCAGGGGAAGGGCTGCGGCCCCTGCCCCGGCATCGGGATTTGGGCAAGTGCTATTTCCAACTCGTACAGGCTGTCGTGCCGCGCCTCGTCGATGCGCGGGGCCTGGGAGGTGGGGCCGATGAACAGGCCGGAGAACAGGTAGCTGAGCGACGGGTGGCGGTTCCAGTGCAGGATCAGGCTGGCCAGCAGGTCGGGGCGGCGCAGGAACGGGCTGTCATTGGGCGTGGAGCCGCCGACCACGACATGGTTGCCGCCGCCGGTGCCGCAATGCTTGCCGTCGATCATGAACTTGTCGGCACCAAGCCTCGTCTGGCGGGCTTCCTCGTAAACGGCAGTGGTGATGTCGATGCAGCCCTGCCAGTTGTGCGCCGGGTGAATGTTGACCTCGATCACGCCGGGATCGGGGGCGACGCGGATCACGTTCAGGCGCGGGTCGTGCGGCGGCGCGTAGCCTTCGATATGCACCGGCAGGTTCAGGCGTTTGGCAGCAGCCTCGGCGGCGCGCAGGAGGTCAAGGTAGTCTTCCAGACTGACCACCGGCGGCATGAACACGCAAAGACGGCCATCGCGGGCTTCGACCGACAGGGCGGTGCGGATATGGCCGTCAACCTCGCGCAGCGGCGAGCCCTGGTTGATCTGGTCGGCCTGCGGCGAGGCCGCCACGAAGCTGGCGAGCGGTTGGGATTTGCGCTCGGGTGTCGGCGGAACTACATCTGGCAGCGGTGTGCGTTCAACGGTCGGATCAACCGGGTTGATATAGGGGTATTGCGATGGCGGCACGAAGGGCAGACTTTCCAGCGGCAGGCGGTAGCCGACCGGGCTGTCGCCGGGGACCAGGAACATGTAGCCGCGCCGCAGGTTCCATTTTTCGCTGCGCCAGCGTTTGTCGCTGTGCTGCGACTGCCAGCTTTGCACCGGCAGGATAAAGCCGGACGGTTCGGTCAGGCCGCGGTTGAACACGGTGGCAAGGCGGTGGCGGGCCTCGGGGTCTTTCAGTTCGGAATTGGCCGGGGTGACGTTTTCGGGCAGGTTGGCTTCCTTGACCAGCCATTCGGCGGGGTCTTCGAACGCGGGCAGGATGTTGCTGTCGTCAATCTCCAGATCGGCGGCGATTTCGCGCAGCAGTTCCTGCGCCTGCAAGGGGCCGACGTTGGTTTGCGCGCCCTCAGTTGCAATCAGCGCCTCATCCGCCCAGATCGGCTGGCCATCGCTGCGCCAGTACAGCGAGAAGGTCCAGCGCGGCAGGGTCTCACCGGGATACCATTTGCCCTGCCCGTAATGCAGGAAACCGCCCGGCGCGAAGCGGTCGCGCAGGCGGCGGATCAGTCTGTCGGCCAGCGTGCGTTTGGTCGGGCCAACGGCGGCGGTGTTCCATTCGGCCGCCTCGAAATCGTCGATCGACACGAAGGTCGGCTCGCCGCCCATCGTCAGGCGGACGTCGCCTTCGGCCAGCGCGGCATCGACCTTGCGGCCAAGGGCGTTCAACTCGTCCCAGGCGGCATCGCTGAACGGTTTGGTGATGCGCGGGTGTTCGGCGGTGCGGGTGACGGTCATCGCAAAGTCGAACTTGGTTTCGGCGTAGCTGGCAACGCCACTGATGGGTGCTGCACTGCGGTAATGCGGCGTGGCGGCGAGCGGGATGTGGCTTTCGCCGGTCAAAAGGCCGCTGGTGGGGTCCAGGCCGATCCAGCCGGCACCGGGCAGATAAACTTCGCACCAGGCGTGCAGGTCGGTGAAGTCAACCTCGGTGCCGGAGGGCCCGTCCAATGATTTGAGGTCGGGGCGCAACTGGATCAGGTAGCCCGAGACGAAACGGGCGGCGAAACCGAGGTGTCTCAGCGCCTGTACCAAGAGCCAGCTTGAATCGCGGCAGGAGCCGGACAGGATGGTCAGGGTTTCCTCGGGCGTCTGCACGCCGGGCTGCATGCGGATGGTGTAGTTGACGCGGCCTGCCACCATTGCGTTCAGCATCACCACGAAATCGGTGGTGCGGGTGCGGGTTATGGGCACCTGATTCAGAAAAGCCTGCAAGGCGGGGGTCATCGGGTCGGGTTTGCGGTAGATCGCAAGGTCTTCGATCATGTCCGGCGTGTAGTCGAACGGGTAATTCTCGGCACTTTCCTCGACGAAGAAATCGAACGGGTTGTAGACGGTCATGTCGGCGACCAGATCGACCTCGATCTTCAGTTCCGTCACCGGTTCGGGGAAGACGAACCGCGCCAGCCAGTTGCCGAACGGATCCTGCTGGTGGTTCACGAAATGGCCCGCTGGAGAAACCTTGAGCGAGTGCGAGATCACCCGGGTGCGGCTGTGCGGCGCGGGGCGCAGGCGGATGATCTGGGGGCCAAGGATCACCGGGCGGTCATACTGGTATTGGGTCAGGTGATGGATGCTGGCTGTGATCGACATGTCTACGCTCCGCCCGGATCAGGATTCCGCAACACTCCAACGGTTCTGGCATGGAAGCTGCGCGACAGGCAGGGTTGATTGCAGGAGGGTGCCGATTTTCAGGGCATTGCAGGGTCGCACGCCCTAAAAACGGGCGTCAGATCTGGTCGGGGCCGGCCCTTGCGACGATGGGCAGAGGCGCGGTGCGGCCCGGCGGTGCTCTCGGATGGCCTGCAAAGCACCGGACGGATGGCACCGATATTCCGACATGGCGCCAGGGGGCGCAACAGCGCGGGGGTGCGGGCGCGGAAGCGTGGCAGGTTGCATTTCGGCGCGAAGGTCACGGCCAGACCGGAATTTTCGAAAATTCCGCGGCGATTTCTTTGAAGAGACCGGTTCGTTGAAGAGACCGGCGCCTCACCGCAGCGGGGGTGCTGCAACCGAGTTGCGCTCGACCAGGGTGCATTCCAGTTCGACCCTGGCACCGTCTGCGGCCCCTGCCAGCCGCTTGGCCGCCCAGCCCTCCATCGCCCGGTGCGGCAGAATCAGGGTGGTCAGGCGCGGGTGCAGATGGCGCAAATTGAACTATCGCCGGAATCCGGGCTGTTTCTGGTCGGGGTTGTGCTGAACGGCATCGCGCCGGACGTGGCAACACAAGTGTTCGGCACGACGGACGGCAGAACCCTGCGCAAGACGATTCCGTTTGACGGCGGCTATACCCAAAAGATTTTCTCCAACGGAGAGGAGGAGGTCACGGGGCCGGACGGTCGAATTTTGACCCCGGAAGAACGCGCCAAAGTGCCGGGATTGGCGGCGGCGGCGGATGCCCATGCGGCTGCGCAAAAAAGCGGGCGACGTGGTGACTGCCAGAAACGACGCGAATATCGCTGGAGTTGGCGAGATCAAGTCCGATGAAGAAGCGGCCAAGGTCAATCGGGCATCGGTCAAGGATGCCGGCGACCGGCTGGCCGTCATTGCCAGCACTTTGGGGAATTATAATGACGCGATCGCCGCGCTGGATGCTGGTGTTGAAACCGGCATTGTCGCCCAGAATTTCCCGACCCAGACCCAGGCCGGGGCCTTGCTGGACAACGCCAAGCTGCGGCTGGGCTTGGATGTGATTGCCAGTGTGACCTTTGGTGCCCTGTCCGAAGGCGAGCGGAAAGCCGCAATGGATACCGGCCTGCCCACCGGTCTGCGCCCGCCGGAACTGAAGGCGTGGATCGAAAATCGCAAGGCGGCGGCGCTTAAAATCGCAACCATCCAGAAGAAAGCCGTCGCGCATTTCAGCCAGACCGGAATTTCTCAGCGCGAGTTGCGGGCATCGTGAATCAAGAAATATGCGGATACCATTCCGGGGCTTACCGATGCGCCGGCCCTAGCCACGGCGGGCGGTTCGAATTCGCAGGGTCAGGGGACAGGCTCTGAAACGGCATTGGGTCAGCAGGAAATTGATAGCTTTCTGGCTCCCGCAAAATGACAACCGTTCGCCATAGCGCAGGGATCAGAAAGATGAATGACACAGCGAGGGCTTCGAGGACGCTTCCGGTCATGAACCGCCAGAAGAAATACCACAGAAGGCATGGAATCCAGGTTCCAAAGAGGCGGGCTGATTTCAGCCTCTGATGATAGGCGCGGGCAAGGCAATGGACAAGTCGGCACAGGTCAAAAAACTGATGGAGCAGGCGCTGGCGGCCCGGCAGTCCGGGGACGAGGCCACCGCAATTCGGCTTGCCACCGAGGCGAAGGCCATTCTCGCGGCACCTGATGCGCAGCCCGCCGACAGTGCCGGTCAGGTCAAGCGGTTGATGGATCAGGCAATTGCGGCGGGCATTGCCTTTGTGCATCAGGAACTGAACCTGTTCGACAATCTGGACGTGGCCGCCAATGTGTTCATTGGCCGTGAGCCGCGCAAATACGGCATCCTGAATCTGGTGGGCACCGCCAAGCAGCGGGCGGCGGTGGCGCCTTTGCTGGAACAGTTGGGGGCGAATTTCGCACCCGACACGCTGGTCGCCAAACCGTCGCTGGCGCAGCAACAACTGGTCGAGATTGCCAAGGCCCTGTCCTATGACGCCCGGCTGGTCATTCTCGACCAGCCGACCTCCTCGCTGCCCTATGCCGAAACCGAACGCCTGCTGGCGGTGATGGACCGCTTGCGGGCGCGCGGGATTGCGGTGGTTTTCATCTCGCACCGGCTGCACGAGGTCGAACGGGCGGCGGACCGGGTGGTGGTGCTGCGCGACGGCCATCTGGTGGGCGAATTGGGGCGCGGCGAGATCAGCCATGACCGCATGGTCAAGCTGATGATCGGGCGCGATCTGAAGGTGAATTATGTGCCGCCCCGGCAGCCGAAGGGGGCTGTGGCATTGTCAGCGCGGGGCATCCAGACTGCGGCCTATCCCGGCTGCACGGTCGATCTGGACCTGCATCGCGGCGAGATCATGGGGCTGGCAGGGCTGGTAGGCTCTGGCCGCACCGAACTGGCGCGGGCTTTGTTCGGCATTGATGCGATCCTCGGCGGCACGCTGCAGATCGAGGGCGCGCCGGTCGTCATCCGCAATTCCAAACAGGCCGTCGCGCGCGGGATATTTCTGGTGCCCGAGGACCGCAATGCGACCGGCGTGATCCTCGGTTTGCCGGTGGCGCAGAACATCACCCTGCCTGACCTGCGGAAATATGCCAGCGGGCCGCTGGTGTCGGCGGCGCTGGAGAATGCGCCAGGCGAGAAGGCCCGCACTGATCTTGCGATCAAGACACCGGACATTCAGATCCGGACCAAGCTCTTGTCGGGCGGCAATCAGCAAAAGGTCGTGCTGGCGAAATGGCTGGCGATCCAGCCGCGCGTGATGATCTTTGACGAACCGACCCGCGGCATTGATATTGGCAGCAAGTCCGAGATTTACCGCCTTATGCGCGGGTTGGCCGATCAGGGCGTGGCGGTGCTGATGATTTCGTCCGACATGGAGGAAGTGATCGGGGTGTCGGACCGGGTGACGGTGATGCACGGGGGCCGCGTCAGCGGTGTCTTGGAACGCGCTGATTTCAGTGAGGAAAATGTGCTGCAACTGGCGCTGGGCCGGGCGGCTGTGCAAGGCAGGAGCAGGGCATGAACAAAAAACGCAGGGCTTCTGGTGCTGATCATCGTGGTGGCACGGGGGGCCTATCTGCGCAACCCCTTGTTCCTGTCGGCCAACAACATCGCCCAAGGCTTTGTGATCATCACCGGCGGCATCGACCTGTCGGCGGGGTCGCTGATTGCGCTCTTGGGGGTGTTGTTCGTCAGCATGGTCGGCAGCATGGGGCTTTACTGGCCGGTGGCGATGGTGATCGTGATGGCGATCGGCCTGGCTCTGGGGCTGGCGCATGGCCTGCTGATCACCCGGCTCAAGATACAGCCCTTCGTCGTCACCCTGTGCGGCCTGCTGATTTATCGGGGTCTGGCAAGGGGTTACACGGCGGGCACCACGGCGGGATTTCCGTTTGGCAGCACCTATCCCGGCCTCGATTTCTTTACCAACCGCATCTGGGGCATTCCGACCGCAACCTATGTGCTGCTGGTGGTGGCGGTGATCGCCTGGTTCGTGCTGCACCGCTCGGTCTTTGGCCGCTACCTGTTCGCGGTCGGCAAGAACGAGGAGGCGGCGCGGTTTTCCGGCATCCGCACCGACCTCGTGATCCTGTCGGCCTATGTGATCGCGTCTGGACTGACCGCCTTCGCCGCGATTTTCTTTGCGATGTATGCGCGGTCGGTGGCGCCCTCGTCGCATGGCAATTTCTATGAACTCTATGCGATTGCCGCCTCGGTTCTGGGCGGGTTCTCGCTGCGCGGCGGCGAAGGCTCGATCATCGGCGTCGTGCTGGGGACGATCCTGTTGCAGATCCTGCAGAATCTGGTGAACCTGCGGGGCATCCCGTCCTTGCTGAACTTTGCGGTGAGGGGCGCGGTCATTCTGGCGGGCGTGCTGGTCGATCAGCAATTCAGCACCCTGCGCGAGCGCCGGATGCGGGCGCAGTCGGCCAGCGCGATGGCGGGCGGCTGAACCGGGTCAGGCGGTCGGGCTGCGATGGCTGTCCGCGTCCCCGTCCGGCAAGGTCCGCGTCACCTCGCCCCAGCTTTCGGCCAGATAGATCCGCAGCCAGGGCGTAAACCGCTCTGGCGTGGCCTGCACTTGCTGGGTCAGGTCGGACAGCGAAATCCAGGCGGTTTCCATCACCTCGTCCGGGTCAAGCGTCAGACCAGGACGGCGGGAGGCTTTGGCGACGAACAGATCCACCACTTCGTGCTCGATCAGGTTGCGGCCGACATCGGCGCGATACTCGATCCCGCCGACGCGGCGCAGCTGCAGGCCGGTGATCCCCAGTTCCTCGCGCAGGCGACGCTCGGCACAGTCGCGCGACGTTTCGCCCCACAAGGGATGGGTGCAGCAGGTGTTGGCCCACAGGCCGGGCGTGTGGTATTTGCCAAGGGCCCGGCGCTGGATCAGCGTGTCTGAGCCGTTCATCACAAAGACCGACACCGCCAGATGGCGCAGGCCACGCTGGTGGACCTCCAGCTTTTTCACCGGGATCAGGACCCCATCAACCCAGGCGGGAACCATTTCGCTCATACATGTTCCGGGGGCACATAGCCCGTAAGATGCGCCAGATTCTTGACGCCGATTTTCAGATCGGCCAGCGGTCGGGCGCTGACCGGCTTCTGGTTCACAAAAGGCTTCGAACGTCAGTTGCTGCGCATCGACCTCATGGCACCGGCTGACAAAGCGTTCGCGGCCTTCGTCGAATTGGTAATCGGCGTCCTGCAACGAGCGCAAGACCTTGAACACGGTGCCGTGCAGTTTCATGGACAGATTTCGCGCCAGCCGCAGTTTGGCGGTGCGACCAGAGGCCATCATCGGCCACTCGGCGGGCACCGCCAAAGCCGCCGCCCTGATCCGCGACTTCCTTCAGACACACAGCCCAAAACCAGCGCCATGAAAATGCCCCGCCAGCAGAACCGCAATCGTTTCGCCAAGGGTAATTTGTCTGAATTTACCAATTGAATCAATGGTCTGCAAAATGTCCGTTCTGGAGGCCTCAGAAAAACCCCGGCCCCGCCCGCCCCAGCAATTCCGCCGCCAATGCCCGGCCCATCTCTGCCCCATCCCCGACCGTGCCCCGCAATTCCCCGGCAATCACCTTCGACCCATCCAGCCGCAAGATCTCGCCGCGCAGCCACAATTGCCCCGCCTCCAGCACCGCCAGCCCCGCAATCGGCGTCTGGCAAGACCCGTCCAGCCGCAGCAGAAACGCCCGCTCCGCCGCCAGCCGCGCACCCGTTGGCCCGTGATGAATGGCCGCCAGCATCGCCTCTGCCCGCGCGTCGCCAACCCGCCGCTCCACCCCGATCGCCCCCTGCGCCACCGCAGGCAGCATCTCCTCCGCCGCAATCGCGCGCGCCATACGGGCCAGCCCCAGCCGGTTCAGCCCCGCCATCGCCAGCAGCGTGGCCACCGCCACCCCCTCCTCCAGCTTCCGCATCCGCGTCTGCACATTGCCGCGAAACTCGACCAGCTTCAGATCCGGCCGCCGATGCAGCAATTGCGCCCGCCGCCGCAGCGAAGACGACCCCACCACCGCCCCCACCGGCAGATCCATCAGGCTGGCAACCGCGGGCGACACAAACCCGTCCCGCACATCCTCGCGCGGCAGATAGCAATCCAGAGCCAACCCCTCCGGCTGCAAGGCCGGCATGTCCTTCATCGAATGCACGGCGATATCAACGCCGCCCGCCAGCAGCGCCTCCTCGATCTCGCGGGTGAACAGCCCCTTGCCGCCGATCTCCGTCAGCGCACGATCCTGCACCTGATCGCCCATGACCTTGATCACCGCAATCTCGAACGCCGCCTCGGGCAGCCCGAACGCCGCCATCAGACAGCGCCGCACCTCCTGCGCCTGCCACAAGGCCAGCGGCGAACCTCTGGTGCCGATCTTCAGGGGCTGGGCGGAGGAGGGCATCTGATCTGTCATGCCCCACGCATAGCAATGTCATCTTGCGCTGACAACTCCACCCCCCTACGGATTCCCGCGCCACCCCATCTTGCACCTGCCCCGGACGGAGCCTGACATGACCACCAAACTGATTCTCCGCGCTCTGGCCGGTGAGGTCCTGGCCACCCCGCCGATCTGGATGATGCGGCAGGCGGGTCGCTACCTGCCCGAATACCGCGCCACCCGCGCCAAGGCCGGGGATTTCCAGTCGCTGTGCTACAACTCCGAACTTGCCGCCGAGGTGACCCTGCAACCGATCCGCCGCTACGGCTTTGACGCGGCCATCCTGTTCGCCGACATCCTGCTGCTGCCACAGGCGTTGGGGGCCGACCTGTGGTTCGAGGGCGGCGAAGGCCCGCGCCTGTCGACCATCACCACAATGGCGGGCGTTCAGGCCCTGAAACCTGCCGATGCCATCCACGACACCCTTGCCCCGATCTATGAAACTCTGCGCATCCTGGGCCGCGAACTCCCGGTTGAAACCACGCTCATCGGGTTCGCCGGTGCGCCCTGGACCGTCGCCAGCTATATGATCGCCGGGCGCGGCACCCCGGATCAAGGCCCGGCCCATGCCCTCAAATCCGCCGACCGCGCCACATTTCAGGCCCTGATCGACCGCATCACGGCGGGCACCATCGAATACCTGTCGATGCAGGTACAGGCCGGAGCCGAGGTGATCAAGCTGTTCGACTCCTGGGCCGGGTCGCTGAAAGGCGCAGATTTCACCGACTTCGCCGTCGCCCCCACCGCCCGCATCATCGGCGCGCTCAAATCCCGCCACCCCGGCCTGCCCGTCATCGCCTTTCCGCGGGAGGCTGGCCAAGGCTACATCGGCTTCGCCCAAGCCACCGGGGCGGATTGTGTGGCGCTCGACAATGCCGTCGCCCCCGAATGGGCCGCCGCCCATGTCCAACCTTCCGGCTGCGTGCAAGGCAACCTCGCGCCGACGCATTTGGTAACGGGCGGGCAGGCGCTTGTTGATGCCACCAAACGGGTCGTCCGGGCTTTCCGGAACGGCCCCCACATCTTCAACCTTGGCCACGGCATTACGCCAGACGCAGACCCCGACAATGTGACAAGGATGATCGAGGCGGTCAGGGCGTGAATCGTCAGGGTTCGATCCGGCGGGCGGCGTTCCCGGATCGAAACCCGCTTCCGCACCCGCTTTGACATCTTTTGCGTTTGATCAGACAGCCCACGAACCCGTCGTCGACACCGGCCAACCCGGTGCGGCAAGGGCGCAGGCTGCGGGATCTGGCGGTGCTGTCAGACGAATGCGAACCAGTCTCCTCTTCCCTGCCCGCCTTTCGTCAGGCCGCGAAAAGCTCGCACCACTCGGATGATCTTGGGTGACGGTTTGAAGTACCGGAACGGGCTGCGCTGGGTCATGCGAAAACGCTAGCCAACCGGCCTGCCCCGCTCAAGTGGCTTTCCTCTGACAATGCCCGATCAGACCGTGCAGCTTCCCGGGCTTCGCTTTCTAGGTAAATATTGCCCGGCTTCGGGCTTAACCGTCAGCACGCCGTCCATAACGGCGATCTGGCCACGCAGGATGACGGTGACCGGCCAGCCGTCAATAACCATCCCCTCATAGGGGGTATAATCCGCACCGTGATGAAGGGCGTCGTTCGTGATGACGCGGCGTTCCTTTGGGTCCCAGAGGGTAAGGTCGGCGTCGGAACCGACCGCGATCGTGCCCTTCTGGGGATACAGGCCATACAGCTTGGCATGGTTAGTAGCGGTGAGGGCTGCAAAACGCGGCAGGTCGATCCGGCCCTTCATGACGCCTTCAGAAAACAGGAACGGCAACCTGGTTTCCACGCCTGGGATCCCATTAGGTATCCAGCGGAAGCTGACCTTTCCCTTGTCGTTTAGTTTACCTGCAGCGTCATCAAAGCGGAAGGGGCAGTGATCGGACGAATAGAGATCAAATACCCCCTGTTCCAGACCAAGCCAGCAGGCGGCCTTGCTCTCCTCGTCCTGCGGCGGGGGGAGCAGACGAATTTCGCCCCCTCCCACCCTTCGCGGTTCAGGTCGTCAGCGGTCAGCATCAGGTATTGCGGGCAGGTCTCGCCCATGACCTTGACGCCGTGCTTGCGGGCGCGGTCGATTTCCTCCATCGCCTCGCGGTTCGAGACATGGACGATGACGATCGGCACATCGACGATCTCGGCCAGCGACAGTGCGCGGTGGGTGGCCTCGCGTTCTGCCGCAAACGGGCGGGTCGTGGCATGAGCGTGGGGGGCGACCGTGCCCGCCTCTTCATGCTTGCCGATCAGAAAGCGGATCGCATCCTCGTTTTCGCAATGCACCATCACTAGGGCACCGGAACTGCGGGCGGCGTCGAGCGTCGACAGGATTTCATTGTCATGCAGGCGCATGCCTTCCTAGGTCATGAAGACTTTCAGCGAGGTATAGCCATCCTCCACCAGGGCCGGAATCTCTTGCCCCAGCACGCTGGGGGTCGGGTCGGTGATGATCAGGTGAAAGCTGATATCGGTCAGGCAGTTGCCCTCTGCCAACGCGTGATACCCGGTCAGCGCCTCGCGCAGCGACTGGCCCTTTTGTTGCAGGCAAAAGGGCATGACGGTGGTGTTGCCACCGAACAGGGCCGAGCGCGTGCCGCTTTCAAACCCATCCGCCATGACGATGCCATCGCCCGATGGCTGTGCCAGATGCACATGGCTGTCGATGCCGCCGGGCAGAACCTACAGGCCGGTGGCATCGATCTCTTGCACGCCCGGTTCCAGCGCTTCGCCCGGCATGACGATTCGGCCACCGCGGATACCGACATCACGGCGCGTGACATCAGACGCGGTGACGACGGTGCCGTTGCGCAAAACCAGATCGAACATGGTCAGGCAGCCTTTCGCAACTCGCTATCGAGGGCGGCGCATAGGCGGTCCACCTCCTCCAACGTGTTGTAATGCACCATGGATACCCGCAAAACGCCGCCATTGCTAATTTGGCCCAGATCCTCGACCAGACGGCGGGAATGGAAATCGCCATGCCGGATGGCAATGTGGTGGGCATCCATCGCCTTGGCCATCGCACCTGAATCGCGGCTGTCAAAGCGGAACGCCACGGTCGGGATGCGGCGCGAGCCTTCGTTGGTGGTCGCCCCGAAGATCTGGCAATCATTGCGCGCCGTCAGATAGGACAGCAGCCTGTCGACCAGCGCATTCTCTTGGGCCGTCACGGCGGCAAAACCCGCCTCAATCGCAGCCCGGGTTGCCACACCGCTGCCCCCACCAAGACCCGCAAAATAATCGCGGATCGCCAGCGTTGAATAGGCGCATTCATAGCTCGGGTTGCCCGGCTCCAGCTTGCCCGGCACTTTGTCCTTGCCGTAAAAATAATGGTACAACGTGTCCAGTTCCAGCAGATGGTCATGCTTGCCGTACATCACGGCGTAATGCGGACCGTAGGTCTTGTAGAGGCTGAAAGCATAGTAATCCACGTCCCAAGCCTGAACATCGATGGCCCGGTGTGGGGCATAGGCCACGGCATCGACACAGATGCGCGCACCCCGGTCATGCACAAAGCGGGCAACCTCGGCCACCGGATTCACCTGCCCAAAGATGTTGGACACATGGGTCACACAGACCAACTTGGTCCGGTCCGACATCAGCGGCGCCAGATCGGCCAGATCGAGCCCCTGTTTTTCCCGGTTCAGCGGCCAGAACTTCAGCTTGATGCCAAACTCCTGCAACGACACCCAAGGGCCGATATTGGATTCATGGTCAGATACGGTGACGATCACCTCATCGCCGGGGGACAGCTGGCTGCGCATGGCCCGCGACAGGTTTTGCAACAGCACGGTGGTCGAGGGGCCAAAGATGATCTCCTCGGGCCGTTCCGCGTTCATCAGCATCGCCGCGGCCTGCCGGGCCTGACGCAGCGCATCGGCAGCAGCCAGCGACAGGTCATAGCTGCCGCCGATCTGGACGTTCTTCTGAAACAGGAATTCGCTCATCCGGTCCACGGCACCCTTCAGGATCTGCGAGCCGCCTGCATTGTCAAAAAGCGTCCAGCCCTGGTCAAGACCGGGAAAATGGCTGCGGACATGGGTCAGATCAAGCACTGGGTCAGTCATAAGTCTCTCCGGGTTCAACATCAGTGATTAAGAACGGCACCCAGGAAATTGCGGGTGCGTTCTTCCTGCGGGGTATCGAAAATCTGGGCGGGTGTGCCGGATTCGATGATCCGTCCCCCGTCCATAAAGACCACTCGGTCGGCAACCTGCCGGGCAAAGCCCATCTCATGCGTCACGACGACCATCGTGACCCCGGTGCCTGCCAGCGATTTCATCACGTCGAGCACTTCGCCGACCATCTCGGGGTCCAGTGCGCTGGTTGGTTCGTCAAACAGCATCACCTTGGGGTCCATCGCCAGCGCACGGGCAATCGCCACGCGCTGCTGCTGACCACCGGACAGTTTGCCGGGGTATTTTTCGGCCTGTTCCGCAATGCCGACCCGCGCCAGCAGATCGCGCGCGCGCTTTTCGGCATCCGCCACTGACAGGCCACGCACACGCATCGGCGCCAGCATGACATTGCGCAGTACGGTCAGATGCGGGAACAGGTTGAAAGATTGAAACACCATCCCCACCTCGGCCCGCACTTTTTCCAGATTGCGCCCCTTGGCGACGACCGTGCCGTTGACGGTGATCTGGCTGCCCGCCTCGAACGGTTCCAAGAGGTTGATGCAGCGGATGAGGGTGGATTTGCCCGACCCCGACGGGCCGATGACACAGACCACCTCGCCTTCCGCAATCTCAAGGTTCAGGCCGTGCAGCGCGGTGAAGGTGCCGAATTTCTTGTGCAGGTCCCTGATCTTCAGATAGCCGGGCATCAGCGGTCCGCCTTTGAATAGCTGCGCTCCAGCCGCGATACCGCTGCAACCAGCGGCCACAGGAAGGCCACATAGATGATCGCCGCCCCGATCAGCGGGCTGGGATTGGCCGCCAGCGCCTGCGCCTGCGTCGCCTGCTTCAACAGGTCCGGCATGGCGACGACCGAGGCGAGCGCCGTGTCTTTCATCACATTGATGCAGTTGTTGGTCAGCGGCGGGATGACCACGCGGATGGCTTGCGGCAAGATCACGTCCACCATCATGTTGCGGTAACTCAGACCAAGGGCGGCAGAGGCTTCGAACTGACCCTTGGGGATCGCCTCGATACCGGCCCGAAAGATTTCGGCGGTGTAAGCGGCTGACACCAGCGACAGCGCCGCGACCGCCGACAGGAAGGGCGACAGCCGGATGCCGACGAAGGGCAGCGCGTAATAGATGATGATCAGCAGCACCAGCAGCGGAATCGACCGCATGAAATTGATATAAGCCTTGGCGACCACCTGCAGCCAGACCGCGCCGTATAGCCGCACCAAGGCCAGGGCCAATCCAAAGACCAGGCCCGCGATGATGCTGACCACCCCGATTTGCAGCGTCACCCAAAGGCCGGACATCAGAAACGGAAAGGATCGTATCAGGACCGGCACGTTGAAGAAGGTATCAAAGATTTCCATCGGCACAGGTCACCAGTTGTGGAATCGGAATGGGACGGCGGGGCCTTGCCCGCCGTCCCTGGAGTGTCATTGCAGCTTGGGCATATCCATGACGGTCACGGTCGACGTCGAAGCCTCAGGGTCCGCGCCAAACCATTTCTTGTGGGTTGCCGCGACAAAACCTTCGTTTTTCAACGCGGTCAGGATGTTGCTGACTTCGCCAGCCAACGGGGCGTCCTTGGCAAACATCATCGAATATTTTTCGCCCGTAGGGATGCGTTCCACCACCGCAAATTGCGGCTTGTCCTTGACGTAATACTGCAGCGCGGGAATATCGCTGATATAACCGTCGATCCGCCCGTTCCCAAGATCGAGCATGGCAGGCGCGAGCCCTTCAAAGCGGCGAATTTCGCCAAAGCCATATTTAGCCTGATTTTCGGTGGTCCACATGTCGCCGGTCGAACCGGTATCTACGCCGATCACCTTGCCCGACATGTCGGCCAGGCCCTTCAGCCCGCTTGCCGCCGTCACGGTCAGGGACTGGTCGCTGTCATAATACGGTTGCGCAAAGCTGACTTCGGCCAAACGCTTTTGCGTGATGGTGATCGACGACATCGCCATGTCGATCCGGCCCGACTGCACTGCCGAGAACAGGCCGTTGAAGGGAATGTTTTCGATCTTGATGTCGCGGCCCAGACGTTTTGCCACCTCGGTCGCAAGGTCCACCTCAAACCCCACGATCGCACCCGAGTCATCCTGGAATTCCCACGGCACGTTGCCGACATTGGCACCCACAGTCAGATCTGCCGCGAACGCCGTGGCGCCGAAGCTCAGTGCCGTTCCGATCGTGACGGCAGCGAACAGTCTTTTCATCATGTCTCTGGTCCTTTCCCTGTCAATTTTGTAGCGTCTTGGTCAGACCGGTCTGACCGGTCTGACCGGTCTGACCAAGACAATCATGATGGGATTTGGAAAGCAAGACGCTAGTCATGTAAGCTCAATCCTGCCCGCCAAGGTTACTATCTGCTCGAACCGCCTGACAGGAAATGGATGTGCCCCGGATGAATACCCTACCCAACTGGACTCCGCTGCCACAAGTGGTTGCCCGCCGCCTGCAACAGATGATCTTGGATGGCGATTTACGCGAGGGCGATCAGATCCCGTCGCAGCGCCATCTGTCGGAACAGTTCAACGTCAGCCGCGCGTCCCTGCGCGAGGCGCTGCTGATGCTTGAGACTTTGGGCCTCATCAAGACGGAACCCGGGCGGGGCACCTTCGTCGCAGCCCGCCAGCCGGATCACAACGCCGCGCTGAAATGGCGCTATTCCGACAGTTACGCGATGCGGGACGTGTTCGAGACGCGGCAGATGCTGGAATGTCAGATTGCCCAATCCGCAGCCGCAGTGATCGATGCGGCAAATCTCTCAGTGCTGCACGATGCCACGGCCGAGATGGAACGGTGCTGGGAAGCGGGCGATCTGCTGGCCAATGTTGAAGCCGATCTGAGATTCCACCGCACCATCGTGCAAAGCTGCACCAATCGGATGCTAATATCGCTGTACGAGACCGTTCAGACCCTTCTGACCGAAACGCAGCGCCAGCCGATCCCAAGAACAAACCCCGCCCGGATGCAGGCATCTTTGGGTGAACACCGCCAGATCATCGCCGCCCTTGCCAAGGGAGATGGGCTCGCTGCACGGCAGGGAATGCTTGACCATATCCGCAATACCGCCGAATGCGCCGGGGTCGTGATCGCGCGCCCAGTCTGAAATGCCTGCCCCCAGAAATCGGGGCGCATTGAGGGCATAGCCTCTCATATAACCGACGCAGTCCGCCCCAAAGTCACTGTACGATCGTCGGCCGTGCAGGATCACACAACTGCCATTGGGCGGGCTCATTTCCGCGAGAAGCGAGGTAGTCAAAATGCGGGATCATATCGAGGATAAGCCAGTCAAAGAAATAGCCACGGTCCTCGTTCTCAATCCCCAGCGACTCGCGCACAAAGCTGTTGGCACCGTCAGTGCCGGCCACAAAGCGGGCGCGAATACTGCGGGTTTCGCCGTTGGTGCCAACCTCCTCGGGATTGCGCTGCAACGACAGAGTCACGCCTTCGGCATCCTGCTCCAGCCCGATTCCTTGCCATCCACGCAGCAGCGTGACGTTGAGCATGGAACCGGCGATAGCCAGCAGGCGGTTTTCCATCAACGGCTGGTTGAACCAGTAGCGCACACGCCAGCCGCTGGCAGACTGGCTCTGCCAATCGACAATCTGGATGTCCTGCCGGTCGCGGTTTTTCCAGTAGTAAAGCTCGTCGTGATAATTGATCGCCGGATCGCTTTCCGAGTCGATCCCCAGTGTCGCAAAAACTCTGGCAATTTCATGGTCATAGGTGACCGCGCGTGGCAGCGGGTAATGCGTCGTCCAGCGTTCGATCAGCGTGACGCGCTTGCCGCGCTGGCCTAGAAGAATAGCCAAAAGCGTGCCGACGGGGCCAGCACCAACGATGGCGACGTCCGAATCGAAAGCATCATCGAGAGATGAAGTGGTCCTGTCTTTTCCTCCTCCAACGACGGCCGCTGCGCGCAACCCCCCAGTCCTTTCGGCACCCACCGCCTCCTCGCGGGATTGAGCACCATGGTCATGAGACTAGTTCACGAAATGAGTACTCGTCACGTTTGAATTATCGTCATTTTAGATCAACAGTCGCTTGCATCCGGAAGCAAAAAATTCCTCCTACAACCAGATACTTAATCGTTCCCCACTCTTTCCTTCCTCACATGGTCTATGGCGCAATTGAACTTGAGGCTCTGCTCCAAAATGAATATGATTCGCAACTGAAGATCGGGAGAGTTTGAATGGAAGACCAGGCGAAGCAGGGCGAGGGTCGTGTCGCTCGGCGGCAGCGGCGCAACCGGGACGCCCTGATTTCTGCCGCCCGCGAGGTCATGACCGAAAGGGGCGTGGAAATGGCGACCATGCTGGAGATCGCTGAGCGCGCCGATGTCGGGGCTGGAACAGTCTATAACTATTTCAAATCGAAAGATGCGCTTGCCATCGCCGTGCTCGAAACGCTGATGCACGACCTTGCAGTGAGGATCGAGCAGGTTACGAGTGCATTTGAAGACCCGGCACAGGTTTATGCGTTCGGGATCAGGACTGTTCTGGACACGGCGACCGGGGATGCCCGCTGGGCGCAGATGTTGAACCGGTCCGAAGTCATCGCTGACGCCATATTCAGGATCATCGGACCCTTTGCGATCCGAGATCTTCGCCTCGCTTCGCAAGCAGGGCGCTTCGAGGTTTCGAATGCGGAACTGGTCTGGCGTTTGACCACCCACGCACTGATCGGCGCAGGGCTTGCCATCACGACCGGACAATTGCCCGGGAACGCCAAGGAACAAGTCATCGCGCGGTTGTTGTGCATGACCGGAATCGGGTTGAACGCGGCGGTCGAGCTGTCGGCCCGACCGAGACCGGAACTTCCGTGCGAACCTGTCGCCACGAGCCCAAAGTGACAGGCGTGCCGTCCACTCGGTTGCTTCCCGAGAATCCACTCATGATCTCGGCCCCTTTGCATTTTTCGTGGTAAATCGGTTCTGAGGAACGTTCAGAGCGGGGCGCGGACGTATTGATGCATTTTCGCAAGCGGGCTTATGCGTTGATTGCCAGATCGACGCATTGGATGGCCTCTCCTTCTGGGGGTGACATGTATCCGATCACCCCAAGAGCATCCAAGTTCAAACCTGCCCGTCAACGTTAAGGCGGTTTTCGACTCATTGACGCAAAGCGATGTTCTTATTGACTTCAGCAGTTGCTTTTCGACATTTCAAAGTTATGGTCGATTTTCGACAGAGTGACACATCCTGCTTCGCATTTCGTCAATGATGAAAGCTTTTCGACCGATGGATACACCGCTGCAGAACCCCGCCTTCTTCCAGAACGAGCCGCTACCGGAGGGTGCGGAGCTTGTGGGTTGGGCAGCTTTGGTTGATTTCTTCGGTTTGAGGACCCCCGTCCGGCAACTCTCTTGTGTCTCCGGCAAGCATGTAGGCGGCAACAAGCGCAGGGAAGGCCCGTGGGAATTATTTGACAAGCGTTATCGGCCTGAGCCGACCTTGCTGGGCCATTTGACCTTTGCGCTGCGCCACGAGAGCATGGACCTTCTGATCCTGAAACAGGTTCTCGAGGCGGCACCGCAATCGGCGCTGATCGAGATTGTGCAGGCCGCTCCCACTGGAGCCACTGCGCGGCGCATCTGGTTTTTCTACGAAACGCTTTCCGGAAACCGACTGGACCTGCCGGATGCACCTGCAGTCACGGCTGTCGATGCCCTTGACCCCACTCAATACTTCACCTGGTTCCGGGGTGACGCCGATCGTGGCCGCCCGTCGGCACGCCACCGGATACGCGACAACCTCCTTGGAACAGGCGCGTTCTGCCCCATCATCCGCAGAACGGCAAAGCTGGAAGGCTTCATCGCCGATGACTTGTCAGCGCGGGCGCAGGAGATCATCGGCCAGACCAGCGCACAGATCATCGCACGGGCAGCCAGCTTCATGCTGCTGGCCGACAGCCGCGCAAGCTTTGAGATCGAAGGGGAGCGCCCTGCGGCCAACCGTTTGGAACGTTGGGGCAAAGTCGTCCTTGAGGCGGGCAAGCGGCCGCTCAACCAGACGGAGATTTACCGGTTGCACCGAATTCTGATCGGTGATGATCGGTTCACCCCAATCGGCTACCGCGATGATTGCGTGTTCCTGGGGGAGTGGGACCACAACAATGAGCCATTGCCCGAGTTCATCGGTGCTCGTCCCTTGGACGTACCCGACCTGATGACCGGGCTAAATCTATGCAACAACCGGTTGCGCACATCAGATGTCGATCCGGTGCTGCAGGCAGCAGTCATCGCCTTCGGTTTCGTTTATATCCACCCGATGGCGGACGGAAATGGCCGCCTCCACCGTTGCCTGATCCATCACGTGCTGGCCGAACGAAAGTTCACACCGCCCGGAATGGTATTTCCGGTATCGACGGTCATGTTCGAACGGATCGACGATTACCGCAAAACGCTGCAGGCGCACACCGGGCCACTGATGGATGCGATCGACTGGCGCGCCCTTCCAAATGGCAACGTCGATGTGACGAACGACACGAGCGACCTCTACCGTTTCTTCGATTGCACAGCTGAAGCAGAATTCCTGTACGAATGCGTCAAAAGGACAGTCGAAGAAGATCTGCCAAAAGAGATTGAATTTCTGAAGGCGCATGACGCCGCCATGCGTGCGATCATGAATGCCATCGAGATGCCAGACCGGCTTGCCGCGAGCCTGATCACGTTCATTAGGCAAAACGAGGGCAAGCTCGGGCGCAAGCGTCGGGATCGTGAGTTCGCGAAACTTACCGATGATGAGGTTGAAATGGCAGAGGGCATTATCAACGGGGCGTTCGAAGGCTTCGTCAGTTGAGTGCAGCACTGTGCGCCCCCGCGAACGCAAAAGCCCCTGCTTTTCAGGGGGGACTCGTCAAACGTTGACGTGGCGTTGACGTGTTTTGCGATTGCCTTTACACAAGCAAAACGCTAAACATTTAAGTCTTTGATATTGTTGTTATATTTTGTTGCGGGGGCAGGATTTGAACCTGTGACATTCAGGTTATTAGCCTGCGTGCCTAAGCCCCATTTTTTCTTAGCTTTTCGTTCATTTCCATTATATTTCAATGTCTTGTTTAGGCTATACACAGACACCAAAAGACAGTAAGTGTCACCTGTGTCCGCAAATCGCCGGACACAAGACGGACACGCCATGCCTAAGATCACTGAGACCCTTGCCAAGCGCGCACTCCCAGAGGGTTCTACCAAAATTCGGTACGATGACGAACTCTCAGGCTTCGGCCTCCGGGTCACGAAGGCCGGCAACAAGGCCTTCATCCTCAACTATCATATCAATAAACGCGAGCGGCGCTTCACGATCGGTAGCTATCCAACATGGTCTGCAGGTGCTGCGCGTGATGAGGCCAAGAGGCTTCGGCGCCAAATCGATCAAGGTGAGGACCCTCTTGAAATTCGCAATGAACGGCGCGCAGCGCCCGACGTTGCCGAACTCTGGATCGAATACCAGAAGATTCATCTTCCCACCCTTTC
>JAYUGA010000094.1:0-2125 GCA_043738565.1 Rhodobacterales bacterium
CCGGTGATGACGGTCAATGGCACCGTGATCACCCAGTATGAACTGAACCAGCGCCTGAGCTTTCTGCAGACCTTGCGCCAGCCCGGCGATCTGGCGACCTTGGCGCGCGATGGTCTGATCACCGACCGTCTGCAACTGGACGCGGCCAAGCAGTTGAGCGTCACCGCCAGCGAGGACGAGATCAAGGCCGGCATGGCGGAGTTTGCCACAAGGGCCAACCTGACCACCGACGATTTCCTCAAAGCCATCGCCCAAGGCGGGGTGGAGCCTGCGACCTTCCGCGATTTCGTCAAGGCCGGTGTGGTCTGGCGCGCGGTGCTGCGGGCCAAGTTCGGCGGGCGCATCCATGTGAGCGAGCCGGAGGTTGACCGCGCGATTGCCAGCGGTGCCGCCTCGGGCGGGGTGCGGCGGGTGCTGTTATCCGAAATTGTGCTGCCCGCCGATGGCAAGACCGACATGACGGCGATTGCCGCCCGGATCCGCGACCGGGTGAAAACGGCGGCGGATTTTGCGCTGCAGGCGAAGTTATTCTCCAAAGTCGGCACGTCGGGCAATGGCGGGCAGTTGGGCTGGCTGGATGTGACCGCCCTGCCGCCACCGGTCGCGGGTGCTGTGGCCGGGCTGAAGGTCGGGGAGATGACGCAGGCGATACCACAGCAGGGTGCGCTGACCTTGTATTACCTGCGCGATGAAAGTCAGGGCAAGGGCGATGCCAAAGCGGCCTCGACCGTCGATTATGCGGTGTTCGCCCCGCCCGCATCGACCGATCTGGCGGGCCTGCGGGGCCGGTTGAGCGGCTGTGATGAGTTGAACGTGGCGGCACGCGGCTTGGGCGTGCTGAGCCTGCAACGCCAGACCAGCCCGGAGGCGAGCCTGCCGCCTGCGCTGCGTTCGGCGATGGCGGGCCTCGATGCCGGGGAAAGCACGGTGTTGACCGGGGTTGGTGGGGCGCGCGAACTGGTGATGCTGTGCGCGCGCAATCCTGCGTCGCAGGTCACCCCATCGCGCGATGACGTCCGCTCGGGGTTGATCAACCAGAAGGTGGCGCTGCTGGCGGATGCCTATCTGGAGGAGCTCCGCTCTGATGCGTTCATTGTCAGCCAATGACGCTGGGGCCGATTGCGCTGACCTGTGGTGAGCCTGCCGGGATCGGCGCTGAAATTGCCCTGAAGGCGCGGGCGGCGCTGCCGGATCTGGCGTTCTTCTGGATCGGCGACCCCAAGCATCTGGCCAAGGGGGCGCGTTTTGCCGAGATTGCCGCGCCCGGTGCTGCAGCCTTGGTTCCGCCGGGCGTGCTGGCGGTGCTGGCACATGCCTTTGGCGGTGCAGCGGTGCCGGGCCAGCCCGACCCCGCCAATGCCCAAGGGGTGATCGACGTCATCGCCCGGGCGGTGGCTTTGGTGCAGGCGGGAGAAGCGGCGGCGATCTGCACCTTGCCGATCCACAAGAAAGCCCTGCAGGACGGTGCCGGGTTTCGGTTTCCCGGCCATACCGAATATCTGGCGCATCTGGCGGGCGACGTGCCAGTGGCGATGATGCTGGCGTCTGATCTGCTGCGCGTGGTGCCCGCGACGATCCATATCCCTTTGTCCGAGGTGCCGGGGGCATTGACGCCCGCGCTCTTGGAGCAGGTGATCCGGCTGACCGCTGCCGGGTTAATGCGGGATTTTGGCATTCTGCGGCCAAGGCTGGCGGTCGCGGGCCTCAACCCCCATGCCGGCGAAGGCGGGGCAATCGGGCGCGAGGAGATTGCGCTGATCATTCCGGTTTTGCAACGTTTGCGCGCCGAGGGCTTCGATCTGCGCGGGCCTGCGAGTGCCGATGCGATGTTTCATGCCCGGGCGCGGGCGGGCTATGATGCCGCCATCTGCATGTACCACGACCAGGCGCTGATCCCGATCAAGACGCTGGATTTCGACGGCGGGGTCAATCTGACCTTGGGGCTGCCGTTTGTGCGGACCTCACCCGACCATGGCACCGGGTTTGATATTGCAGGGCTTGGGGTGGCGCGCCCCGACAGTACGATGGCTGCCTTGCGGATGGCGGCAAACATGGCGGCGGCGCGGTTGGGCGAGGCCTGAGAGCGGGGGCCAGCCCCCGCACCCCCGGAGTATTTTTGCCCGGA
>JAYUGA010000095.1:0-2123 GCA_043738565.1 Rhodobacterales bacterium
CCGGCAAGAAACCGTATAGACGCCGGCAAGACGCAAGGAAGACACCTGCAAGACGCCCCAAAACCCCAAATCCTAACCCGTTAACGCAGCGTTCCGCCCCGCCCAGCGCCCCGTCGCCAAACATGCCGTCAGCAGATAGCCCCCGGTCGGTGCTTCCCAGTCCAGCATTTCGCCACAGACGAACACCCCCGGCCAGCCTGAAAGGTCATCGGCCCGGCCTCTCGCATCTCGCGCAGCACCCGGTTGACATGGATGGCGCTTAGACCGAGGGCGTCTGCCAGCACCTATTGCGACAGCGGGCAATCGAACCCGGTTGTGTCGCCAAGTCCAACCAGCCGCAACCGTGCCGACAGTTCCAGCATGAAATGTCCGACACCTTCGCTGGCATTGCGCCGTCCAATGCCGACCAGATGCTCGACCACCATCGCCTCGCCGCGCGATGAGGCCCACAACACGGCGGTGGCCAGCCGGGGTGCCTTGGCAAAGGTCTCCTGCAGAAAATTCGACGGAATTTTCGACGCCTCGACCGGTGTGATCGGTTCGACAGCGTGGCCAGCGGTGCGAAACAGCGCCGACCGCAGGCCAAGGAAATCGCCCGGAATCCGGATATTCACGATCTGTCGGCTGCCATTTGCAAGAATCTTGTAGGAACTCGCCCAGCCGTCAGCGAGTATGTAAGCCGCCTGATTCGCCGCGCCCTGACTGAACATGTCGTGACCGACGGCGAATTTGCCGCAGGGGCGGTAAAGCTCCGCCACGGCCGCCAGATCGGTGGTCGACAAGCTGACAAAAGCTGCAAGTTTGCGGGCAAAGGGACGGTTCTGCACCATGATCCACGTCTGCCTATCTGCTTGGGCTGCACCTCGGTCTTGCGGCATCCTTTCCGGTATCAGTGGCTGATCGACGCGGACACTGCACGAAGTCAGCACGATCGTTCGTTTATCTGCTATAGTAGCACACATGTCGCCGTTTCCTGCTCGATGCGACGTCCTTTTATTCCATTTTCGAAAGATGAATACCGTGCAAGACCCACAAGACATCCCCGGCAATGCCGCACTGACGATTTGCGAATCCCTGCTGCTCGCCATGAATGACCTCGACATCATTTCCGAGCGCAAGATAATCGGCATCCTTCAGGATGCGGCAACTACCCATGAAGAAGCCCCCAAAGGCGACGGCCATGACGAGATGCACAAGGCCGTTGCGCTACTGATCCGCAAGATCATTTCCGGCGGAAATTCGGTGCGCCGTCCATAAACGGGCGTCGCACCTCGCGCGAGATGCACGCTGCCAGCCGGCGGATCAGGTTCGTGTGCGATGTGCTGACGGAAGCATGCTCCGGGTTGCGGAGGAACCCATGAAAAGCACAGCATTAGGGCGAGCCTAAAACCGGCACCGTCGGTCCGTCCTGGTCGAGATAGGTGCGGTCGAAATCGGCAAAGTCGACAAGGCTATCGAAATCGTCGAATGTCACGCGCCCGTTTTGAAACGTCATCATCCCGGCCTCACGGATTTCGCGCAGCACGCGGTTTACATGCACGGACGTAAGCCCTACCGCATCCGCCAGATGATATTGCGTTATTGGGCAGGCAAAACCGGTCTTGTCCCCCAAGCCCACCAGCTTGAGCCGGGCGCTAAGCTCCAAAAGCAGATGCGCCGTGCGTTCAGCCGCCGGGCACTGGCCAACCCCGACCAGATGCTCGACGACCATCGCTTCATCGCGGGAGGCCGCCCAAAGAACGGCCATCGCCAGACGCGGCGTTTTGGTGAAGGTCTGGAACAGATCGGCCTTTGAGACTTCGGACGCTTCAATCGGCGTGTTGGGTTCGACATTGTGATCAGATGTTGGGAACAACACCGACCGCACGCCCAGAAAGTCACCCGGGATCTGGAAATTCACGATCTGCCGCGCACCATCGTCCAGAATTTTGTAGGAACAGGCCCAGCCATCAGCCATGATGAAGGCCGACCGATCAATCTCACCCTGGTGAACAAGGTCAAGACCGGCTGCAAATTTCCGCCGACGAGCTATCGCTGAAAGTTGGTGACGGTTGGATTGGGTGGCATATCAAGGCGTTGTTGACGCGCCGCAGGTCTCGCAGGGAGTGAGCCATGTCTCGCCA
>JAYUGA010000096.1:0-15856 GCA_043738565.1 Rhodobacterales bacterium
CATGTTCACCGATGGCGGTTTGCGTGCCATTCCGATCATCGAGCCGGAGGCGGAGCATCTGGTCGGCCTGATCGCGGCCAAGCGGGAGCCGCAGACGCCGGTTCTGGCGGCGCTGATTGACGAGGCGGCGAAGCTGGGGGCGCGGCTATTACGATAGAGCGCTTCTATCAAACCACGGGATATCAGCATTGATTTCCCTATCAATCGGCGTATGACGGCGGCAATAGCCGGAGTGCCAGAATGACCGATGATATCCATGCGCAAGTGACCGAGATTTTATCCGCACATCAGGGGCGCGAGGGGGCCCTGCTGCCAATTCTGCACGATGTACAGGCGGCATACGGCATGGTGCCGCAAGCGGTGCTGCCGCAGATCGCCAAGGCTTTGAACATCTCGAAGGCGGAAGTGCATGGCGTGGTGACGTTCTACCACGATTTCCGCGAAGTTGAGGCCGGGGTGCATGTGGTCAAACTGTGCCGGGCCGAGGCGTGTCAGGCGGTGGGG
This sequence comes from Rhodobacterales bacterium, assembly GCA_043738565.1. GTDB lineage: Bacteria > Pseudomonadota > Alphaproteobacteria > Rhodobacterales > Rhodobacteraceae > Stagnihabitans. The sequence goes on from JAYUGA010000096.1 coordinate 505, forward strand.
GCCGACCGGGTGGCGGCGCATGCGCAACGGGCGTTGGGGGTCGGGTGGCATGGCACGACGCCGGACGGCAGGGTGACGCTGGAACCGGTGTTCTGTCTGGGATTATGCGCCTGCGGACCGGCAGCTCTGGTCGATGGCCGCGTGGTGGGAAGGGTCGATGAAGCGCGGTTTGATGCGCTGGTGGCGGGGGTGCGGGCATGAAGATTTATGTGCCGCTGGACGCTGCAGCCAAGGCTTTGGGGGCGGATGAGGTTGCAGCGGCCGTGCTGGCAGAGGCTGCACGGCGCGGGGTTGCGGTGGAGCTGGTGCGCAACGGATCGCGAGGCATGGTCTGGCTGGAGCCGCTGGTCGAGGTGGTGACGGCAGCGGGTCGGCAGGCGTTCGGGCCTTTCGAAGTGACGGATGTGGCGGAGTTGTTCGGCGATTTATCGTTGCATCCCAAAGGTTTGGGGCTGACCGACGAATTGCCGTGGCTGAAAGCCCAGACCCGGCTGACCTTTGCCCGGGTCGGGGTGATTGATCCTTTGAGCCTGTCGGATTACGTGGCGCATGGCGGCTTGGTCGGCTTGCGGCGGGCTATGGCCGTGTCCGGGATGGATGTGGTGGCAGAGGTCACGGCATCGGGCCTGCGCGGCCGCGGCGGGGCCGGGTTCCCTACGGGCATCAAGTGGAAGACTGTGGCGGAGGCTGTGGCGGACCGCAAATATATCGTCTGCAATGCGGATGAGGGCGACAGCGCGACCTTCGCCGACCGGATGCTGATGGAAGGAGACCCCTTCACGCTGATCGAGGGCATGGCGATTGCCGGGCTGGCGGTTGGGGCGGTCAAGGGGTTTGTGTACATTCGTTCGGAATACCCGGATGCGATTGCGGTGATGTTGCAGGCGATTGTTCTGGCACGGACGGCGGGCGTTCTGGGAGCGTCCGTGCTGGGGTCCGGGCGCGCCTTTGACATGGAAGTGCGGGTCGGGGCCGGGGCCTATGTCTGCGGCGAGGAAACCTCGCTGTTGAATTCGCTGGAAGGCAAGCGCGGCGTGGTGCGGGCCAAGCCGCCGCTGCCGGCGTTGGAGGGCTTTCTGGCCAAGCCGACCGTGGTCAACAACGTGATTTCGCTGGCGACGGTGCCGGTGATCCTGGAGCGTGGCGCGGCGTTCTACAAGGACTTCGGGCTGGGCCGGTCGCGCGGGACAATTCCCTTGCAGATCGCCGGGAACGTGCGGTTTGGCGGGCTTTATGAATGTGCATTCGGATTGACCTTGGGTGAGATTGTCGACGGCATTGGGGGCGGCACTTTGACCGGCCGGCCCGTCAAAGCGGTGCAGGTCGGCGGGCCTTTGGGGGCCTATTTCCCGCGCGCTTTGTTCGACACGCCCTTCGGCTATGAAGAGTTCACGGGCAAGGATGGGCTGATCGGCCATGCCGGGCTGACAGTGTTTGATGACTCGGTCGATATGCTGGCGCAGGCCAGATTTGCCATGGAATTCTGTGCGATAGAGTCCTGCGGCAAATGCACGCCCTGCCGGATCGGCGCGGTGCGCGGGGTGGAAACCGTGGACCGCATTGCGCGGGGCGATGCGGCTGCGATCCCGCTGCTGACCGATCTGTGCAACACGATGAAGGCCGGGTCGCTGTGTGCCTTGGGTGGCTTCACCCCCTATCCGGTAATGTCGGCGCTGACCCATTTCCCCGATGACTTCCGCGTCAAGGAGGCTGCCGAATGAAAGACTTCATCATCCCGGACCGTGATTTCGGCACGCCGGCAGCCAAATCCAAACAGATGGTCACATTGAGTGTGGACGGTTTCACGGTGACCGTGCGGGAAGGCACTTCGATCATGCGCGCCGCCGCCGAGGCGGGGATCCAGGTGCCGAAGCTCTGTTCCACCGACTCGATCGATGCTTTCGGTTCCTGTCGGCTGTGCCTGGTCGAGATCGAGGGCCGCAGCGGCACGCCGGCGTCGTGTACAACGCCCGTTGCGCCTGGACTGAAAGTGCATACCCAAACCGCGAAGGTGAAGCAGTTGCGGCGCGGCGTGATGGAGCTTTATATCTCCGACCACCCGCTGGATTGCCTGACCTGTTCGGCCAATGGCGATTGCGAATTGCAGGACATGGCGGGGGCGGTGGGCCTGCGCGACGTGCGCTATGAGGCAGTGGATACCCATTTCAAAGTGAATGATCATTCGGGTATCGCCAATCCGCTTTATATTCCCAAGGACGACAGCAACCCGTATTTCACCTATGACCCGCAGAAATGTATCGTTTGTTCCCGCTGCGTCCGGGCCTGCGAGGAAGTGCAGGGCACTTTTGCGCTGACGATTTCCGGCCGTGGTTTTGACAGCCGCGTTTCTGCCGGGATGGCGGCGGATAATTTCCTCGCTTCCGATTGCGTGTCGTGTGGTGCCTGTGTGGCGGCTTGTCCGACCGCGACCTTGCAGGAAAAGTCGGTGATCGAAATCGGCACGCCGTCCCATGCGGTGATCACAACCTGCGCCTATTGCGGGGTTGGCTGCACGTTCAAGGCCGAGATGCGCGGCGACGAGTTAGTGCGGATGACACCCTATAAACACGGCAAGGCCAATCGCGGACATTCCTGCGTCAAGGGCCGGTTTGCCTATGGCTATGCCAGCCACAAGGACCGGATTTTGAACCCGATGATCCGTTCGGATATCAATGATCCGTGGCAGGAAGTGACCTGGCCCGAGGCGATGGAATTTGCGGCGCGGCGGATGGGCGGGTTGATCGAGAAACATGGACGGCATTCGGTGGGGGTGATCACCTCGTCGCGCTGCACCAATGAAGAAACCTATCTGGTGCAAAAGCTGACCCGTGCGGTGTTCATGAATAATAATACGGATACCTGCGCGCGGGTCTGCCATTCGCCGACCGGTTATGGACTTGGGCAGACCTATGGCACCAGCGCCGGGACGCAAGACTTTGATTCGGTAGATGAAACCGATGTTGTGATGATCATCGGCGCCAACCCGACCGATGGGCATCCGGTCTTTGCGTCACGGTTGAAGAAGCGGCTGCGCCAGGGGGCCAAGCTGATCGTGGTCGATCCGCGCCGGACTGATATTGTGGAAAGCCCGCATGTCAAGGCGCAGCACCATCTGGCGCTGACGCCGGGGACCAATGTGGCGATGGTAACGGCGCTGGCGCATGTGATCGTGACCGAGGGGCTGTTTGACGAAACGTTCATTCGGGAACGTTGCGACTGGGATGAATTCCAGGACTATGCGGAGTTTGTGTCCCAACCGCAGAATTCACCGGAAGCGGCGGCTCTCCTGACCGGCGTTGATGCGCAAGAGGTTCGGGCGGCGGCGCGGCTGTATGCTTTGGGTGGCAATGGCGCGATCTATTACGGGCTGGGTGTGACCGAGCATTCGCAAGGCTCCACGACGGTGATCGGGATTGCCAACCTTGCCATGCTGACCGGCAATATGGGCCGGCCCGGCGTTGGCGTGAACCCGTTGCGCGGGCAGAACAACGTGCAGGGCGCTTGTGACATGGGGTCTTTCCCGCATGAATTGCCGGGTTATCGACATGTCAAGAACGACGCGGTGCGGTCGGTTTTCGAAGACCTGTGGGGCGTCAAGATCGACAACGAGCCGGGCTTGCGCATCCCGAACATGCTGGATGCGGCGGTCGAGGGCACATTCAAGGGACTGTATTGCCAGGGCGAGGATATCCTGCAATCGGACCCGGACACCAAGCATGTCTCGGCCGGTCTGGCGGCGATGGAATGCGTGATCGTCCACGACCTGTTCCTGAACGAGACGGCGAATTACGCGCATGTCTTCTTGCCGGGATCCACTTTTCTTGAGAAAAACGGCACCTTTACCAATGCCGAACGTCGGATCAACCGGGTGCGCCGGGTGATGAGCCCTCGTAACGGCTATGAGGATTGGGAGGTCACGCAGATGCTGGCCAATGCAATTTTGGAGAACGTGGGGCGGGCGGGCTGGACCTATACCCATCCGAGCCAGATCATGGACGAAATCGCCATGACGACGCCCAGTTTTGCGGGGGTGAACTATGAAAAGCTGGAGGTGATGGGCTCGGTGCAGTGGCCGTGCAACGATGCGGCACCGGAGGGGACGCCGCTGATGCATGTCGATGGTTTTGTGCGCGGGAAAGGCCGCTTCATCAACACCGAATATGTGGCGACGGACGAACGGACCGGACCGCGCTTCCCGCTGCTGCTGACCACGGGGCGGATTTTGTCACAATATAATGTCGGCGCACAGACGCGGCGGACGGCGAATGTGGTCTGGCATGCCGAGGACGTGCTGGAAATCCATCCGCATGATGCCGAAGTGCGCGGCGTGAAGGATGGCCAGTTCGTGCGGCTCGCCTCGCGGTCGGGCGACACGGCGTTGCGGGCGAAGATCACCGACCGGGTCAATCCGGGGGTGGTGTATACGACGTTCCACCATCCTGACACGCAGGCCAATGTCATTACGACCGATTATTCGGATTGGGCGACGAACTGCCCGGAATACAAGGTAACGGCCGTGCAGGTATCGCCCTCCAATGGCCCGTCAGAGTGGCAGGAAGAATATTCCGAGCAGTCCCGGCTGGCGCGGCGCATTCTGTCTGCGGCGGAGTGATGGACGCCAGCCGCCCCTTGCAGTGTCTGTCCTTTGGGGCGGGCGCGGCTGGCCAAGGTCTTCGGACCTTGCCGGAGGAGGTGGCTGTTGCGCTGTCGTTCAACGGGACGACGCAGGCGGTGATGATGGCGACGCCGGATGATCTGATTGATTTCGCTTATGGATTTGCGCTGACTGAGGGGATCGCCTCTCCCGAAGAAGTTGACTCGGTGGAGGTGGTCGAGGCGGCGAATGGGCTGGATGTGCAGGTCTGGTTGAAGACGGAAGCCGAGGCGCGGCTGGCCAAGCGCAGGCGGACGATGGCGGGGCCGGTGGGCTGCGGGCTGTGCGGGATCGACTCGCTTGACGAGGCGATGCGCAAGATGAAGCCAGTTCCAAAATCATCGTTCATAATGCGGCCTGCCGAGGTGATGCAGGCGATCGCGGCGCTGCCCGGCGCGCAGCCGTTGCATGATGCGACCCGGGCGGTGCATGCGGCGGGCTTCTGGGCGGGCGGATTGATCGCGGCGCGCGAGGATGTCGGGCGGCACAATGCGCTGGACAAGCTGGTAGGCCACTTGATCCGCCAACCGCAGCGGGATGGCGCAGTGCTGCTGACCTCTCGCGTGTCGATCGACATGGTGCAGAAGGTGGCGGCTTTGGGGGCGCCGGTGCTGATTGCGGTGTCGGCACCGACCGCCCATGCCGTGACGCTGGCGGAGGAGGCGGGAATAACGCTGATCGCGCTGGCCCGGCCCGACCGATTTGAAGTTTTCAGCCATGCTGGCCGATTGAAGATGGAGACTGCCCATGTCGCATGACGCGCACGACCCCCATTCCAAGCTGATTTACATGGCAAATCAGATCGCCAAGTTCATGGAAAGCAAGCCGCATGACGAGGGGCTGACGGGGCTTTCGGCGCATATCAACGACTTCTGGGAGCCGCGGATGCGGCGGCATCTGTTCGAGGTGCTGGATGCGGGCGGGCAGGGTTTGCGGCCGCTGGTGATTGAGGCTGCGGGCAAAATCCGGCGACCCGTCGCGGCGTAACCCGCGAAACCGACCCAAATCCTCCATCTTCACGACACTTTCCGGCGCTAGCACAAGGCTGGGCGGATGCTCGTGGTTTCCCGGACGCGGCGTTTCGGGCGGTGAGGCAGGGTTGGGCAAGTCAGGATTGGACATGGCAGGATTGGCCGGTCGCGCGGAGTTTCCGGGCAGGGAAGTGGCCGTGATGGCGCTGCTGTCGCTGGTGGTGCGGCAGTTCTGGGTCATCGCATTGGTCGTTGCGGTCGGCAGCTTGTCGGCGCTGGCCTATGGCAATCTGCAAGCGCCGAGTTTTGACGCCTCGGCTGTGGTGCAAATCCGGCCGGGCGCGGCTTTGCCGATGGTGGAAGCACGGCTGACCAGCCGGGAAAATCTGACGGCGCTGGCGCTGCGGCACCTGTTGGCGGCGGGCGACGATCAGCCGGTGGTGATGCTGCGGCAGGCGATTGCCTTGAACAATCTGACATCGGAGGCGGGACAGGGGCTGGGCTTTGCGCCCGAAACCTCGGGTCTGGTGATTTCGGTGCGGCTGCCGGATGCGGAACTGGCGGCGCAGGTGGCCAATGATCTGGCGCAACAACTGCTGGATCTGGGCAACAAGGGTGCGCTGGTCCCAGGGTTCGACGCTTTGGTGTTCTATCGCGGCGAAGAAGAGCGGCTGTGGCAGGAGGTCAGCGCGCTGCGGACCGAAAGTCAGGCGGTGTCGGCGGCGGCGGCCACTGGCAGCGTGCGGAAGTTGCTGCTGCTACAGGATCAGTACGATCTGGTGCGGACAAGGCTGGCGGAGCAGGAGGTTGCGACGCGGCTGGAAAGCCACAACCGGGCGGGGCAGTTCAGCCTGTTGCAGCGCGCCACTTCGGCTCGGGCGGTCAGGGTGGTGCAGAGTATCATGGTGATCGGTGTGGCAGGCTCGCTGTTGCTGGCGGTGACGCTGGCCTTTGTGCTGGAGCGGCGCTATCCGGCGCTGCAACGCGGGCCGTGGAATGATTTCATGGCGTTGCGGGCCAAGCTGGCGGGTGGCTACCTGCTGATCGACGACCCCAAGCGGCCGATTCTGGGATTGCCGCGCTTTGTGGTGGTTACGGGGATTTTGGTGGCGCTGTTGATCGGGATGACGGCGCTTATTCGTTGAGAATGCTGCTCAGATAGATGCCGTAGTCGTTCTTGCGGAAAATCGCGGCGCGCGCGGCGAGGGCGTCAGGGTCGATCCAGCCGGCGCGAAAGGCAATCTCGTCGGGGCAGCCGACTTGCAGGCCTTGCCGTGCTTGCAGGGTGCGGACGAAATTGCCGGCGTCCAGGAGGCTGGCATGGGTGCCGGTGTCGAGCCAGGCAAAGCCGCGGCCCATCTTCTCGACCTTGAGGGAGCCTTCGCGCAGGTAGATTTCCAGAAGGTCGGCAATTTCCAACTCGTTTCGCGGCGAGGGTTTGATGCGGGCTGCAAGGTCGGGGGCGCGGGCGTCAAGGAAATAGAGCCCGGTGATGGCGAAGTTTGACGGGGGTTTGGCCGGCTTTTCGATGATTTGCCTGGCGTTGCCTGCGGCGTCGAAGGCGACCACGCCATAGCGTTCGGGGTCCGAGACGCGGTAGCCGAACACGGTGCCGCCTTCGGTTTGCGCATCGGCGGCGGCAAGGATTTCGGGCAGGCCGTGGCCGAAAAAGATGTTGTCGCCCAAGACCATAGCGGAGGGTGCGCCGTTCAGGAAATTCTTGGCCAACAGGTAGGCCTGGGCAAGGCCATCGGGTGAGGGCTGGATGATATAGGTGAGGTGCAGACCCCATTGGCTGCCGTCGGACAGCAGGCGCTGGAAGGCGGGTTGATCCTCTGGCGTGGTGATCACGGCAATTTCGCGGATGCCGGACAGCATCAGCACGGTCAGCGGGTAATAGACCATCGGTTTGTCATAGATCGGCAGCAGTTGCTTGGAGGTGCCCATCGTGATCGGCCACAGCCGGGTGCCGGAGCCACCAGCGAGGATGATGCCTTTGCGGTTCATGGATGCTCCAGATCTTGCAGGATTTGCGGGAGGGCCTGGCGCCAGTCGGGGCGCCGGATATCGAAACTGGCGAGCGAGGTGCAGTCGAGGCGGGAATTGAGCGGGCGTCGGGCGGGGGTCGGGTAGGCGGTGGAGGCGATGTTGGTGATCTGGCAGGGCAGGTTCGCGGCGGCCATGATGGCGCGGGCAAAATCGGCCCAGGAGGTATCGGGGGTTCCGGCGAAATGGTGGGCGCCGCCCGGCGCGCCGTCAAGCATGGCCTTGGCGCAGGTAAACAGCGCATCGGCGATGGCAGCGGCGGGGGTCGGGCCGCCGATCTGGTCTGACACCACATTGAGTGCTGCACGGTCGCAGCCAAGGCGGAGCATGGTTTTCAGGAAGTTCGTGCCGTGGGACGAGAACACCCAGGAGGTGCGCAGGATGAGGGCGTTGGGATGAGCGGCGCGGATGCCGAGTTCACCCTGCAGTTTGGAGCGGCCATAGGCGTTTTGCGGGGCGGTGGGGTGACGGGGGGGGAAGGCGGCGGTGCCGGTGCCGTCAAAGACGTAATCGGTGGAAAGGTGCAGGAAGGGGATGGCCTTGATGGCGCAGGCCTGGGCCATCGCGGTCGGGGCGGTGGCGTTGATCACGTGGGCGGCGGCTTCGTCGGACTCGGCTTTGTCAACGGCAGTGTAGGCGGCGGCGTTGATGACGGCATTGGCATTGCTGGCAAAGATCGCGGCGGCGCAGGCTTGGGGGTCGGCGAGGTCGGCGTTTGTGCGGCTGAGTTGGGTGATGGTGGTGCCGGGTGGCACGCGGCGGGCGAGTTCGCGGGCGACCTGGCCGGTCTGGCCGAAGATCAAAAGGTTCATGTGCTGGCCCCAAGTCTTTGCCCGACACCGTGACGGGCTTGCAGGGGCTGCCACCACGCCGCGTTGTCCAGATACCAGCGCACGGTTTTGCGCAGGCCCTCATCCAGCGTTACCGAGGGCCGCCAGCCAAGCTCGGTGCGGATGCGGGAGGGGTCGATGGCATAGCGGGCGTCGTGGCCGGGGCGGTCGGTAACATGGGTGATCAGGCGAGCGTGGCGGGCGCCTTGCGGGTGCATCTCGTCCAGCAGGGTGCAGATTTTGTGAACGAGGTCGATGTTGCGCGCCTCGTTCTCGCCGCCGATGTTGTAGCTGCGGCCTGGGGTGCCGCGCTCAAGGACGGTGAGCAGGGCGTCGGCGTGGTCTTCGACATACAGCCAGTCGCGGATGTTTTCGCCGGCGCCATAGACCGGGATCGGTTTGCCGGCCAAGGCGTTCAGGATGACGACGGGGATCAGCTTTTCGGGGAAGTGGAACGGGCCGTAATTGTTGGAACAATTGGTCATCACCACCGGCAGGCCATAGGTTTCCGACCATGCCCGCACCAGATGGTCGGAGGCGGCCTTGCTGGCGGAATAGGGGCTGTTGGGGGCGTAGGGGGTGGTTTCGGTGAACTGGCCTTCTGCACCCAAGGTGCCAAAGACTTCGTCGGTCGAGATGTGGTGAAAGCGGAAAAGGCCGGGCTTGCCGGCGCGGGTCCAGTGGGCGCGGGCGGCTTCCAAGAGGTTGAAGGTGCCGGTGATGTTGGTGTCGATGAAGGTGGCAGGCCCGTCGATCGAGCGGTCAACATGGCTTTCGGCGGCAAGGTGCATCACTGCATCGGGGCGGTGCAGGGCAAAGACGCGGTCCAGGGCGGGGCGGTCGCGGATGTCGGCGTGTTCAAAAGAATACAGGTTGGAACCCGCCACCGAGGCGACGTTTTCCAGACAGGCGGCATAGGTCAGGGCGTCGAGGTTGACGACTTCATGGCCTTTGGCAACCGCCAGACGGACCACGGCGGAGCCGATGAAACCTGCACCGCCGGTAACTAACAGCTTCATTTCGGCTCCCACACGAACGGGTTGGCAAGATCGCGCAGGAAGCGGGCGGCGCTGTCCTTGGCAGACAGGATCGGGTCGGAGACGCCCCAGCGGATGCCGATGTCAGGGTCGTGCCAACTGATGCCGCCCTCGCAATCGGGGACAAAGATGTCGGAACATTTGTATTGCACTTCGGTGTCGTAAGCCCGCGTGACAAAGCCGTGCAGGAAGCCTTTGGGGATCAGCAGTTGCTGGCCATTTTCCGGTGTCAGGGTGGTGCCGAACCATTTGCCGTAAGTGGGCGAGCCTTTGCGGATGTCCACCGCCACGTCGAAAATCTCGCCCCTTGTGCAGCGCACCAGTTTGTCCTGCGCATGCGGCGGCGACTGGTAGTGCAGACCGCGCAGGGTGCCGGGTTTGGCGGACAGGGAATGGTTGTCCTGCACCCAATCTATCGCAATGCCGGCGGCGGCCATGCGCGGGGCGTTGAAGGTTTCGCTGAACCAGCCGCGGTCGTCGCCAAAGCGGGCGGGGGTCAGGATCAGCAGATCGGGCAGGGCGGTGGGTTCGATTTTCATGAGGCGCAGTCTTTAAGGCGCTTGGGTGATTTGCCAAGGGGTGTTTTCAGGGCAACCCCCTTGGCCTTTGCCCGCCTCACGCGCATATAGGAGCAAATCTTGACAAGCTGCGAGGATGTCATGTTCGGAACCGCTGAAAAAACCCAGGTGCCCGCCGATCTGATCAAGGACGGCAGCGAAGCGTCGTTTGCAAAGGACGTGATCGAGGCCAGCAAGACTGTGCCGGTGATCGTCGATTTCTGGGCGACGTGGTGCGGGCCATGCAAGACCCTGACGCCGATGCTGGAGGCGGCGGTACTGGCGGCGAAGGGTAAGGTCAAGCTGGTCAAGATCGACGTGGACCGGGCGCAGGGCTTGTCGGCGCAACTGCGGATTCAGTCAATCCCGACGGTATATGCGTTCTTTAACGGTCAGCCGGTCGATGGCTTTCAAGGCGCGGTTCCGCAGTCCGAGATCAAGAAATTCGTCGAGACGCTGAGTGCGATGGGCGGCGATGATGGCGGTCTGGCCGCGGCTTTGAAAGCTGCCGAGGCGATGCTGGCCGAGGGCGCTGCTGCAGACGCGGCAGAGACTTTTGCGGCAATATTGGCAGAGGAGCCGGAGAATGCCGGGGCTTATGGCGGGCTGGTCCGCAGCTATCTTGCACTAGGGGACTTGGACAAGGCCCAGGGCTTTGCCGATGCAGCACCGGCCAAGATTGCCCGATCGGTCGAGGTGACGGCGGCAAAGGCGCAGATCGAACTGGCGCGGCAGGCGGCGAATGCCGGGCCGGAGGCGGACTTGCGGGCGGCTTTGGCCAAAGACCCGGCCAATCGGCAGGGGATGTTCGACCTCGCGCTGGCGCTGCATGCGGCGGACAAGGTCGAGGAGGCGGTGGAGACGCTGCTGGACCTGTTCAGGCTGGACCGTGACTGGAACGACGGCGCGGCCAAGGCGCAGTTGTTCACCATCTTTGGGGCGCTGAAACCGCAGGATCCGATCGTGCTGAAAGGCCGTCGCCGCCTGTCGTCGATGATCTTTGTCTAACGCGCAAACCGCGCTAGGTTGCTCGACATGATCAGTATCGCCGACCTGCCCGACCAGTTGCCTATCTTTCCCCTGCCGGGAGCCGTGTTGTTGCCGCGTGCCCGGCTGCCCTTGCATATCTTCGAGCCGCGCTATCTGGCGATGATCGAGGATTGTCTGAAAAGCGAGCGGCGGCTGATCGGGATGGTCCAGCCACGCGGCGAGGGTCTGGCATCGGTCGGTTGTGCCGGGCGGCTGACCTCGTTTTCCGAAACTGAGGACGGGCGCTATATGATCACCCTGACCGGCATCGCGCGGTTTACCGTGCGGGAGGAAGTTGCCGGGTTTGTGCCCTATCGCCGGGCCCGGGTGGATTGGACGGCGTTTGGGTCCGACCTTGGCCCGGTGGTCGAGGATGCCGGATTTGACCGCAGCGGATTTATGAGAAAGCTGGCGCGCTATCTGCAAATGGCCAAGCTGGGCATTGACGGGTCGAGCCTGAAAGAGGCGGATGACGAGATGCTGGTGAACGCCCTGTCGATGCTGTGCCCGTTTGCGGTCGAGGAAAAGCAGGCGCTTTTGGAGGCGCAGACGCTGACCGACCGGCGGCAGGTGCTGGAGACCCTGATCTCTTTCGCGCTGCAAAGCGGCGGCGCTTCGGACGAGGTGCTGCAATGACCGAAACCACTGCCAGCATCGACCGCCGCATGCTGGAGGCGCTGATCTGCCCGCAGACCCAGGGCTCGCTGCGCTATGACGCCGAAAGGCAGGAGCTGATCTCGGATGCGGCGCATCTGGCCTATCCGATTCGGGACGGGATCCCGATCATGCTGGTCAGCGAGGCGCGCAGCCTGTGAATGGCGGGTTTGGCGCAACGCTGCGCACCGATCTGGCATCGCTAAGAACGCCAGGGCTTGACGGCGGGACATGTCGTGGTCTTGGTGCGGCTGAACCAACCGCTGACTTGGATGTGAATGTGACCAGATTTCTTGCGCATTTTGCCGGAATGGCCCTGCTGACGCTGCTGGCCGCCTGTGGTGCGCCCAAAGCCCCGGACGCCGCCCCCAAGAATGAAACCCCGCTGCCCGGCTATGAAGCGGTGCAGGATGGCGAGTTTCTGATCCCGGCGGTGGAGCGGCGGTTGTTCTATGACGGCGCAGCCAAGGCCGAAGTGCCATACAATGGCGACGAGGAGCCGGGCACCGTGGTGGTCGATACCTTTGCGCGGAAACTTTATTACGTCGAGGAGGGCGGCATGGCGACCCGCTATGCGATTGCGGTCGGACGCGAGGGTCTGTCGTTCCGCGGTTCGGGCGTGATCGGGCGCAAGGAAGAATGGCCGTCCTGGACGCCGACCGCCAACATGGTCCGCACCCGGCCGGACTTGTATGCCGACTATGCCGGCGGTCTGCCGGGTGGTCTGGACAATCCGCTGGGTGCCCGGGCGATGTATCTGTATCGCAACGGCCGCGACAGCTATTTCCGCATCCACGGCACGATCGACAATCCCTCGATCGGGCACGCCACCTCGGCCGGCTGCATCCGGATGTTCAACCAGGACGCTATCGGCCTGTATGACCGGGTCAAGATGGGAGCGACGGTCAAGGTCCGCTCGCTGGACGAAAGCGTTGAACTTGAGGGGCCGTATATGGACGACGCCTATGGTCGCGCCGTGCCGGACACCCCGGAAAATCAGGCGCAAAAGCTGCTGGATGCGGCGGCAATCGCCAAAATGGAAGCCGAAAACCCCGAACTTGCCGCCTATGACGCGGCGGCCCGGGCCGCCGATCAGGCTGCGGCACAGCAGGCCGGCGGCAACTAGGCCGCGATCACGCAATCCTTGAGCGTCGGTTCCACCACGCGCCCGGCGGGCGATGCGGGCGCGGGGTCTGCCTTTTCACCCCTAGCGCCCGAGTGTTGCAGCGCAGTCAAGGGGGCAGGGCGTGGTTGGCGCCGCTGGATTCTGGACGTTGCGTTCCGGCTGTGCCCATATAGGCGGCACGTCCCCCGTTGCGGAGCCTGATAGATGAGCGCCACCTCGCCCCTGCGCCCCGTACTGCCCCCCGACATCCGCGCCCGCAAGGGGCAAGCGCCGCTGGTCGTGCTGACCGCCTATACCACGCCGATGGCGCGGCTGGTCGATGCCCATTGCGATGTGGCGCTGGTCGGCGATTCGGTGGGGATGGTGCTGCACGGGTTGCCCTCGACCCTTGGTGTGACGATGGAGATGATGATCCTGCATGGCCGTGCGGTGGTGCGGGGGCTGGCCCGCGCGATGGCGGTGATCGACATGCCGTTCGGGTCGTATGAGGAAAGCCCGGCCCAGGCCTATCGCAACGCGGCGCGGCTGATGGTGGAGACCGGTGCCCCTGCGGTAAAGCTGGAGGGCGGGGCGCATATGGCCGACACGATTGGGTTTCTGACGCGGCGCGGAGTGCCGGTGATGGCGCATGTCGGGCTGACACCGCAATCGGTGAACACTCTGGGTGGCTACCGCGTGGTAGGCCGCGATGGCGATGCCGAAGGCGTGATGCAGGACGCCCGCGCGATCGAGGCGGCTGGGGCGTTTGCGGTGGTGCTGGAAAAGGTGCCGGTCGGGCTGGCGGCGCGGATCACGCAAGGCCTGACCATTCCGACGATTGGCATCGGGGCCGGGGTGCACTGCGACGGGCAGGTGCTGGTGATCGATGACATGCTGGGCATGTTCACCGATTTCCGACCGAAGTTCGTCAAACGCTATGCGGATTTGGGGGCAACGGCGGCCGAGGCCATCGCCGCCTATGCCGCCGATGTCCGGGCGCGGCGGTTTCCGGCGGCCGAGCATGGCTTTGCCGATGAGGCGCCCAAGGGTTCCAGACCGTGACGCTGATCCTGCAGACGATGGCCGACCTGCGCCCGATCGTGCGCGGCTGGAAGGCGGGTGGAGCCGTCGTGGGTGTGGTGCCGACGATGGGGGCGCTGCACGACGGGCATCTGAGCCTGGCGCGGCAGGCGCGGGCGGAATGTGAGCGGGTGATCGTGACGATCTTCGTGAACCCCAGACAGTTCAACAACCCCGATGACCTTGCGAAATATCCGCGCACCGAGGCGGCGGATGCGGCTTTGCTGGCGACAGTTGGCGTGGACGTGATCTTTGCGCCGACACTGGCCGAGGTTTATCCGCCGGGCTTTGCCTCCACGGTTTCGGTAGCGGGTGTCGCGGAATCGTTAGAAGGCGCACTGCGGCCCGGTCATTTCGACGGGGTGGCGACGGTGGTGACCAAACTGTTCGGCATGACGCTGGCCGACCGCGCCTATTTCGGCCAGAAGGACTGGCAGCAGTTGCGGGTCATCAACCGGTTGGTGCGCGATCTGAACCTCGCCGTCTGGATCGTCGGCTGCGAAACGGTGCGCGAGGCGGACGGCTTGGCGATGTCGTCGCGCAATGCGCGGCTGGGGACGGCGGCGCGCTTGGTTGCCGCCACGCTTTACGCCGCCATGACCCGCACGGCGCTTATGATTCTGGGCGGTGCCGACCCGGCACAGGCCCTTGCCGCCTGCCAGGCCGAGGTGCTGGCTGCGGGCTTTGACAGCGTTGAGTATATCGAGCTGCGCGACGCCGCCTCGCTGGATGCGGCGGTGGGGCTGGACCGGCCGTTGCGGTTGCTGGCTGCGGTCTGGCTGGGCGGGGTCAGGCTGATCGACAACATCCCGGTGTGAAGGCACTGGCGCAGATCGACTTGCAGAGAACCCGCAACCTGCTGGTGCCTGTCCCTTGTGCGCGCCGTCGGGCGGAAACTGCGGCCATTCTGGCCAAACGCATGGTCATTGTGCCCCAAAGGCCCTATCAGGCGTTGGCAGAGCCGAACCCGCCGGGTTTCCGTATGGTGCGGAACTTCGTGGTGGACTGCGGCGTCCGGATCATTCCGGCCTTAGGAGGAAGCCCGTGAAGTGCCAGTTTTACCGGACCGAAATGGTCACCGCCCGCGCTCATGCCGCCCATTCCGGGCGCCGGGAGCCGCCGCCGCAACGGACTTTGGCGGGGTGGTGTGCGCATGAGGTTTCCCCGGTGACGCGGGCGCAGGCGGTGACGGTGCAGGGTGGCGCGAAATTGCTGACCTGTGGCGGCGATCTGGCCAGGTGTTTGATTCCCGACAAATTGTGAGGTGATCCCTGAGCCGCCCGCGCGACACGAGGGCAGTGCGGGCAACGGCGATCCGGGCCCGGCAGGAGGCGGCGCTATTGACCAGGTTTGACCTTGCAGGCGATGGTGGGGGGTATCGGCTGGAGG